>CAZPMO010000134.1:2302-13323 GCA_964587515.1 uncultured Rhodospirillaceae bacterium | reverse complement strand
TTCATTCTCGAAAACAATTTTCATTTCACCGCCGAGCTGTGGGCCTGGTGCACCACCAACGGGGTGCGCCTGATCTACGCCTCGTCGGCGGCGACCTATGGCGATGGCAGCCTCGGTTTCGACGACGATGCGTCCGAAAAAGCGCTGGCGGCGCTGCGCCCCCTCAACCCCTATGGCTGGAGCAAGAACCTGTTCGACCGGGCCGTCGCGCGCACGGTGGCGGCCGGCGCATCGACGCCGCCGCAATGGGCCGGACTGAAATTCTTCAACGTTTACGGCCCGAACGAATATCACAAGGAAGGCCAGATCAGCGTTGCCCTGAAGAACTGGCGCGAAGTGGCGGGCGGCGGCGCGGCGGTGCTGTTCCGGTCGCACCACCCCGATTACCAGGACGGCGGGCAGCTTCGCGATTTTGTCTGGGTCGGCGATTGCGTCGATGTGATGCTGTGGCTCTATGAGACGCCGCATGTGAGCGGGCTGTTCAACGTCGGCGCCGGCAAGGCGCGCAGCTTCGCCGACCTCGCGCGCGCGGTCTACGCGGCGCGACGCGAGGAGCCCGATATCCGTTACGTGGACACGCCTTTGAACATCCGCCGGCAATACCAATATTTCACCGAGGCGCGCATGGAGCGATTGCGCGCCGCGGGCTATGCGAAACCCTTTACCGAGTTGGAAAAGGGCGTGGGCAACTATGTGCGCGATTACCTGGAGACGGACGATCCATATGTCTAGCCAACCGGGCCGATGTTCGCGATAGCCTTCCCCGCCATCGATCCGGTGATAGTGCAGATCGGCCCCTTCGCCATCCGCTGGTATGCGCTCGCCTATATTGTCGGCATCCTGGGCGGCTGGCGCTACATGCTCTATCTCAGCCGCCGCCCGCCGCAGGCGATGACGGCCCGCGACCTTGACGATTTCGTGGTCTGGGCGACGCTGGGCATCGTACTCGGCGGACGGTTCGGCTACGTACTGTTCTACCGGCCCGGTTTTTACCTCGAAAATCCGCTGGCCGCGCTCGCCATGTGGCAGGGCGGCATGTCCTTTCACGGCGGGCTTCTCGGCATGGCGGCGGCGGTGCTGCTGTTCGCGTGGCGGCGCAACATCAACTGGCTGGCGGTCGGCGATCTGGTGGTCTGCGCGGCGCCGATCGGGTTGTTCTTCGGCCGCATCGCGAATTTTATCAATGGCGAGCTGTTCGGGCGCGCCAGCACCGTGTCCTGGGCGATGGTATTCCCGCATGGCGGACCCTTGCCAAGGCACCCGAGCCAGCTTTACGAAGCGATGCTGGAAGGTTTGGTGCTGTTCATCATCCTCGCCGGGATCGCCACGCGCACGCGGGCGCTGGAGAGGCCCGGCCTGCTGGTCGGCTGTTTTTTGTGCGGCTATGGAATCGCGCGCATCGTGGTGGAGTTCTTCCGGGAACCCGACGCCCATCTCGGCTTTCTGTTCGCCGGCGCCACCATGGGGCAGATGCTGTCGCTGCCGTTGCTGCTGATCGGAATTTATTTGATCCATTACGCCGGCAGACGCGCATGACGCCGCTGGAACGCCGTATCCGCAGCCGCATCCGCGCCGAGGGTCCGATCCCGGTGGCGGATTATATGGCGATGGCGATGGGCGATCCGGAAGACGGCTATTACGTGACGCGCGATCCGCTGGGCGCGGCGGGCGATTTCACCACCGCGCCTGAAATCAGCCAGATGTTCGGCGAACTGATCGGGCTGTGGTGCGTGGTGGCGTGGCGCCAGATGGGCGCGCCTAAACATTTTTTGTTTGTCGAGCTGGGCCCCGGGCGCGGCACGCTGATGGCGGACGCGTTGCGCGCGGCCCGCGCCGACTCGGAATTCATGGAAGCGATGGAACTGCATCTGGTGGAGACCAGCCCCACCTTGCGGCGCATTCAGTCGGAAAATCTTGGCCGCCACGGGCCACGCTGGCACGACCGGCTGGACGGCGTTTCGGATCTGCCGCTGCTGCTGATCGCCAACGAATTTTTCGACGCGCTGGCGGTCGAGCAGTTCGTCCGGGCCGACGACGGCTGGCATCGCCGTTGCGTCGGGCTTGAGCCGAACGGGGGCGGGCTGTGTTTCGTAGCGGCGGCGGAACCGGTCGAGCCCGACCCGCCCATCCCGACGGCAATGTGGGACGCGCCGGTCGGCGGCATCTGCGAAGTGACCCCCGCGGCGCGAACGCTTGCCCGCGACATCGGCGCGCGACTGGTCTCGACCGGCGGTGCGGCGCTGATCATCGATTACGGACCCGGACGCAGCGCGCCGGGCGAGTCTTTGCAGGCGGTCGCCGATCATCGCTACGCGGAAACCCTCGCCCGGCCGGGAGAAACCGACCTCACCGCCCATGTTGATTTTCAGACCCTGGCCGAAGACGCGGCGGCCATGGGCGCCGCCGCACACGGCCCGCTGCCCCAAGGTCTGTTTCTGGAACGCATCGGGCTGGGCGTCCGGCTGCAACGCCTGTTACGCGACGCCACGCCGGAGCGGGCCGAGACATTGCGCGCCGACGCCCGACGCCTGGCCGGGAGCGCGGAAATGGGAACCCTGTTCAAGGTGCTGGCGCTGACCGCGCCGGACATGGCGGTCCCGGCCGGGTTCGAACAGGAGGCGGCGGTAAGTTGATCACCCTGCCATCGCTTGAGGCGCCCGACCGCCTGGCCCATGGCTTCTTCACCCGCGAGGGCGGCGTCAGCGGCGGCCTGTACGCCTCTCTCAATTGCGGCTTCGGCTCCAGCGATAATGCTGATCATGTGGCGGAAAACCGCGAACGCGCCATGGGCCGGCTGAGCCTGCGGGTCGACGCGCTGGTCACCGCCTATCAGGTGCACGGCGTCAATGTGCGCGTCGTCGCCCGGGACGACGACCGGCGGGACCCCACCCCCGCTGACGCCATGGTCACCCGCGCGTCCGGCATCGCGCTCGGCATCTTGACCGCCGACTGCGCGCCGGTGCTGTTCGCCGATGCGGAAGCCGGCGTGATCGGCGCGGCGCACGCCGGCTGGCGCGGCGCGCTGGCCGGTGTGCTGGCCACCACGCTCGAGGCAATGGAGAAGCTGGGAGCGCGGCGCGATCGCATCAACGCCGCCATCGGCCCCTGCATCGCGCAGGCCTCGTATGAGGTGGGTCCGGAATTTCCCGCGCCGTTCCTGGCCGACGACCCGGCCAATGCCGATTTCTTCGTGAACGCCGAACGCGACGGGCATTTTCGTTTCGATCTCGCGGGTTTCGTCGCCCGCCGCCTCGATGCGTCCGGTATTGGCGAGGTCGCCGCAAGCGGGCTCGACACCTGCGCCCGCGACGCGCCGTTTTTCAGCTATCGCCGCGCGACATTGCGAGGCGAGGACGATTACGGTCGCGGCCTGTCGGCGATCGCTCTCATCGGGCGCTCGCCATGAGGGCGATCGCTCTCGTAAAATAGGCTTGCATGCCTTATCTCATTATCTTCGTCGTTCTATTCCTGCTGGGGATGCTCGCGACATGCGCGTTCTAAGGATAAACGCCGCGATCATACTGTGCGCGGGGCTCCTCGCCGCCTGCCAGCCCATGCCGCATCCCTTCGCGCCGGAAGAATCCGTGCGCCATAATCCGCTGCTGCGCCTGCCCGATCGCGCCGGCATCGTGGTCCTCGATGTGGATGGCGCGCCGCAAGCCGTCGCGCGCGCTTTCCCCGACGCGCTGACAAAGGCGCTGCTCGAACGCAACATCCCGGCCTGGACGTCGTCCGGCAACCGCGCCAGCCGATTCCTTCAGGCCCGCGCCAAGGCGCGCCCGCTGGGCGAGGAGTGGCTTGAAATCGATTTGATATGGGATCTGGTCGATGCCGGCGGCGGACTGATCGGCAATCACACGGTCTCCGGCAAGGTCAGGCGCGCGGCCTGGGAAAACGGCGCTCCGGCGCTGATCGTCCGTTACGCGGCGCGTTCCGCCAAGGGCATCGCCGCCCTGATGCAGGATCCCGCGCCGCGTTACGCCAGCCCGCCACCCGGCTCGTTGCACGTGGTGCCGGTGGCGGGCGCGCCGGGCGCCGGACGACGCGCGCTCAGGATCGCCATGGCGGCGGCGCTTCGCGGCGCGCGGCTCAACGTGATCGACGAGATCAACGACGACACGCTTGTTGTTGCCGGCAGCGTGGCGCTGGGCCGCATTGAGCGTGGCCGCCGCGACATCGAAATCATCTGGTCGATCCTGCGCGCCGACGGCACCGAGATCGGCAATCTCAAACAGCGCAACGCGGTGCCCGAGGGCGCGCTGAACGGCGCCTGGGGCGAGCTTGCCTTTATCGTCGCCCGCGCCGCGACCGGCGGCATCCTCGACCTGCTGCGCCGCCCGTCAACGGGCGTGTCATCCACCGCGCCGCAGAACGCGCGCCGCGACGGCGCGCGATAATTCCGGTCCCCTAAGAGAACCCCTCAGTGCGCCGGGCGATAGGCCGCCAGCGCCTGTTCGAGAATTTCCCGGGCGGGGCTGGATCCGTCAAGCGGCCGAATTTTCCTGATCTTGATCTTCCACCCTTCGTGCGTCCGCGCGAGCGTCCATCGGGTGGCGACGAAGCGGTGGATGAAAAACCCGCTTGAAGATCCGTGATTGGGAAGTTCGCGCTCCTCGGCAAGCGTGTCGGGGGTGAGAATCTGCAGGTACGCCGTGACATAGGCCGTATCGCCGTCGAGCTCGATATAGGGCAATCCGGCGAAATGCCCGATGCCGTTCTGGATCGCCTGTTGGTGCTCGGGTGACTGGGTGATGGCGGCGACCGCGTCGTTGCCGACCGCGCCCACCAGCCCTTCGCCGCGGTCGAAGACGCCGTCTTCGGTATAGACGGCGCTGGTGTAGTAATCGGCGCCGGTATCCGCGCTCGGCGGATGAGACGCGATCAGATTGTAAATCTCGAGCCTGTCTTCGATTGCCTGCAGGCGTGCTTCAAGCGATTTGCCGTTGTCGACGTTGCCCATGTGCTTCCCTCCCCACGGTGTCGCGATTATTCGCTTCTACAATACCAGCGAACATTCCCGCACAAAGAAAAACAGCGGTCCGAAGACCGTCGATTTCGACACCGCGGCTCAGAAAGCCGAGTAGTGCACAATCAATTCAGCCCGATAAACATCGAGGCCGTGAAGAACAGGATCAGCACAAACACGCACGCCGTCGTCCATTGCGGCGACAGCGGCGAAACATCCCACAAACCCGGTTTCTTCGACTCGTTTTTCTCGTTCTCACTCATGCTCCGCTCCCTAATTTCAGCTCATTCCGTGGGCGATCTGGATGTGGTCAAACATCCTCAACTTGATTTATTCTTACAAAATTCAAGTTTTGTTGAATTACTATTAGAGATTAAAATTTACGTGTTACACAATATGGAATAAAAAAACCAGTGGCAGATGAATTTTTAAATTTCACAATGATAATTGCAATAATTATATGAATTTGTCGGATCACCGTCAGGACCGGCGATTGTCTGGAGAGCGCCGGACCGCGGCGCGTGTCTTTAGATATCATCCTTCAGCTGTCTGTAACGCAGCCGGGGTTTCGCGGACTTCGCAACAAACAAACCGATGACAAACCCGAAGGCCCAGGAAGCCGACGTGGTGATGACGCCAAGCATGACCAGCATCAAGGCGAACACTTCCTGCCCAGAGGCGTACGTGGAGCCCACGATTTCGACAAAACGGAACGAAAATATCGAAATGGCCAGCAGCATGCAGACCCACGC
This sequence comes from uncultured Rhodospirillaceae bacterium, assembly GCA_964587515.1. Taxonomy (GTDB): domain Bacteria; phylum Pseudomonadota; class Alphaproteobacteria; order MPNO01; family MPNO01; genus CAZPMO01. The sequence goes on along the minus strand of CAZPMO010000134.1, from coordinate 7,605 downwards.
GTAAGTCTGGGGCATCAACGCAAATCTCATGCTGCCGCTCCTACGCTCGAGTTTGACCAAATTTTGCTGTCGTCGTTTGCTTTAATCACTGAAATCCCATTTATCTGGATCGCTGTATCATTGAACCAATTTTCACGCGTTCAAACAATTGGCCTGAATGATTACTTCCTATGAACACCCGGCCAATTCGCCAAGGCGAACCCGGCCGGGGCGTCATTTTTTCGAGGACGATTCACTGTGCCACGGCGGACTGCCGCCAAATACGTTATCGGGAATTTCGTCGTCGATTTCCGTGTTGCGCCTGATGATGTCGGACAGGAGCGTATCCTCGACCTCCCGGATCTCATCGTCGGTCAGAGTCAGCGCATACCAGAAACGGTCGCCGTCGCGGAGCGCTTCAAACTGATTTTTGATGATGGTGAAAAACAGCTCTCCCACCTGCGCCTTGGGCAGTGGATCTTCCGCGAGCCCGCCGACCCACACGTCAACCGCGTCGACGGAATTATAGACCGCCTGGAGACGCGACTGAATTTCGGGATCCGACGATATGTCCACGAATTGCCCGACCCGCGTCAAACCGAGTGCGGCGCGTGCATCGTTGTAGCTCGGCAATCCATGATCGCGGCCACGCTGGATATTCAGCGAAGCAAGATCAAATCCTCCGCGCTCGGGATCACCGAATAGAAAATTCCTTACGTCGTTGATCACCAACAGATCGATGGCCTGGCTGACCTGGACCGACAGACCCCTGAGCACTGGATCGATGCCGCCTTCATCGGTTATTCGCGCCGGGTCGAAAAACGCGTCGCGAAGCGCCAGGTGACCCTCGTCGATTTCGTTGCCGTCAGCGTCGAGCCGCAACAGCCTTGAGGTAAGCGCGGAATGTCCGAAGCGATACGCCGCGGCTGAAAACACGTTCGCGATCCGGGCATCCAAATTCGGATCGTAGCCCTTGTACTGCTTCAAGGCGCTCGCGCCGAGCAGCAGCGGCAGGAATTCGTTGTAGGTAATGACTTGCATCTGAGCGCCGACGACCCGACGCGCCTTCTGGTAAATCTCGTCACCGTTCAGGTCGGGATAATCGGTGGAAATCCGGGCTGCGAGCCGGTTGTGTTCCCGGACGAACAGCGTGTGCAAGGCGGTCAGTCCAACCTGCTCGTTGGCCCGCACGTCGCCGGCCAGGAACAACGACCGGCCGGGACCGCCGGCATTGGGCAGACGGAAAGTATTGAAAGGCAACAGGTTTCCCGAGCTGGTCTTGAGTTGTCCCGTACCGTCGTTGGTTCGCAGCGCCGCCGCGCGTTCGTTGTTGGAGCCATAGACGTTGGACGCGTCAATCCAAGTGGAAATTTCGTTGATCTGCTGACGCGGATTGCCGGCCTGCGTACCGGTCAGCTTGTCGTAGTTCGACCGGTTGAACGGAATCGTCGCCTTGCCTTTTCCATCCGGATCGAAATACGGATCGCCGACCGGGACCGTAATGTCCTCGCGCTCGGCCGGGTCGACGCCGTCGGACAGATCGATGTCGTGATCCAGGAACTGTCCCCACTGCCAGAACATGCTGGTCGCGCCCCGCGGATTGTATTTCGGCGCATCCTGGGCGCACACGGCATTACTGATTTCCCGGGGGCCGGGTCGGTCCGCCCCGCCGAGCGCGGCGATGGCGTCGTTATAATCGGACGGCAATACGCGTCGAAGATTGGTGTACGCGGCGCCCATGGCGGGATCCAGGAGATTGTTGCCGCTGCCATCCAGGCTGCGCACCGGGGACGGTTCGCTGAACGGATAGTCTTTCTTCGAGCGGTCGACAACCGGGCCGATCTTCAGAGCCGGGGATACGGCGTCGGGCTCCGGTCGTCCCGCCGCCCGCGCGCTTTCGGGCCAGGCCCAGCCCGCCAGAAGAATCTGCGCGGCGACGCCGACGATGATTGCCTTCGGCGCGCCGGTATAATCCGGAATTTTAGTGCTGTTCATGTCGTCCGCCTTTTCGATTTGGCGCGTCGCGCCGACCGTCGACACCCAGTTGGGTACGCTTCAACGATCCTATCGGGCGATGCGGTTTGCGCAATTATCACGGTGGCGTAACCCGCTTGAATGACCCGCTTGAATGAACGGCGCGTCACCGGCGCCGCTTGCGTTTTGGGCGAAAGTTATGCAGTATACTGATCAATAACCTGAAACGCCGATGAACGGACTTGGACATGGATGAGGTGCGCGAAAGCCAAAGGGTCGGACCGCGCACCGAGCTGGATAGCCGTCCCGGCTATCTGATCCGCCGGCTGCACCAGATTCACGTCGCCATGTTCCTCGACGAATGCGCCGAGTACAGGCTGACGCCGATGCAGTACGCGGTCATGACGGTGCTGGCCCGGCGCGCCGAGCTTGATCAGATTTCGATCGCCAGCGAGGCGGGGATAGACCGCACCAACGTCGCCGATGTGCTGGCGCGGCTGGAAGACCGGGGCATCGTGACGCGCCGGACCGGGGCCAAGGATCGGCGCACGCGGCTGGCCGCGCTGACGCCGGAAGGCGCGCGCATTACCATCGAAATGGAAGAGTCCGCGCTGCGCGCCCAGGACCGTTTCCTCGCGCCGCTGCCAGCCGAAGAGCGCGTCCGAATCATGACGCTGCTGACCACGCTCGTCGACGCGAACAACGAATTCAGTCGCGCCCCGGCGCGCAAGGGGCGAGACTGATCTGAGTCAATGACAATCCACCGCGAAAATGCACTGCTGCCCGCGGATAAATAAAGAGAAGAGGGAGTTCGACCCATGACCAGCCATAGCGCTAACGGCGTCACCGGCGCGGATATTCGCGCCAAGCTCGACCATCCGGTCGTCGATTCGGATGGGCATATGATGGAAACCAGTTTCGCCGTGCTCGATTTCGTGAAGCAGGTGGGCGGCCCCGAAATCGCGGCGCGTTACGAGGACATCCTGCGCAACGATCAGACCGGCGCGAGCCGGCGCGCGACCTGGGTCGGCAATTCGGGTCCCGCCTCGATCGACCGGGCGACGGCGATGCTGCCGAAGCTTTACCGCTCGCGCCTCGACGAGGCCGGCATGGATTTCGGCATTATTTACGGCACCCACGCGCTCAGCGTGCTGGCGATCGGCGACGATGAGCTTCGCTCGGTGGTCTACCGGGCCATGAACATGCTCTATGCCGACATGTTCAAGGAGGTCTCCGACCGGCTGACCCCGGTCGCGTTGATCCCCATGCACAAGCCCGACGAGGCGTTGGCGGAACTCGACTTCGCGATCGGCGAACTGGGGCTTAAGGCGATCGTGATGAACGCCATGATCTATCGCCCGGCGCCCGAGGTGGTGGCCGAAGCGCCCCATCTGGCGAAATACTCCATGGCACCTGAATCGCCCGCCATCGACGTCGGCGACAGCTTCGACCCGGTATGGGCGAAATGCGTCGAGCTTGGCGTCGCGCCGAGCTGCCACAACTCGTTCCGGGGACGCGGCTCGTCGCACGGCTCGCCGAGCAATTATGTCTTCAACTCGCTGGGCAGCTTCGGCCAGGGCAGCGAATATTTCTGCCGGGCGCTGTTCTTCGGCGGCGTGCCGAAACGCTTCCCGACCCTGAAATTCGCCTTCCTCGAAGGCGGCGCGGGATGGGCCGGGGCGCTCTACAACACGATGTTCGAATATTGGGGCAAACGAAATCTCGACGCGCTGAGCAAATATCTCGATCCCGCCAAGCTGGATGTCGATCTGCTGGTCGAAATGTTCGAGAAATACGGCAACGACTATCTCACGCCCGAGCGCATCCGCAAGGAACCCCACCAGTCGATCAATTCGAACCTGTTCGTGCCGCCGGAGGAGCTGGACGATTTCGCGCCGACCGGCGTCACCAAGCCGGAGGACATCCGCACCATCTTCGACAATAATTTTTATTTCGGCTCCGAGGCCGACGATCGCATGACCGCGCTCGCCTTCGACACCAAGCTCAACCATTACGGTGCCCGGCTGAACGCCATCCTCGGCTCCGATATCGGCCACTGGGACGTGCCCGACATGACCAAGGTCATGGTCGAAGCCTATGAGATGGTCGACGACGGCTACATCACGGAAAACGATTTCCGCGATTTCACATACGGCAACGTGGTCGAAATGCACACCGGCATGAACCCCGATTTCTTCAAGGGCACGGTGGTCGAGGACGAGGTCGAGAAGTTCAAGGCGGAACGGGCCGGCGCGGTCGCGGCGGAGTAGGCGTTAGACGGCTTCCCGGATCGCGCGCTCAGGTAACCGACGCCGCGGCCTCGACGCTGTCGATAAGCTGGGCGCGGCGCATATAGGCGCGGGCCATTTCCTTGTCCTCGCCGATCCGGCGCAGATCATCGAGGCGCTGCTTGCGGGTTTCCGGATCGCGCTCCTCGAGTTGTTTCTTGTTGGCGATCGTTTGCGCCTGGGTGAAATCGGTCGATGCCTTGTGGCGCTGTCTCGTATAGAGATCGAGCAGATCGGCGGACGCCTCGCCTTTCCAGATCGGCGCCAGTTTCGACGTCAGATTGACCGCGTCGTGAATGCCGCCATTGAGGCCCATGCCGCCGATGGGGTTGTTCACGTGCGACGAATCCCCGGCCAGCAGAACCCGTCCCTTGTTGAAGGTTTCCGCGACGCGCTGGCTGACCGTATAGACGTTGGCGTAGGCGATTTCGTAATCCTGGTCGCGCGGGAAGAAGCGCTTGAGCCGCGCCTGCATCGCCGCGTCGCTTTTGGCCTCCTCTTCCGTCTCGTCCACCCGCATGGGAACGACAAAACGCCATATGTGCGGTTTTCCGGGTTCGCCATGCACCTTGAACAGGTTGCACCATTCCTCGGGATGGGCGAAATAATTGCGGATGGCGATCCTGTCGTCGTGCGCCATGACGTCGAAATAAGTCCCGATCTTGATGAATTTTTCCGGATAGGTGAAACCGACGAAGTCGATGCCCGCTTCCTTGCGCACCGTGGAGCGGCCGCCGTCGCAACCCACCAGATAGGACGCCCGGATGGTTTCGGTGGAGCCGTCGACCCGTTCCACCGCCACATCCACATGATCGTCGTGTTGGGTAAATCCGGTAACGGTGTGTGAAAACCGGACGTCGAATTCCGGTTTGTCGCCATGCAGCGCGAGGATCAATCGCACCAACTTGTACTGCTCATACTGAACCACGTAAGGGAATTCGAGCTCGTCCTTGAGATCTCCCAGATCGAACTGCGCCACCACGTCATGGGTCACCCGGTCATGGAAGCGGTAAAGCGGCGATTTCAGCCCTTGCTCGATCATGGGCTCGGCCAGGCCAAGCT
>CAZPMO010000134.1:0-2273 GCA_964587515.1 uncultured Rhodospirillaceae bacterium | reverse complement strand
GATGCGAGGCCGCGCGCTGATCGATAAAAGGTTCGTGCAGGGTCTCAAGCACGATGAACGGCACGCCTTGGCGATAAAGCGCCAACGCCACCACCATCGCCACGGGGCCGCCGCCGGAGATCACGACCGGATCTTTTTCTGACATTTCTTGTTCCGATAATTCTTGCAGCTGCTCAATTTTATAAACAGTCCAGCGCGGAGTCCATCGGGCCCCATGAGGCTTCGATGATAACGCCCTTCGCCAACACATAAAGTCTCGATCGTTGTTTGCTCTGGAGCTTTCAGCGCTTACCGAACACTCTTTCCAGCAATGCCGTCGTCCGCTTGACCGGGTGTTCGCGAATGGCGGCCTCCTCGCGCCCGAGATACAAGAAGATGCCGTCGATCGCTTTTTCCAGAACATATTGGGTCAGGTCCGCCTTCACGTCGGGGACGAAGGGGATGGCCCGGTACTGCCCCATCATCTGGTCATAGCTCCGAATGGCTCCAACGTTGGCGAGTTCCTGATCGACGATTGGTCGCATGTCGCCGGCGAGCGGGCCGGACATCTTGCCCCGGAAGTACTGGGTCGCCGCGTCTTTGGGCCCGTCATATATCGTTCGAACGTCCTCAAGCGTCATTGCCTGGATGGCATTCCAGAACAGTCTCTTCGCTCTGGGGACGGCGGCTTCGGCACCGCGGTTCAATCGAAGCTCGAGATCGTCAACGATCCCACTCATGCCGACGCGGCCGAGGGTTACGATGTCGAAGCATTCTCGTTCGATCCGCCGGAGCATGGTGAGAAGTTTCGCGGTCGCAGGCTTGGCTATCTGCGTCTTGTTCGTGCAATCCGAGCCTTTATCGGCTTTTGGACACAAGAAACTTGAACAGAGATTGCAGGAGCTGCGGCAACCCGCTCCGACAAAGGCGGAGCCGGCACCATTGGCCCCAACGCAACCAGTGGTCAAGCCGACACCTTCGGCTCAGCCAGCTCCAGTCCGCAGGCCACCAGCCAAACGATCGATCACCAACATCGCGGGCGACGTTTACCAGTTCAAGAACAATTTCCACAATTCCGTCTTCCTGGTGACACCGCACGGGGTCATTTTCGTTGATCCCATCAACAGGGGCGCATCGACCTGGTTGAAGGCGGAATTGTGGAGACGTTTCAATCAGCCCGTAAAATATGTGATCTACAGCCACGACCACGCCGATCATATTTCGGGTGGCGAGATTTTCGCTGACACGGCGATCTTCGTCAGCCACGTCAAGGCGAAACGCGACATCATCGAGGAGAGTCGACCCACGCCAGTGCCGGATATCACGTTCAAGGAACAGATGACCTTGGAACTTGGCGGCAGGACGGTGGAATTGACGTTCGTGGGACGAAATCATTCGGATAATTCGATTGTCGTCGGATTTCCGGCCGAACGCGTCCTTCACGTGGTCGATTTCGTTTCGGTGAGGACGATCGCGTTTCGCGACCTGCCTGACACCTATCTCGACGACTGGATCGAATCCATGAAGCGCGTCGAGGCGATGGATTTCGATATTCTCTCGACCGGACATGGAAGATCGGGCGGTAAGGCCGATGTCCGCGCATTCCGTGGGTATGTGGAAGAACTCCGCGCCGAGGTCACGAAGTTGGCGCGAGCGGGCAAATCCGCCGACGAAGTCGTCGCCATGGTGACAATGGACAAGTACCGATCCTGGGGCGCTTACAACATGTTCATCAAGGCGAATGTTCGGGCCATGTACAACCTGGTTCAATTGAACAGACGAGGAAATCCGCGACCCCGTCGTTAGAGGCTGGGCGATAGCCGGTGCGGTTTTCTTCCGTACACGCGTTAAAAGCGAGATTCAAATGTGTGAAAAGAGTGAAATAGATTTCGGTCCGCTGGCTGAATTGATCGGCGTGTGGAAGGGAAATGACGGTGTTGATGTGGCGCCCGAACCGGACGGCGCGGAAACAAATCAATATTTTGAAACCATTACATATTCCGCGGTTGGCGGTGTAACGAATGCGGACTCGCAAAATCTGGCGGCCGTTCATTATCGCCAAGTCGTCCAGCGCAAATCAGATGGCGAAGTCTTTCACGATGAAACCGGCTACTGGATGTGGGATCGGGAAGCGCGAACGGTCATGCATTCGTTGGTCATTCCACGTGCGGTCTGTGTCCTCGCGGGGGGCATTTATGAAGAGGAAAAAGACGGGGACGGCCGGACAATCATCAAAGTTAACCCACCGTATTCAGCCAAGTGGGCCGGAATGACTGGCGCGCGGCGGATTTTGT
>CAZPMO010000133.1:6390-13413 GCA_964587515.1 uncultured Rhodospirillaceae bacterium | reverse complement strand
ACCCATCAGCCGGTCAGGGCTCGATGTGAACAACCTTATGAGACTCCACAGCTAGCGGAAAGACCGCTCAGCAATGTCGATTTTGCGTCCCAAGCTGTTTCTCACGGTTCTGCTCTGCCTCGTTTCCGCGCCACCCGTGGTGGCGCGTACCGCCGTCCATGAGTGCGATCGGCTCGCGGCGCAACCGAAGGACGGCGGGCGGGTGGCGCCCGGCGTTATTTGGCGCGACCTTGAGCCGCGCGCGGCGGTAGCGGCGTGCCGGGCCGCGGTCGCCGCTTTTCCGCGAACGCAGAGGTTCCGCTACCAGCTTGGGCGCGCTCTGACAAAGGCGGGCGATTCCCGGGCCGCGATCGAAATCCTTAGGCCCAGCGCGGATCATGGCTATGCCATGGCGCAACTGGCGCTCGGGAACCTGTATGCGGGCGGAAACGGCATAGCGCGAAACCTGAAATCCGCCGTCGCCTGGTATCGAAAGGCGGCCGAACAAGGCAACGTGCCGGCGCAGAACAATCTCGCGCGCATGTACCTGCGGGGCCATGGCGTAAATAGGGATTACGGGCAAGCGATCGAATGGTTCACCCGGGCGGTCGGGAACGGCTCCGCCGTGGCGCGGACCAACCTGGGAAACCTGTATTACGTTGGACGCGGCGTTCCGCGAAATCACGCCACGGCCGTGATGTGGTACCGAAAGGCCGCCGACCTCGATCACATCGATGCTCAGCTCAAGCTTGGAAGCATTTATGAAATCGGCAGGGGTGTGGAACAGGATTTCGCCGCCGCTTTCGAGCTGTATCGTCGCGCGGGCGAGCTTGGCTCGACGGTGGCGCAGACCAATGTCGGGCTCATGTACATGCAGGGCCGGGGCGTCGCCGCCGATGACGTGAAGGCGATGGACTGGTTCCGGAAGGCCGCGGCCCGGGACCACGCGGCCGCGCAGAACAATCTCGGCCTGATGTATTCGCAAGCCCGAGGCGTCGCCCGAAACGACACCATCGCCGTCGACTGGTACCACGCCGCGGCGCGGCAGGGATATGCCGTCGCCCAGAACAATCTGGGCCTGATGTACGCCGAGGGTCGCGGGGTTTCCAAGGATGAGGCGAAGGCCGCTTTATGGATCCGCCGCGCCGCCGAGCAAGGGAACGCCGATGCGCAATTCAATCTCGGCGTCATGTATTCGCGTGGCCGGGGCGTGCCGCAGAATCTCGCCAAGTCCGCCACATGGCATATCCGGGCCGCCCGCCAGGACATCGCCACCGGACGCGGATTGAGGCTGCCATCGTCGAGCCCCCGCATGTGCGCGGCGATCTCGGCTTTGGCGGTCTTGCCCGCCATCCTGTTCGTCTGGGGCTTCACGCGCAGCCGCCGCAATCGACCCTGTACCGGAAAACTATGGAATACAGCAGGACTTGGCGCGCTGGTCGCGGTCGGGGCTTTGCTCATCGGGTTTGTTGTCCCGGGCGCGCTTCCCGGTTCAAGTGACGCAGGATCTCCGGCAATCGTGACGGCATTTCTTGTCGCGGCGGCGCCGGAAGAGCTGGGGCGGTTCTGCGTGCTGTATTTTTATTGCCTGAAGCGTGGAATGTTCTCGCGGCCGATGAACGGCCTGATCTTCGGCGTCGTGGTCTCGCTCGGATTTTCGGCGTTCGAAAACGCCGTATACGCCTATAGCGGCGGCATCGAGGTTCTGATCGTGAAATCGGCGACCACCGCGCCCCTTCACATCGCGTTCGGCGCGATCATGGGCGGCCTGCTGGCCATCGCCGCGAGCTTGCCGAACCGGCGGGGCATGATGGTCGGCCTCGCTTTGTGCGCGCCCTTCCTCCTGCACGGATTTCATAACTTCGTCGTCCTGACGGCCATGGGCGCGGCGTCGGCGAAGATCAGCGCCCCGGACGGCCTGCTTGTTGCCTCCATGGGAATCATTCTGGGCTTGTCCCTGTTCATGTATTGGCGGTTACGCAAACAGGACGCGGCGTATAAGCCATAGACTTCTACCGGGGATCGCGCTTTCATTGACGGTCTTTAGAAATCACCCGGAAACTTCCGGTTCAGGGAAACAAGCGTCGACGCATGAACAAGTTCGACCTGATCGAAGATCCGGCGGGCCAGCCGGCGCGCATGTTCGCGCTGCCCGAACTGCTCTATCCGGCGCGCTTCAACGTGGTGCGCGCCCTGGCGGATGCGGCGCGGGACGGCGGCTGGGGCGCCCGTCCGGCGATGTTCTTCGACGGGAGAGCGATCACCTATGACGCGCTCTACCGCGAGGTCGGGCGCTGGGCGGTGGCGCTCCGGACCAAGGGCGTAGCGGCTGGCGACCGGGTGATCCTGCGTTTCGCGGACACCCCCGACCTGATGATCGCGGTGCTCGCGGTGCAGGCGATCGGCGCCGTCGCGGTGCCGACTTTCGTGCAGCTTCGCACCGATGATTTGATCTACCGGGTCGACGACACCGGCGCACGGACGGCGCTGGCGGCGGCCGAGTTCGCAGCCGATCTGATACCGGTGGCCGACGCATGCCCCGCACTCGCCACCGTCCTGGTGGCGCCGGACGATCCCACCGGCCGTTTCACCTCGCTCGCCCAATGCCTGCCCGAAGACGCGCCCGGGACGCCGTTCGCCGACACCGATGCCGATGATCTGGCGCTGATCGCCTATACCTCGGGCACCACCGGCCGGCCCAAGGGAACGGTGCATTGCCACCGCGATTTGATGGCCTCGGCCGACACCTACAGCCGCTTTTGCATCGGCACCCGGCCCGACGACGTATTCGCGGGACCGCCGTCGCTGCCGTTCACCATGGGCGCGGCGTTTTTCATATATTACGCATTGCGCTTCGGCGCGGCCTCGGTGATGACCGCCGACAAGTCGGTGGAGGTATACGCCGATCTGGTCGAGCGGCACGGGGCGACGGTGTTTGTCGGCGTGCCGACTTATTACAACCGCCTGCTGGGGTATCTGCGCGACAGCGGCAAGCGGCTTTCCAGCCTGCGCATGACGCTGATCGGCGGCGAGCCGCTCTATCCCGATCTCGAAGACGCTTGGCGCGAAACCACCGGGCTGGCGCTGGAGCAGTTCATCGGCTCGACCGAGATGTTCCACATCTATATCGGCTACCGTCACGGAATCGATGCGCCGCGCACCGGCGTGTTGGGCCGCGCCATCCCGGGCTACGAGGTCACCGTGCGCGATCCCGAGACTTTCGCCGAGATGCCGGCCGGTGAACACGGGTTGCTGTGCTCGCGCGGCCCCTCGGCGACGGTCTATTGGAGCCCGCGCGAGGTGCAGACCGAGATGGTGCGCGACGGCTGGAACATCGCCAAGGACACGGTTTGGATGGACGACGAGGGTTATATCCACTTCGTGGCCCGCGCCGATGAGATGATCGTGACCGGCGGCTTCAACGTGGCGCCCACCGACGTGGAGCAGGTGCTGGTGCGCCATCACGCGGTGAGTGAATGCGCCTGCGTGCCGTCGCCGGACGAAAGCGGTGAGCGCGCGGCGGTGGTCAAGGCGTTCGTGGTGCTGGCCGACGGCCATGCGGCGGGCGACGGCCTGGTGGGCGAGATCCAGGATTATTTCAAGGCCAACGGCCCGCCCTACATGTATCCGCGCAAGGTCGAATTCGTCGAGGCGCTGCCCAAGGGGCTGACCGGCAAGGTGCTTCGTTCCGAACTGCGGCGGCGCGAATTCGCCGACTGAGCAAAAGAAATCAATAGAGGAGATAGTTGGATGGCGCTGGGAAACGAGATCATCATCGGATCGTCGATCAACAACACCATGGGGATAACCGGCCGGTCTTATGATTTGCCCCAGCTGCTGCACGCCGCGCGCGAAGCCGAGGCCATGGGATTCGACGCGGTCTGGGTCCACGACGCGCTGGGCGGGCGGCGGACCACGGCGGCCTATTGTCCGATCGGCGCGCTGACCGCCGCCGCCGCGCAGACCAGCCGGATAAAGCTGTGTACCGGGATTCTTATTCCGCAAATTCGCAACCCGATCCACGTGGCCCAGCAATGGGCGACATTGTGGGAAGTTTCCCAGGGCCGCGCCATCCTGGGCGCCGGCACCGGCGCCGGCAAAAACACCATCTACAAGCGACAGTTCGACGCCCTCGCCGCGGTGCGCGGCGCCGACAAGGACGCCCTGAACCCCGAACAGTTCTTCAATCGGCGCACCGCCTTGTTCGCCGAATGCCTCGACGTGATGAACCGGCTGTGGACCGAGGACAAGTTTCCCTATGACGGTGAGTTCTACAAGTTCGGGCCGATGACGCTGGGCATCGCGCGCCCGACCGAGAAGCCGCCTATCCTGGTCGGCGGCGGCATCTACGTCCCGATCGACGGCGTCGGGGCGCACCACTACACCTGGAGCGAGGAACTCGCCGGCAAGCTGATGATGGGTCCCAAGATCCGCCGTGTGATCGCCGAGCAGGGCGATGGCTGGCTCGCCGTCCACCCGACGCCGGACGAGTACGGCGAGATTTGGGCCGACGTTCAAAACATCGCCGAGGACGCCGGCAAGGGACCCGGGTCGGGCGCCGCCTATGGCGCGCCGCGCGTCATGGGCATGAACTGGTTCGCCAATTGCGACGATGATTCCCGAATTGCGTGGGAAGGCGTGCAAAACCAGCTGACCGATTTCCACGGCCCGCCGCCGGGCCGGGACAAGGCGTCGCCCGACCTGGTCGACCGCTGGGCGCTATCGGGCACCGGCAAGGAAATGGCCGACAAGATTAACCGTTACATCGATCTCGGCGTCACCGTCTTCCAGCTCGTCATCGCGTCTTCGGACCAGCTCGGCATGATGCGCAAGATCGCCGAGGAAATGCTGCCCCACATCGACCGCACACCGCGCGGCAATCAGATCTGACGAGCCTAGGGCGCGATCCGCATCATCAGGTCGATCGCCTGGTCGTCGCGGAGGCCCTGCGTGCGGACAAGCAGGCGCCACGTATCGAAGCTGAGCGCGAGCGCCAATGAAGCCTTCAGCGGCGCCTTGCGGCGCACCGGGGCCGGCCAGGCGGAAGCGAGCACATCGACGCAGCGCGCCCAATGTGCGTGATAGGGTGCCGTCACCGGAAGATCGCGCGCTTCGGCGAGGACCCGGGTCATCATGGGTTCGGTCGTCCGGTGATAGGCGTAGGTATCGCGCAGGCCCCGGCGCAACCGTTCGGACGGATCCCGGATGCTTCGCCAATCTTCCGGGTCGGGAAACGGATGGCGCTGAAAATACTGCCCGCTGCACGCGCCAACCAGGGCCGCCTCGTCCGGGAAGTAGCGATACACCGTGACCTTTCCCACCTTCGCGTGCTCCGCGATGTCGCGCATGGTCGTGGCCGCGAGCCCCTTGGCCTGGTGCATGTCGATCGCCGCGTCGATGATTTTTTGCCGGGTCCGATCCTGGCTCTCGGCGCGTCGCCTGAGTTGATATGAGCGTTTCACCATATTCGTGATACACACTATTTCACGAAAGTTGACAAGCAAAATTATTGAGTATATTGATTTTCGAGAAACACATTGTTTCATGAATTTTACTGATTCGAGGTAGCACAATGACCGCATTGACCATCGATAACCCGGTGTTCGTCACCTACATGATTGCGGCGGCGATCATGATCCTGAAGCTCATGGGCCAGGGTTGGATGACGGTATACAGAATGCTGAAAATCAACGGCGGCTGGGCGAGCCCCGAGGATCTCCAGCCGGGGCTGATCAACCGAAACCCACGAGCGGAACAACTCGAACTCAACGACTATGTGGACCGGTCGCGCCGGATGCATCGCAACGATCTGGAGAACATACCGGCATTTCTGGCCTGCGGGTTTCTGTTCGTGATCGCCGGGCCGTCGGCCCTGCTGGCCAATGTGCTGATATACGGTTTCGTCGGCGCGCGCCTCGCCCATTTTTTCGCATACGCCACCAAGCAGAGCCATGAGCTTCGCGCGACATTTTATACGGTTGGGTCAATCGCGGTCATCGTCATGGCGGTCTATGTCCTGTCGGCGGCCGTATCTTGATAGTGGACCGAAAATTAAACCTCTCCGATAAGGATTGCGGAGATAAGAAAAAGTAATTATCTCCTCCCCGCGACAGTGCAACGAGGATACGGGGAGTAGCGCAGCGTGACGCGTAGAAACATTCTTATCGCCGGCGCCGGAATTGGCGGATTGACGGCGGCCTCGAACCTGCTGATGGCGGGCCACGACGTCACGATTTTCGAGCAGGCCCCCGAGCTTGCCGAGGTCGGCGCCGGCATTCAGATGAGCGCCAACGCCGGACACGTGCTCAACCATCTCGGTCTCGGCCCCGCCGTCGCCAAGATCGGCGTGAAACCCGGCGCGTATGTTTTCCGGCTTCACGACACCGGCGAGGAAATCAACCGTTTCGCGTTGTCCGATGAGCATGAAAGGCTGCATGGCGCGCCCTATTATCAGATGCACCGGGCCGACATTCACGATCTGCTCGCCGCAAAGGCGCGCGAGCTTAAGTCCGACGTGATCCGGCTGAATCACCAGGCCGTCGATTTCGAGGAGGACGATGACGGCGTCGTGCTCCGCTTCGCCGACGGCGCATCGGCGCGCGGCGACCTGCTGATCGGCGGCGATGGGCTCAAATCGGTCGTCCGCCGGCAGATCGCCGGCGACGTGCCGGCCACCTATACCGGTGATGCCGCATGGCGCCTGACGCTTCCGATAGAACGCCTGCCGGAGAACTTCATGGACCGGGTGATGTCGGTGTGGATGGGGCCGGGCGGGCACGTGGTGTCGTATTTCCTGCGCGCCGGCGCGCTGTTGAATTTCGTCGGGATCGTGGAAACCGACGACGTTTCGGAGGAATCGTGGACCGCCCGGTTCCCGTGGGAGAATCTGAAGGCCGACTTCGAGGGCTGGCATGCCGATATCCAGACCATCATCGACGCCGCCGACCGCGATCAGTGCTTCCGCTGGTCGCTGCACAACCGGCCGGCGATCGCGAACTGGAGCACGCCGCGCGTGACGATCCTGGGCGACGCGGCGCACCCGAC
>CAZPMO010000133.1:0-6380 GCA_964587515.1 uncultured Rhodospirillaceae bacterium | reverse complement strand
TGCTGACCCGCGCGCTCGATCAGGCGGGATCGATCGCCGAGGCGCTTCAGCTTTATCAGCGCAATCGCATAGAGCGCACGACACGCGTCGTGAACCAATCGACCGCCAACCGCGCGCTGTTCCACCTGGATTCGGTCGAAAAAATCAGGGCGTCGTTCGCCAAGCGCGACGAAGGCGCCGACCGCAACGCCTGGCTCTATTCATACAACCCCCTTACGGTCCCGCTGACCTGACAAGTCCCCCAACTACACCGCAGGCCGGCTCGACTGACATGGATCAGTGACATCGAGCGCGGACGGTGCGGTGATCGGCGTGGCAACGTCGAAAAGGGGATGATCCATGGAACTGCCGACAAGCGATCCGCTGCGGAAGGAAGTCATCGACGGCTACAGCACCGATAAAATGCTGGTCCAGGCGGCGCGTATACGCGACGCGCGCGGGTTCGACGAATTTCCCATCATCGACGCCGACGCGCATCACTACGAATCCGAATCCAACGTCGAGATCGCCGAGTACATAGACGACGAGGTGCTGCACCACCTGGCGCTGTCGAATCCAGGCCTGCTGTCCACCGGGCGCGGCACGTTGCAGCCCATGGGCGGCCGCATCACGCGCTATCCGCTGCGCCCGCTGGAACAGACTCCCGCCGACGGCACGCATCGCGACATCCACCTCACCAACCGCTTCATGGACGCCATGGGCACCGATTATTCGGTGCTCTACCCGACCGGACTGCTGTCGGTGGGGCTGGCCAAGCCCGATATGGAAGTGGCTCTATGCCGCGCCTATTCGCGCTGGCTGATGGAAAAAATCGCGGTCAAGGGATCGCGGGTCAGGGTGTTGCTGCAGCTTCCCTTCGGCAACCCCGACGAGGCCTATAAGCTGGCCGAGGAATTCGGCGACGATCCGCGCGTGGCCGGCTTCCATGTGGGCAGCGTCCGCTACAACCGGGTGCACGACAACGCCTACATGAAGCTCTATTCGCTGATCGAGGAGAGCGGCAAGCCGCTGACCTTCCACAGCGGGTTCAACCCCAACGATCCGTTCATGTCGGCGGGCGAGCCGTTCATCGTGATGCATGCGCTGGGCTTCACGCTGTTCAACGTGCTGCATCTCTGCAATTGGATCTGCAACGGCATGAACGAGCGCTTTCCCAAGCTCAAGGTGGTGTGGACCGAATCCGGTCTCGCCTGGGTGCCGTGGGTGGCGCAACGCCTCGACAGCGACTACCGCATGCGCTCTTCCGAAGTTCCCATGCTCAAGAAACTGCCCAGCGAGTACATCCAGGACATGTACTACACCACCCAGCCCATGGAGGTGCCCAACGACCTGTCGCTGCTGGAATCCACCTTCAAGGTGATCAACGCCGAGACCCAGCTTCTGTTCGGGTCCGATTATCCGCACTGGGACATGGAACTGCCGAGCGTGATCTACGATTTGCCGTTCCTGGACGAGAAGGCCAAGCGCAACATCCTGGGCGAGAACGCCCGCAAGGTGTTCAACATCGACGTCTCCGAGCGCTATCCCGATTACCAACCGATGGCTTAGAAATGGCGAAGAAGAAAATCCTGGTCGGCAAGACCGACGAGTTCGATGACGGCGACAAGAAGATCGTCGCCAACGGCGCGGGCGAGATCGGCGTCTATCTGGTCAAGGGCGACTGGTACGCCTATCAGAATTTTTGCCCGCATCAGGGCGGCCCGGCCTGCGAAGGGCTGACCATGGCCAAGGTCGAAGCGATCATCGCCGACGACAAGACCCGCCTGGGCACGCGCTTCGACCACGACCACATGCACATCGTCTGCCCCTGGCACGGCTGGGAATTCCAGATGGAAGACGGCCTGTCCAGCGCCGACAAGACCTTCCGACTGAAGAAATACGACGTCGAGGTGAAGGGCGACGAGGTCTACGTCGTGACCTGACGCTCCTCCGCCAACGCATCGGCCAGCCGGGCCTGAGCCGCATCGTCCGGGGGCAGGCCGAAGCGGAGCCGGTCGGGCTGGTCGGGAAAATGGCGCACGAGAATGCCGCGCCGGCCCAGCGCCTCGAACAATGCGGACGCGTCCGGGGTTTCGACCAATCGGAACAGTGTCGTGCCGCCGATGATGTGTAGCCCCGAAGCGGTAAGAATGCCGTCGAGCGCGGCGGCGGCGCGGGCGAGGCGGAGGCGCGTCTCACGCGTCCAGCCGGGGTCGGCGAAGGCGCGGGTGGCGATTTCGATGGCCGGGCCGGACACCGCCCACGGCCCGAGCGCCTCGCCGATCGGTCGGGCCAGCGCCGGCTCGGCCAGGGCAAACCCCAGCCGGACGCCAGCCAGCCCGAAAAACTTGCCGAACGAGCGCAGCACGATGATGCCCGGACGATGGGCGCGCGCCGCCAGACTGAGTTCGGGCGCGACATCGGCGAACGCTTCGTCGATCACCAGCCAGCCGCCGCGCGCGGCGAGCGCGGGCGCCAGGTCGGCGAGCCGGGCGGGATCATGGGCCTTACCGTCGGGATTATTGGGATTGGTCACCACCACCACGTCCCGGTCAGTGGCCCGATCAAGCTCGCCGATGATTTCGACCTGGTGGCCGGCGGCTTTCCACGCCGCCGCGTGTTCGCCATAGGTCGGTCCCAGCACCGCGACGCGGCCGGGCGCGCGCAGCCGGGGCAGCGTCTGGATCAGCATCTGCGTGCCGGGCGTGGCCACGACGACGCGGGCATCCAGCGCGCCGTAATAGGCGGCAGCCGCCGCACACAGGTCCGCGATTGCGCTTGCGTCGGGCAGCCGCTCGAAGGCGGCCGCCGGAATTTCGCCGACCGGATAGGGAATCGGGTTGATCCCGGTCGAAAGATCGAGCCACGGCTTCTCCGACGCGCCGAACCGCGCCGCCGCCCACGAAAGATCGCCGCCGTGGAAAAGAGATGAAGCGTCCATGTCCAACCCTATCACGGCCGCCGAAGCTCGCTAAACCGTGCGTTTCCATGGAATTGCGGGGCGTGCTAGATTCGAACCATGTGGTCAACAATCGAACTTTCGCCCGATGCCGGGTAAGGCGCGCCCCAGACAGGCGGCGATCCCGGCGACCGACCGGCTGTTGGGCCTGCCCGAGACGGCGGCGCTAATCGCGCGCCATGGCCGCGCCATCGTGGTCGAGTGCGCGCGTGAGTCGCTGGCCGATCTGCGTAAACGGCTCTCGAAGGAAGGGACCGAGGTCGACGAAAACGCAATCGTCGCCGATATCGCCGAGCGCGTCCGCGCGCGGCTCGCGCCGTCGCTGCGCCCGGTGTTCAACCTGACCGGCACGGTGCTGCATACCAATCTCGGCCGCGCCATCCTGCCCGAGGAGGCAATGGCCGCGGTGGCCGCCGTGGCGACCGGCGCCAGCAACCTGGAATATGATATCGAGGCGGCGCGGCGCGGCGACCGCGATTCCCATCTGGAAGACTGGCTGTGCCGGCTGACCGGCGCGGAAGCCGCCACCGTGGTCAACAACAACGCCGCCGCCGTGCTGCTTGTGCTGAACGCACTGGCGCTGAAAAAGGAGGTGCCGGTCTCGCGCGGCGAGCTGATCGAGATCGGCGGCGCATTCCGCATGCCCGACATCATGTCGCGCGCCGGCTGCAAGCTGGTCGAGGTGGGCACCACGAACCGCACGCATCTGCGTGATTTCGAGGCCGCCATCGGTCCGCGCACCGCCATGGTGATGGCGGTCCATACCAGCAATTACGAAATTCAGGGCTTCACCGCCGCCGTGCCGGAGCGCTACCTCGCCGCTTTGTGCCACGAGCGCGGCATCCCCTTCGCGGTCGATCTCGGCAGCGGTACGCTGGTCGACCTCGCCCGCTTCGGTCTGCCGCACGAGCCGACGCCGGCCGAGGCCATCGCCGACGGCGCCGACATCGTGACCTTTTCCGGCGACAAGCTGCTGGGCGGGCCGCAGGCGGGCCTGATCGTCGGCAAGGCCGATCTGATCAGCCGCATCAAGCGCAACCCCATGAAGCGCGCGCTGCGCGTCGACAAGATGACCATCGCCGCGCTGGGCGCGATCTTCGCGCTCTACGCCAATCCCGACCGGCTGGCCGAGCGGGTGCCGACGCTGCGCCTGCTGGCCCGCGCCGAGGACGAGATCGCGGCGCTGGCCGAACGTATCGCGCCGGCCATCGCGGCGCGCCTCGGCGAGACCGTATCGGTGGGGATCCTCGCGTGCTCAAGCCAGATCGGCTCGGGCGCACTGCCGGTGGAAATCCTGCCGAGCCGCGCCGTCGCGATCACGCCGAATACCGGCAAGCGCGGCGCGGGCACGGCGCTGAAACGCCTGGCGGCGCGCTTCGCGGCGCTGCCCACGCCGGTGATCGGCCGCGTCCAGGACGGCGCATTGCTGTTCGATCTGCGCTGCCTGGAGGACGAGCCGGGCTTCCGCGCGCAGCTTGAAGGTCTGGACGCATGATCATCGCGACCGCCGGCCATGTGGATCACGGCAAGACGCTGCTGGTCAAGGCGCTGACCGGCGTCGATACGGACCGCCTGCCCGAGGAAAAGGAACGCAACCTCACCATCGATCTCGGCTTTGCCTATATGCCGCTCGAGGACGGGCCCGTGCTGGGTTTCGTGGACGTGCCGGGCCACGAGAAATTCGTCCGCAACATGCTGTGCGGCGTCGCCGCCATCGATTTCGTGCTGTTCATCGTCGCCGCCGACGACGGTCCCATGCCGCAGACGGCCGAACATCTCGCGATCCTCGATCTGCTGGGTGTGGCGCGCGGCGCGATAGCGCTGACCAAGATCGACCGAGTGGAGCCGGCGCGGCTTGACGAGGTGCTCGAAGACATCGCGGTGCAGTTTGCCGGCACCACGCTGGCGGATGCGCCGGTGTTCCCGGTTTCGGCCATGACCGGCGAGGGAATCGAAGGATTGCGCGATCATCTGTCGGCCACCGCCCGCGAAATAGAGGCGCGCGACCAGACGGGCAATTTCCGGCTCGCGGTCGATCGTGGGTTCACGGTGGTCGGCGCCGGGCTGGTGGTCACCGGCACGGTGTTCTCGGGCACGGTCTCGGTCGGCGACCAGCTGCTGGTCTCGCCGGCGGGGACCCCGGTCCGGGTACGCGGCATTCACGCCCAGGACCGCAAAGCCGAACGCGGCGTCGCGGGCGACCGCTGCGCGCTCAATATCACCGGTGATGTGAGCCGGGAGACAGTCGGGCGCGGCGACTGGATCGTCGCGCCGCCGGCGCACAACCCGGCGCGCCGGATCGACGCGCGCATCCGGGTCATCGCCGATGAGGTCCGGCCGTTGGCGCACTGGACCCCGGTCCATGTCCATCTCGGCGCCGCGGACGTCACCGGCCGGGTCGCGATCCTGGAGGACAAGGAAATTCCGCCGGGCGGCAACGCGCTGGTGCAGCTTGTGCTCGACCACGAAATCGGGGCGTGGCATGGCGACGGGCTGATCCTGCGCGACCAGTCGGCGCGGCGCACCATGGGCGGCGGCACGGTGGTCGATGTCTTCCCGCCGACCCGCGGTCGCGCGCGGCCCGAACGCATGGCCTATCTGCGCGCGATGGAAGCCCCGGACGCGGCCGATGCGCTCACCGGGCTGCTGGAAGAGGCGCCGGCCGGGCTTGATCTCGAACGGGTCCGGCTCAACCGCAACCTCACACCGGAAGGCGCCGATGCGCTGTGGGGCGACGCCGGCATGCGCGTCGTCGGGGCGGCGGAGCACCGGATCGGCTTTTCGACCGCGCATTGGACCGCACTGGGCGAGGATGTCCGACAGGCGCTGGAAACCTGGCACCGGCGCCATCCCGACACCGCCGGGGCGACCGAACGCAACCTCGCATCCGGGCTCCACGCGCGTCTGCGTCCCGAAACCCTGGCGGCGATCCTGCCGGAATTGGGACGCGATGGGATCGTGGTCCATGACGGCCAGCGTGTCCGCCTGGCCACGCACGAGGCGCGCCTGAACGCGGCCGACGAGAAGATGTGGCGCCGGGTCGAGCCCGTGCTGGGCAATGCCGGGCCACGTTCCATATCGGTTTCCGAACTGGCCGGCGAGCTTGGCATGGACCCCAGGCAGGTGGAGCGTTTTCTGGTGCGCGCCTCGCGGCTGGGAATCGTGGCGCAGGTCAGCAAGAACCGGTTCTATTTGCCGGACGAGCTGCGCCGCCTCGCCGAGATCGCCGAAGATGTTTCGGTCGACGCCGGGGACGGGCTGATTACCGCCGCCCGATTTCGGGATCAGTCGGGCATCGGCCGCAATCTCGCAATCGAAGTGCTGGAATATTTCAACAAGACGCGCTTCACGCGCCGCGTCGGCGACGGCCATGAGCTATTGCGCACCGCCGAAGAAAGCTTCCCGGCCGGTCGCTTGTGAGAGCCCGCCGGCGGGCCCTATA
>CAZPMO010000132.1:0-13433 GCA_964587515.1 uncultured Rhodospirillaceae bacterium | reverse complement strand
GACCGAGGTGACGGCGCATTGCGGCTGACCGCGCCGGTTAACGTGTCAATGCCCTCCAGACACCTTGGTTATACAGCCGGCTTTCCCCAGAGTGGGATCACCGCGATCCTATCGCCCACTTCGGTTTCATGCACAAACTAATCCGCCGACGCAGGCAGGAGTCCACCGGTCTTCTTGATGAATTCGACGACGTTCGGCAGTCCTTCCCCGGACTTGAGATTGGTAAACACGAAGGGCCGCTCGCCGCGCATGCGCCGCGCGTCGCGGTCCATAACGCCGAGGTCCGCGCCGACCAGTGGCGCCAGGTCGATTTTGTTGATGACCAGAAGGTCGGAACGCGTAATTCCTGGCCCGCCCTTGCGCGGAATCTTGTCGCCTGCGGAAACGTCGATCACGTAAATAGTGATGTCGGCAAGTTCGGGGCTGAACGTCGCCGCCAGATTGTCGCCGCCCGATTCGATGACCAGCAGATCGAGATCGGGGAACCGGTTATCGAGATCGGCGATCGCGGCGAGATTGATCGAGGCATCCTCGCGTATGGCGGTGTGGGGACAACCGCCGGTCTCGACACCGACAATGCGTTCCGGCGGCAACGCGCCCGAGCGGGTGAGAAACTCGGCGTCTTCGCGGGTGTAAATATCATTGGTCACCACCGCGATTTCGTAGCGGTCGCGCATGGACTTGCACAGCGCATCGGTCAACGCGGTCTTGCCGGAGCCGACGGGTCCGCCGATCCCGACGCGGAGAGGTCCATGGGGATTTCGGGTCATGAGCGGAACAACCTCGTATACTGGGTTTCGTGGAGCATGGATCCGATGTCGAGCATGGGCGCGGCCGATCCCATGTCCTCGACCGATATGGTCTCAGCCTGTTGGCGCGCCGCCGTCACCACCGGTTCCAGTGCCGCAAGGGCGCGCTGGCCGTCGGTCTGGCCAAGCGGGATGAGCCGCACCCCGGCCGAGACTAGATTGGCGGCGAAGGCGTGGTAATAGGCTTCAAGCCCATCGTCGAGGCCAATCCCGTGCGCCGCGCACGCAAGGGCGACCGCGACCGGATAGACCGCGCCGCCGGTGAGGCGGTCAACCCCGGGGGCCGGCCATGCGGCCGACGTCGCATCCAAAAAAGCGGCGCCCTGGGCGCGGGATTCGCGCGCGATCTCGGCCGAAGGCTGGAACGCGTCGCCAAGTTCGGCCATCTCGTCGACGTGCGCGCCGTCGCCGCGCATTACCGCACCGTGGATTTCCCGGAACAGAACGCCGTCGATGCGACCGGTGCCGAACAGCAGCACCGTCCCGATCCATTCGACCAAATCGTCGCCGTCGCGCACGGCGCCGGTTTCCACCTCGTACTCAAGCCCATGGCTGTAGGAGAACGCGCCCACCGGATAACCCGGCGACAGCCAACTCAGCAAACGATAGAGAGATGCGCTATCCGTCATGGTGGTGGCCACCATAGGCGCCGCCTTCCGGGTCAAAGGGCGCGTGGATCGATTTCGTCGTCGCGCCGAGGCCCTGTAGCATTTCGACGATCACATGGTCATCGCGGATCAGGATCCGCTCGCCCAGCAATTGGGTCGGCAAGTGACGATTGCCGAGATGCCAGGCGATGCGCACCAGATCGTCCGGCGTGTCGCAGGTGATCTCCACCAGCGCCTCCGGCGCCGAGCGCACCGTGACGTAGCCGCCATCTTCGAGCCTCAGCCCATCGCCGTCGCGCAACGCGGTGGCGCGGGGCAGGTCGAGCAGGAACGGATCGCCCGAATCCGTGGTCAGGCTGACGCGTCGTCGATGCCGCTGATCGTAATCGAGCGTGACCGTGCCGATCGCGCCGTCGCTCGCCCACTCTCCGGCCGCGACCGATTCGACCGCGCGGCGCATCAGAACAGAAAGTAGCGTTGGGCGAGCGACAGAACCTTCGCCGGCTCGCAGGTCAGAAGCTCCCCATCGGCCCGAACCTCGTAGGTTTCGGGGTCAACCTCCATCACCGGCGTCGCGTCGTTGAGAACCATGGACGCCTTTGAGATGCCGCCTCTCGTATCGGATACCGCCACCAGATCGCGGCCGAGGCCGAGAGCCTCACCAATCCCGTCGTCGAGCGCGGCTTGGCTGACGAAGCTCACGGAACTGCGGCGCAGAGATTCGCCGAAACTCGCAAACATGGGCCGGTAATGGACCGGCTGGGGCGTCGGGATGGAGGCATTGGGATCACCCATCGGCGCGGCGGCGATGGAGCCGCATTTAAGCACCACGTCGGGTTTGACCCCGAAGAACGCCGGATTCCACAGCACCAGATCGGCGAGCTTGCCGGGCTCCACCGAGCCGACATGGGCGGCGATCCCCTGGGCGATGGCCGGATTGATGGTGTATTTGGCGATATAGCGGCGAACGCGCAAATTGTCGTTCTCTCCCGATTCCTCGGCCAGCCGCCCGCGCTGGCGCTTCATTTTGTCCGCGGTCTGCCAGGTGCGGATAATCACCTCGCCCACCCGCCCCATGGCCTGGCTGTCCGACGCGATGATGGAGAACGCGCCGAGGTCGTGCAGGATATCCTGGGCCGCGATGGTCTCGCGCCGGATGCGGCTGTCGGCGAAAGC
Source organism: uncultured Rhodospirillaceae bacterium (assembly GCA_964587515.1). Taxonomy (GTDB): domain Bacteria; phylum Pseudomonadota; class Alphaproteobacteria; order MPNO01; family MPNO01; genus CAZPMO01. Next base: position 10,840 of record CAZPMO010000132.1, on the reverse strand, counting down.
CACGTCCTCCGGGATTTCCGGATCCAGATGGTGGCACACCATCAGCATGTAGAGATGTTCGTCCACCGTGTTGACCGTGAACGGCCGGGTCGGGTTGGTCGAGGACGGCAGTACATTGGATTCGCCGCACACCTTGATGATGTCGGGCGCATGGCCGCCGCCGGCGCCTTCGGTGTGGAAGGCGTGAATGGTGCGGCCCTTGAAGGCTGCCACGGTATTTTCCACGAAACCCGATTCGTTCAGCGTGTCGGTGTGAATAAGCACCTGCACGTCGTAATCGTCGGCCACATTGAGGCAGGTGTCGATGGCCGCGGGCGTGGTGCCCCAGTCCTCGTGCAGTTTCAGCGCACAGGCGCCGGCCCGGACCTGTTCCTCCAGGGCCGCCGGGGTCGAGGCGTTGCCCTTGCCGAAAAACCCGAGATTCATCGGAAAAGCCTCGGCCGCCTGAAGCATGCGTCCCATATGCCACGGACCAGGTGTACAAGTGGTGGCGTTGGTGCCGGCTGCGGGTCCCGTGCCGCCGCCCATCATGGTGGTCACGCCGCTATAGAGCGCATCGTCGATCTGCTGCGGGCAGATAAAGTGGATGTGTACGTCGAGCCCGCCGGCGGTGACGATCTTGCCTTCGCCGGCGATCGCCTCGGTGCCGGGACCGATGACGATGTCAACGCCGGGCTGGACATCCGGATTCCCGGCCTTGCCGATGGCGGCGATGCGGCCGTCGCGAATGCCGATATCGGCCTTGTAGATGCCGCCATGGTCGACGATCAGCGCGTTGGTGATCACGGTGTCGACGGCGCCGTCGGCGCGACTCGCCTGGGACTGGCCCATACCGTCGCGAATGACCTTGCCGCCGCCGAACTTCACCTCTTCGCCGTAAATCGTGCGGTCGTCGTCGACCTCGATGAACAGTTCGGTGTCGGCGAGACGGACACGGTCGCCGGTGGTGGGGCCGTACATGCCGGCATAGGCCGGCCGCGAAATGCGGTTTGCCATGGTCTCAGCCCTCCAGCTTGCCGTTGACGCGGGCGTTGAAACCCGACATCACGCGCGCGCCCGCATAGGCGACCAGGCACACGCCGCGCGTCTGGCCGGGCTCGAACCGCACCGCGGTGCCGGCCGGAATATCGAGCCGGAAGCCGCGCGCCGCGTCGCGATCGAAGGCCAGTGCCTCGTTGGTCTCGAAGAAATGGTAGTGTGAGCCGATCTGAACCGGCCGGTCGCCGGTGTTCGCGACCTCTAATTCTATGGTCTCGCGTCCGACGTTCAGCTCGATATCGCCCTCGGCGGTGATGATCTCTCCCGGTTTCATATCCGTCTTCCCTAGCGGATCGGCTGATGGACGGTCACCAGCTTGGTGCCATCGGGGAACGTCGCCTCGACCTGGATCTCGTGGACCATCTCGGCCACGCCCTCCATGACCTGATCACGGCTCAGCACTGTCGCGCCGTCGCGCATCAGCTCGGCGACCCGCCTGCCGTCGCGCGCCCCCTCGACCACGAAGTCGGTGATCAGCGCCACCGCTTCCGGGTGATTGAGCTGGACGCCGCGCTCCAATCGCCGGCGCGCCACATTTGCGGCCATGGCGACCAGCAACTTGTCCTTTTCCCGTGGTGTCAGTTGCATGCGAAGACCTCCCTAAATTTCCCAGATGCGGGGAACAGTGCCGGATAGCCCGAGGGTTGCCGCGCGGAATCCGCCCCAGAACCGTCGGTACGCCTCGCGCAGATCAGCGGGCGATGCCGCGAGGAAGCGGCCGACCATGACGTCGCCCATGCGACTCGCGGCGCAATGGCAACACCCATTGATGGGTTCCATTAGCGACCGGGCGATGTCGAGCGCCGCCGCCGCATCGTCACCCACATAAACAAAAGTGGCGCAGGCCGTAGCGCCGCCGAACGCCGTCGCGCGCCCCAGCACCGCGCCAGCCTCGCCGTCTAGATGCATCGCGTCGGCCCACACGCGGCGTCCGCCTCGGCGGCCCCGCCAATCGTCGTGAAACAGGCCCTGGCGGTAGCGTTCGCCATGGGCGCCACGGCCGAACACGGTGATCTCGCCGGCGACCACCCGCGCGCCCGGCGCGGCGTCGATGCATAGGCTGCGGCGCAGGCGCGACCGGTCGAACAGGATGGTCTCGAGCGGCATCCATTCCAGCACCGCGCCTGGGACGGCGGCGATATCGATGGAAATCTCCGACGTGGCCCCGGCCGAGCGGTAGATTTTCTCCGCCGCCTGGGTGACGATCGTCGCCGCCGCGCGGTCACCGGCCCGCAGCGATATACCGATGCGATCGCCGCCGACGATTCCGCCCGACGTCGTCACGATCACCGCCTCGACCGGGCCGCCGTCATCGACGCGCGGAAACAGCACCCGGCAGGGATCGGACTGATAGAGATGGCTCAGGCGCGTCCGGCCGTCGCGATGGACCAGGCCTATTTCCGCCGCGCCGTCGGCCCAGCGGCGCACCGGCGCGACCGGCGGGGACAGCGTATCAGACCGTGAGATGGCGGCGCACATCTGCTTCGACCATTGTTGCGGCGTCACCCGACACCACGATTTCTCCCCGATCCATCACCACGTAATCGTCGGCCAGATCGCGGGCGAATTCAAAATACTGCTCGACCAGGAGAATCGCCATGTCGCCACGCGCGGCGAGGCTTCGGATCACATTGCCGATATCCTTGATGATCGACGGCTGAATGCCCTCGGTAGGCTCGTCGAGCAACAGCAGACGCGGCCGCGTCACCAGGGCGCGGGCAATGGCGAGTTGCTGTTGCTGCCCGCCGGAAAGATCACCGCCGCGCCGCCGCCACATGTCGTTGAGCACCGGGAACAGCTCGAATATTTCCGCGGGAATGGACCGTTCCTTTCTGAGCAGGGCGGCGAAGCCGGTCTTCAGGTTTTCCTCCACGGTCAGCAGGGGAAAAATTTCCCGGCCCTGCGGAACGAAGGCGATCCCCGCCGCCGCGCGCCTCGGCGTCGCCCGGCCGGTAATATCGGCGCCATCCCATTCGATAGTGCCGCTCTGGACCGGCTGATGACCGACGATGGCGCGCAGCAGGCTGGTCTTGCCGACGCCGTTGCGCCCAAGAACGCAAGTCACCGCGCCGATCCGGGCGCTCAGACTGACGCCGCGCAACGCCTGGCTCGCGCCGTAATAAAGATCCAAATCGGAAATTTGCAGCATGATCATTAGCGCCCGAGATACACTTCGATAACGCGGTCGTTGTTCGATACGTTTTCCAGCGAACCCTCGGCCAGAACCGAGCCTTCGTGCAGCACCGTCACGCGGGTATCCAGCCTCCGAATGAATTCCATGTCGTGTTCGACCACAACCACCGAGTGGCGTTGCGAAATTTCGCGCAGCAAATTGGCGGTCTGCTCTGTTTCGGCGTCCGTCATGCCCGCGACCGGCTCATCGACCAGCAGCAGGTCCGGATCCTGCATCAGCAACATGCCAATTTCCAGCCATTGCTTCTGGCCATGGGACAACGATCCCGCGATGGCGTCCCGGCGCGGTGACAAGGCGATGATATCCAGCACCTGGTCAATACGGTCGCGTTGCTCACCCGACATCCGAAAGAACAGTGTCGCCAAGGCCCGGCGGTCGGCCTTGAGCGCCAGTTCCAGGTTCTCGAACACGGTGTGATTTTCGAATACCGACGGTTTTTGAAATTTGCGGCCGATGCCAAGTTCCGCGATCGCGGTCTCGTCGTGCCGGGTCAGATCGATTTTGCCGCGGAACAGGACCTCGCCCTGGTCGGGGCGGGTCTTGCCGGTGATCACATCCATCATGGTCGTCTTGCCGGCGCCGTTGGGGCCGATGATGGCGCGCATCTCGCCGGGGTCGACATAAAAGCTCAACCCGTTCAGCGCCTTGAAACCGTCGAAGCTGACGCTGACCCCGTTGAGATAGAGGACGGGATCGTTTTCCCGCGCGCCGATGATTTCAGCCATCGGCGGCTCCCGTCGCGGGGCGCGTCGTGATGCGCGACAACCCGGGAAAGGCGGGAATGCTGCCGACGATCCCCTTGGGCAGGAACAGGGTGACGGCGATGAACAGCCCGCCGAGCACGAACAGCCATATTTCAGGCAACGCGCCGGTGAAATAGGTCTTGCCGTAATTGACCAGTATAGCGCCGAGCGCCGCGCCGTGCAGCGAGCCCCGCCCGCCGATGGCGACCCAGATCACGATCTCGATGGAATTTGCCGGCGCGAACTCGCCCGGGTTGATGATACCCACCTGCGGCACGTAAAGAGCGCCGGCGACGCCAGCCATCATGGCGGAAACTGTGAAAACCAGGAGCTTGTAGTACTCCACCCGGTAACCGAGAAAGCGGACGCGGTCCTCGGCATCGCGAATGCCGATCAAAACGCGCCCGAGCTTGGAGGCGGCGATGAACCGGCAGATCAGATAGCCCAGCGCCAACGCCACGGCGGAACAGGCAAACAACGCCGCGCGCATGCCGTCGGTACGCAAATTAAAACCGAGCAGATCCTTGAAATCGGTCAGCCCGTTATTGCCGCCGAAGCCCATGTCGTTACGGAAAAAGGCGAGCATCAGGGCGTAGGTCATCGCCTGGCTGATGATCGACAGATAGACGCCGGTCACCCGCGACCGGAAGGTGAGCCAGCCGAAAACAAAGGCGAGCAGGCCGGGCACCGCCATCGCCATCAGGGTGGCGAACGTGAAGCTGTCGAAGCCGTGCCAGTACCAGGGAAGTTCCTTCCAGTTCAGGAACACCATGAAATCGGGCAGCACGGGATGGCCGTAGACGCCGCGCGTGCCGATCTGGCGCATCATGTGCATGCCCATGGCGTAACCACCGAGGGCGAAGAACGCGCCGTGGCCAAGGCTCAGAATGCCGCAATAACCCCATACCAGATCGACGCTCAGCGCCAGCAGCGCAAAACACAGATACTTGCCCAACAGCGCCACCAGCCATGACGGCACATGCAAAGGTGAATCGGCGGCGACCATGAGGTTGAACGCCGGCACGATGATCGCCGCGAGCGCGAGGATCCCAAGAAAGATCTGGCCGCCGCGATCGGCGTAAAGGGGCTCGAAAAGACCTTGTCGACGCGGCGTCATCACGCATCCGCGGCCCGGCCCTTGAGGGCGAAAAGCCCCCTCGGACGCTTCTGAATGAACAGGATGACCGCCACCAGGATGAGTATCTTGGCCAGCACCGCGCCGGACCAGGCCTCCAGGAACTTGTTGGCGATGCCCAGCGAGGTGGCCCCGACCAGCGTGCCGAGAAGGTTTCCGACGCCGCCGAACACCACCACCATGAACGAATCCACGATATAGGCCTGGCCCAGGTTGGGGCTGACATTGTCGATCTGGCTTAGCGCCACGCCGGCCATCCCGGCGACGCCGGAGCCGAGACCGAAAGTCATGGCGTCGACCCAGCCGGTGCGGATTCCCATGGAACTTGCCATGCGGCGGTTCTGGGTGACGGCGCGCATTTGCAGACCGAACGTGGTTTTTTTCATGACCACCACCAGCAGCCCGAGCACCAGCAGGGAAAACACGATGATCCAGATCCGGTTGTAGGTCAGCAGCACGCCGCCCTGGAGCTCGATCGCGCCGGTCATCCACGACGGGTTGCCGACCTCGCGATTGGTGGGACCGAAGATCGAGCGCACGAGCTGCTGCAACACCAGACTCAATCCCCAGGTGGCAAGCAGGGTTTCCAGCGGCCGGCCGTACAGAAAACGGATGATGCCGCGTTCGATGGCGACCCCGAACGCGCCGGCCACCAGGAAAGCGGCGGGAATGGCGACGAACAGCGACAGGTCGAATCCGGCCGGCGCATACAGGCGGAACGCTTCCTGGATCACGAATGTGGTGTAGGCGCCGAGCATGACCATCTCGCCGTGGGCCATGTTGATGACGCCCATCACGCCGAATGTGATCGCGAGACCGATGGCGGCCAGCAACAGAACCGATCCCAGGCTGAGGCCCTGGAACAGCTTGCCGAGGATATCCCACATGGCCATGCGGCCTTCGACGAAATCGAGGGCTTCCCGCGCGGCGGCACGCACCGAGGCGTCCTTTTCACCTTCCTTGGCGAGCGCCCGCGTCAGCAGCGCGCCGATTTCGGGCTCCGCGTAGTCACGCAGCACGCCGATCGCGGCGAGGCGGACTTCCGGCGTCCCGCCATGCAGCAGTTCGCTCGCGGCCAGCGCGCGGGTGAAGCGCGCCTTCACCGCCGGCACGGTCTCGCGCGCCAGCGCCTGCTTCAGGCCCGCTATGCTGCTCTGCTTGGGCGCCTTGAAAATTGTATCGGCGGCCTGGCGCCTTTTTTCGGGATCCTTGCTCGCGAGCGTCAGGCCGCCAAGCGCGGCGCGAATGGCCCGACGCAGCCGGTTATTGAGACGAATTTTTTTGAGCTTGGATTTGGCAACGGTGGCAATGACCGCGCCGGTCAGCGGGTTCTTGGCCACGTACTTGCCGTCCCGGCGTTCGGTGAGCACGACCTGCCCGTCTTTTTTCAACGTATAGATTTTGCGCTCGAGATAGTTCTGCAACAGATCGGCGACCACGGGATCGCCGGTGGCCGCCAGCGTGCGAACCGCCTTGATTTTCTTGCTGAAGCTCTTCGCGGCGAGACCCTGCACCAGCCCGCCAAGGTCGGTCGCGGCCATCGCGGGCGCCACCGACGCGAGCGAAACGCAGACGAACGCGACGGATACGAATTTACAGAAAGCGCGAAACATGATCATCCCGGAAACGCACGAGGGTAAGACCGATCCGGGCGCCGCGGAGTCCACGGCGCCCGGTATTCGATCGTGGTTCGGGATCAGCTTAGTCGAATTTAGGCTTTTCGCAATTGCCGCACACCCACGGATACGTCCAGTTGGCGGTCAGCTTCTTGCTTTCGGGGATGAAGTCGGACCAGGCGTCGCCGTTGACCGGCGCCTTTGTCTTCCACACCGTCTCGAACTGCCCGTCCTCCTGAATCTCGCCGATCAGCACCGGCTTGGACAGATGGTGGTTGGGCAGCATCACGGCCTTGGTGCCGGTCAGCGACGTGAAGGTCTGGCCGTACATCGCCTGGCGCACGGCGTCGACACTCGCCGAGCCGGCCTGCTTTACCGCCTGCACCCACATGTTGAAGCCAATGTAGTGGGCTTCCATGGGGTCGTTGGTCACCCGCTTGGGGTTCTTGATGAAGGCTTGCCATTTCTTGATGAACGCGGCGTTCTCGGGGGTCTCGACACTCATGAAATAGTTCCAGGCGGCGAGATGGCCGACCAGCGGCTTGGTGTCGAGCCCGGAAAGCTCTTCCTCGCCGACCGAGAAGGCGACGACGGGAATGTCTTCCGCCTTGATGCCCTGGTTGCCGAGTTCCTTGTAGAACGGCACGTTGGCGTCACCGTTGATGGTCGAGACGACGGCTGTCTTCTTGCCCGCGGATGCGAACTTTTTCACATCGGCGACAATGGTCTGCCAGTCCGAGTGACCGAACGGCGTATAGCCTTCCATGATGTCTTCGTCCTTTACGCCCTTGGCATGAAGGTAGGCGCGCAGAATTTTGTTGGTCGTGCGGGGATAGACATAGTCGGTCCCGAGCAGGACCCAGCGCTTGGCTTCGCCGCCGTCCTCGCTCATCAGATATTCGACCGCCGGGATCGCCTGCTGGTTTGGCGCGGCGCCGGTGTAGAACACGTTGCGCGAGCTTTCCTCGCCCTCGTACTGGACCGGATAAAACAGCAGCCCGTTAAGCTCCTCGAACACCGGCAGCACGGATTTTCGGGACACCGAGGTCCAATTGCCGAAGACAACGTCGACCTTGTGTTTCTGCAACAACTCGCGGGCCTTTTCCGCGAACAGGGGCCAGTTGGAGGCGGGATCGACCACCACCGGCTCGACGCGCTTGCCGAGCAGGCCGCCCTTTTTGTTGAGATCGTCGATCAGCATCAGCATGGTGTCCTTCAGCGTGGTCTCGCTGATGGCCATTGTGCCGGAGAGGGAATGCAGAATACCCACCTTAATCGTACCTTCCGCGGCTTGCGCCGTGGTCGCGGCGAGTCCCAAGCTGGCGGCGGCCAGCGTCACCGCCGCGCGGCGTACGAATTTTCTGGTTATCGACATGACGTCGTTCCTTCCAAATTGAAATCGGTTACACCCTCCCTATTGCAAGAATCGTGCCAACCTTTGAAACTTATTCGATTTCAAACTAACCCATTGATTCAAACTAAAAATTTTTGATCATGGATATCTGAGCCAGCGTCCGTTGGCGACAGACCGATCAATTATTGGGCGTTTTTTTTGGAAGTGACCAAATTATAGGCGCTGACGACGTTATACGCCTGAGCGAATGTGAAGCCGGAGTCCGAATGGCATTGACACGTTAACCGGCGCGGTCGGCTGCACTGCGCCGTGACCTTGGTCAGGCTGCGAGGCAACTCTGCTTCCAGACAGCAGACGTCTGGGCGCGAAAATTCTTGAAGATGCGGCGTGGCAGAAGATGGCGAAGACGTAGCCGACGATCAACATCCGCAGCATCAACTCGGGGTCGATCGAAGGCCTGCCGGTGTGGCTGTAAAACGGCCGAAGCTCGGCCCGCAGCCCGCTCAAATCCAGAACCGCATCGAGCTTGCGCACCAGATGATCCGACGGAACCAGATCGTCCGGGCGATACTCATAGAAAAACCGCCCCTGATCCTTGTCCAGACACCCCATCATCGCCAAACCCTCCAGCAAAATCGCCCGACGACCGAATCACAGCGTCAGTTCAAAATCAACGGTGAGTTTTGCAACAGAATCCCCCCAGAACCAGACATGCAGTGGATGGATTTCTGAATAAAAATTGGAAACTTCCGGCGTGCCCCCAATCACAAACTTTGCTGGCGTCGCCGCCGACAGCCGCTCCTGACCCAGACCGTGTGAAAACGCGCTTCTTGAATCGCGAGGTTTGATATGAGTCCAGTGAACTTTGGTCTGGGTGCTGGAATCGGCGCTTGATTGTATCGCTGACCACGACGGCGTCTGGTTTACGACCGGCGAAGAAATCGCCGACCATTATCTCGCGTCCGGCGATACGTTTTGATACTAATTCGATATGGCAAAGATAACGATCCTGCTGCCTCAGGCGGTGTTGACCGACAGCGATGCTGAAACACCTCTTTGGGATGCAGCAATCCGCGTCGAGGGCGATCGCATTGCAGAGATTGGTCCCGCCAGCGAGATCCTCGCGGCGCATGCCGAGGCGGAGGTTCTCGATCTGGCGGACTGTGTGGTTATGCCAGGCCTGGTCAACGCGCATCAGCACGGTCGTGGTCTCTCGGCCATGCAAGAGGGTGACGAAGACACATTTTTGGAACTGATTATCGCGGCGAGAACTGAGCGCCTATCACGGAATTCGACGCGCGTGGTGGCAGGAGATGAGCGCGCCTTGCCAGGGTCGGCGCCCATGGTGGCTCTGGCCAGTGCCGAGATGTTGCGCAACGGTGTCACCTGCACGATCCAGGCGAATCTTTTTTTCGACGGCGAAGATTACGAATCCGAACTTCGCTCTATGCTGCAGGCCTATGATGAATCGGGCATTCGCGCGTGTGTTTGCGTTGGCGCCCAGGACCAAGGCTGGATCGTCTACCCGCAAATGGACGAGCCTGATTTTCTGGCCGGCCTTCCAAACGATCTGAGCAATGATCTTTCGCGGATGCGGCGAACCGCTTACGCCGGAGATGCGCGAAGCACCGTCTCCCTGATGGACCGGCTGCTCGCCGATTACCACGACCATCCACGCATCCGGCTTCTCTATGGCCCGGGCGGACCACAGTGGTTGACCGACGAAGCGTTCACGGCGATGGCTGAAGCGGCGCAAGAGCAGCGCGTCGGCTTTCATCTCCATTGCCTGGAGACCCGCGCGCAACAGGCGGCGTTGCAGCGGATTTATCCCGAGGGCGCGATGGCGCACCTCGATGGTTTGGGCGTGCTCGGACCGCAGACATCGCTGGCGCATTGCGTTTTCCTGACAGCGGACGACATCGAACTCGCAGCGCGTCGCGAGGTGACGCTGGTTCGCAATCCGGGTTCGAATCTACGCCTCCACAACGGTGCGGCGCCGCTAGCGGCATTTCTGGCGAGCGGTGCGCGGGTCGCCATCGGCACGGACAACCGCGCGCTGGAAGAAAGCGAAGATTTGTTCAAAGAGGTCCGTCTGGCCCAGGCACTAGCGCGTTCGGCGGAGTGGGATGAGCCGTCCGCACCGAACGCCCGGCAGTTGTTCGCGATGGCCACGGTGAACGGCGCTCACGCCGCCGGCTTCGGGGGCGAGGCCGGCGTATTGGAGGCAGGCCGGAAAGCGGACCTGATCGCGCTTTCTCTCGATCATATCAGGGGAACCTATCTCGACGCGGATGTATCGCTCATCGATGCGGTAATCGGGCGGGCCGAAGGGCGTGATGTTCGCATGACCATGGTCGACGGCCGGATCGTGTACCACGACGGGGTACTGCGATCGATGGACGAGGTCGCTTTGCGTGCCAGGGTACTTACCGCGGTCGAAGCTTCGCATCATACTATGGCGCCGAAAGAGCAGCGCAATCTGCAGACGCTGCGAAATCACCTTGCCACCCATTACCGCGATATGACAGCCGCGCAGCGTCCGTGCCGTTGAACGCCGCTCCGGTCTCAGCAAAGCCGGCCTGCCAGAGTAAAGCGCCGTCGCGGAAAACACCGCGCAATGGTTGGTGTCGCCAACGCACGGCTAATGTCTCCTAATGGCTCCTTTCCGACATTCAAGCGGGTTGAACCGACTTCCGCTTAACCCTTGATTCTGTTGCAGAACTCGGTTAGTTGGGGTTTTTGATGTCCGCTTCTACTAGG
>CAZPMO010000131.1:0-13441 GCA_964587515.1 uncultured Rhodospirillaceae bacterium | reverse complement strand
CGTCACCGCGATCACCCATCGCCGCGATCCGATCTATTACGGCTTTATCAGCCAGATGCCGCCGTCGGAGAGCACCACTTTGCAGTCGATTGGCTATGCCGGCCTGATCCTCAAGATGCTGCGCCACGACCTCGACCAGGACTCGGTGCGCGACGTCCATGTCGATTTCACCTTCGGCGGCCAGATGGCGCACGGCACCGTTTCGGTCAAACCGCGCCATCCGCGTCACGCCAAGCAAATCGGCCGTATTGTCGCCGACGCGACCACACTCAAGCGTGTCACCGTGGTCGACGAAGACATCGACATCCGTGATCCCATGCACATGTCCTGGGCGATGAACTCGCGCTTCAACCCGGCCAAGGACACCGTCATCATCGACGACACATTTGCGCCCGGGACCATGGACCCCACCCTCGAGGTGGTTGACGGCGTGACCGAGCCGTCGAGCAAGATCGTCTGCGATGCGACCCAGAAGAGGACACGCGGCGCCTACTCGCTGCCGTCGAAGGATTTGATGACCCGAGCGCTCGCGTCGTGGAACGAGGCGGGGCTGCCCGAGTTTTCGGTGCCCAAGCGGGCGGCCTCCATGCTGGAACAATCTTGACGTTCAGGACGCCTCCTTGTCCTCGCCTGTTTATGAGACGTGACGGATCTGGCTTCGGTATTCCTGCTCTGCGTCGCCGGCCGACATCCGATCCATCTCGTCGCTGACGATGCGGAGGATGCGTGAAACGAACTCCGCGCGTTGCGCCTCCCGATCGTCGGCCACCGGTCGCGGGGCGGAATAGTTCTCAACCTCGGCGGCGCTCGGCCGTTTTCCGTCGGCCGCTAGTCTTTCGTGCGTATCCAGGCGTTCGCGAAGGACCGAAACCTCTCCTGCCAGGGCCATGATCATGGCGAGAAGCTTGTCGACGTTCGGGTCGTCGAAGAAATAGGGGCGGCGGCCACGTGCGGTTCGCGGAAATGAGGCCGGGTCAGGGAAAGGCGATGCATCGGCCGCCGGTTTTCCCGCGCCCACTCCGGGAGCCGAGGAACGCGACGCGCGCACCCGCTTTCGAGGGGCTTTGGTTTTAGGCTTACTGGTCATTGTCGGTCACCCTTGGTGAATGGACCCTTCGCGCGGCGGGAGGGCGGTGGTTTTCCTCTGCCCGGCGATCCGATCGACGCGAAACTGCAGCATTCAATCGGTCGTGGTGAGACTGACATCGCCGGCCGCGACATGGGCGGAGAACCGTGCGCCGCGATCGAACGCGGGGCGAGGCCCGCTCGATGCCCGTCGTTCGCTTCGCACAATTTCGGTCGCCTCGGCATCCAGCGCGTACCGCGGGTCGATGACCACGCCGTAGTCCGCGCGCGCCGACTCTATCGTCACGAGACCCAGATCGGCGTCCTCAGCTACGCGCTCGGGATCGCGCAGAAACGGGTCGCCCCAGCCGCCACCGCCCGGAGTGACCGCCAGCAATCGGTCGCCGGCCGCGACCGCGACCGCGTCGATCTTGCGGTCGAGACGGCGTTCGCCGTCGTCGCCGGGACAGAGCACATAGTCCGTGCCGCCACCGGCCTTGCCGCCACTGACGCCCCAAGGCTGGGTCTGTTGGCGGTCGTCGATGACGTGCAGGATTCCGGGCGTGTTGAACCTTACCATGCGTTCGCAGCCGAGGCCGCCCCGGTGGTGTCCGGGCCCGCCCGAGTCGGTCGGTAAGCGGTCCCATTCGACGACCATCGGATAGAATGCCTCGATGAACTCGGCCGGAATGCTGCGCCCGCCGATATTACCATTTAGCGCGTCCGAGCCGTCGATCGACGCCCGTCCGCCGCCGCCACCGCCCAAGACGTCGCGGAAGAAGACATGCTCGCCCTCCTCGTTCTCGGTCGCGATACCCCAGACTGAGCGCGTGTCGGATGAGCCGGGCGTGGCCGCGGGGAGCGCACGGCTCAGTGCGCCGAGACAGAGCTCTGGCAGACGGAACAGGGTGAACGCGCGACACGAGGCCGATGCCGGATATTCAGCCGACAGCACGCTCCTCTTCGGAAGCTTGCACGAGATCGCCCTGAGCGCCCCGGCATTGAAGATCGTATCGGGCACCAGGTTGCGGAAGATCGAGACCACGTATTTGACGTAGTAGCGCTCGTCGCCGGCGATGTTTATGGAGGCGGGGGACTGGGAATCGGTTCCGTCGAAGTCGAAGGTGACGTGATCGCCGTCCTTGATCATGGTGACCTTGAGGCGGATGAATTTCCGGGGCTCCGACGGCACCGCGCCGGCGATCTCGACGAAGTCCTCGAACGGATAGGCGCCGTCGGGGATCTGGGGAAACGCGACCTCGCGCAGCGCCCGGGCGCAACGTTCCAGGAGATCCTCGAAACAGTCGTCTACCACTTCTGGGCCGTATCGTTCGAACAGCCCCTTGAGCCGCGCGACGCCGATCCGACACGCCATGATTTCGGCGTCGAGGTCGCCCCGCACCTCGCCGGGGTAGCGGCTGTTGTTGATGATGGTCCGGTAGAGCGGCTCGACCACCTCGCCGGCGGCGAAAATTTTGACCGGCGGAATGATGATTCCTTCCTGGTGAATGTCGGTCGCGTTGATCATCACGCTGCCTGGCGTCAATCCGCCGACGTCCGTGACGTGGCCGTAAGCCTGGGCATAGGCGACGATCTCCCCGTTCCAGAACACCGGTTGGGTGAGGCACAGATCGGGCAAATGCGTCAGCCCTCCGGCCGACTTGTACGGGTCGTTCCAGATGAAGACGTCGCCCTCCTCGATCTCGTCGAGGGCGTAGTTGTCGAGGATGGGTTCGACGTGCGCGGCGCCCGATGCGGACGAGATGTTGCTGCCCTGGCGGTCGAAGATCGCGGCGCGATAATCACGGCCTTCTCGGATCACGACCGAGCGCGCGGTGCGCTCGATCTGCAGCTCCATCTCGCGGCGCATCGACTCGACGGTGCCGCCGATGATTTCCAGTGTGATCGGATCGACTTGGTTCGTCGCCACCGCCGCGCCCCTCCCGCTACTTCACCGCCGTCAGCAGATAACGATAATCGTTTCCCTGATTGGGCGTGTGCAAAAGTTTTCGCGGCTCGCCCGTCGGATCCATTGTCCGCTTGAGGTAACCGTCGCGCGCGCGCTTCAATCCCGCCTTGCGGGCGAGCGCGATCAAATCCGTCGAACACGCCGCGTCCCAAAACGGCTCGGCGTTGTACAGGGCCTGCCAGCCGCGCATGACCTGGTCATAGAGCGCCATGTCCTTGTAGCGGACCGGGACCTCCATGTGGGCCATCACGCCGCCGGATCTGAGGATTCGCCAGCATTCCGCGAAGATTCGGGGCAGGGCCCGTCCAGAGGTCTCGTGCATCAGGTTGCTTGAGACGACGAGATCGAACGAGTCGTCGTCGAAACCGGTCGCCTCGGCGTTGGCCTGAGAGAAGTGGATCACCCGGCCCATCGCCTCCGCCCGGGCATGGGCATATCGCAGCAAGGGCGCGCCGAGATCGATGCCGTGGACCTCGGCGTCGGGAAAGAAATCACAGAACGCCGTCGTCGCATGACCGACCGTGCAACCCATGTCGAGGATCCGTCTGGGCTCGAGCCCGGGATGCTCGCCCATGACGAAAGCGAGCAGCAACCGGCCATTGTCGTCCATGCCGCGCTGGCCCAGATGATAGAGGAATGCGCCCCGGTCATAGATCGCGCCGGCGCGAACGTCGTCGGGCGCGACTTCGGTATCGTATCCGCCGGGCATGCAGTGGATGTCGATGCCATTCAAATAGCGCGGGATCTCAAGACCGGGATCGAGGCGGAGAGAGCCGAGCGGTTTCTTGCCGCCTCGCGCCATTCGGATCAGCTGGTCGAGCTGGCGATCCACGGTGTCCTCGACCGATTCCCACATCAGTTCCTGCGCGGTGCGCATCAGCGAGCCCCACAACTGATGATGAGGGCTACGCTCCATAGCCTTGCGAAGTTCCTGGCGGTTCCGGGGGCCGCGCTTGTTGCGCTTCTCGAAGGCAGGAATTGCGCGCTTCTCCATCTCGACCTTGTTTCCGGGCGTAATGATGGAGGAGATGTGCCGCTTGAGGCTGGTGACGAATGCCTGGCGGGCGAATTCGTCGTGGTTCGCCTTGGCCATCATGTCATGGTCGGGCTGGTCGCTCATGGCGTTTTCCCGTGTTGGAGGTCGACTTGGAATTTGTGATGCCGAGGATCGATGGTCAGGCCAATTCGCCCGGCGGCTTCACGCTCGCGAAACCGGCCGCCGCGATCGAAGAAACCACGCTCTGGGCGTATGCGGCGTAAGCGGTCCCGCTCGGCGTCGGTGGCGTCCCAATCCACGCGGTCACCGGTGACCACCACCCCGTAATCGCGCCGCGCCGCCAGGGAGGAAACCTTGCCGAGACGGACGTCGTCCAGCACCGCATCGGGCGCGCGGGTCAAGGCGTCGCCCCAACCGCCGCCGCCCGGAGTCCTGGCGAGCAAGCGATCACCGGCCCGCAACTGGAACGCATCGATCTTGTGGTCGAACACCCGCTCGTCGGGCGTTCCGGGGTTGAGGACGTAATGGGTTCCGTCGGCCGCGCCACCGCCGGCGACGCCCCACGGCTGAAGCTGCATTCGGTCGTCGATGATATGCAGCGTCGCCGGTGCGAGGAAGCGGACCTCGCGATGACAGCCGAGGCCGCCGCGATGGCTTCCAGGCCCGCCCGAATCGTCCGCCAGCGCGTCGCGCTCGACGATGATGGGATAGAACGCCTCGACAAACTCGGCCGGCCGGTTGCGCCCTGCGACATTGCCATTGAGAGCGTCCGATCCGTCCATATCGAGCCGGCCGCCACCGCCACCGCCGAGGTCGTCGCGGAAGAACACGCGCTCGCCATATTCGTTGACCGTGGCGATCCCCCATACCGAGCGCGTATCCGACGACGCCGGCGCGCGCCCGCCGAGCGCGAGGTTGAGCGCGCCGAGACAGAGTTCGGGCAGGCGGAACAAGGTGAACGCGCGACACGAGGCGGGTGCCGGATATTCGGCCGACAGCACGCTGCGTTTCGGCAGCTTGCAATCAATCACGCGGACCGCGCCGGCGTTGAAGATCGTGTCCGGCACCAGGTTACGGAAGATCGACACGATATATTTCACATAGAACCGCTCGTCGCCCGCGATATTGATCGAGGCGGTCGACTGGTCGTCGGACCCGGTGAAGTCGAAGGTGATGCGATCGCCCGACTTGATCATTGTCACCTTGAGACGAATAAACTCGCGCGGCTCGGCGGGCACCGCGCCGGCGACCTCGACGAAATCCTCGAATGGATACTCGCCGTCCGGAATCTTCGGTAGCGCGACCTCGCGGAGCGCCCACGCGCAGCGCTCCAGCAATTCCTCGAACCCCGTCTCCACGATCTCCGGGCCGAAGCGCTCGAACAGTCCGCGGACGCGCGCGACCCCAATGCGGCATGCCATGATCTCGGCATCGAGATCGCCCGAAACGTCGTCCGGGTACCGGCTGTTGTTGATGATGGTCTTGTACAGCGGCCCGACAACCCGGCCTCGGCTGTAGATTTTGACCGGCGGGATGATAATGCCTTCCTGATGGATGCTGGTGGCGCCGATCATGACGCTGCCCGGCGTTAGCCCGCCGATATCGGTGACGTGGCCAAACGACTGGGCATAGGCGACCAGTTCTCCATCCCAGAAGATCGGCTGGGTGATGCAGAGGTCGGGGAGATGGGTCAGCCCGCCGGCCGATTTGAACGGATCGTTCCAGATGAAGACATCACCGTCCTCGACCCCGTCGAGCGGATAGTTCTGAAGGATGGGGTCGACATGCGCGGCGCCGGAAGCCGACGACACGTTCTGGCCGTGCCGGTTGAAGATTCCGGCGCGGTAGTCCCGGCCTTCGCGGATCACTACCGAGCGCGCGGTACGCTCGATCTGGATCTCCATCTCACGGCGCGCCGATTCGATAGTGCCGCCGATGATCTCGAGCGTGATCGGATCGATCAAGGATTCGCACGGATCGGGGTGCGGCCGATCGGCGGCCGCGCCCCTGTATCCTCCTAGTTGGCCACGTAGGCGTTGGTGAAGTAGGTCGAGATCGGCTTCTTCTCCTTGACCACACCGTACTTCAGCAAAAGCGCCTGGGTCGCGAGCCAGTCTTTTTTGGACTGAAACCCCATGGGCTTGCCCTTGACCGCGATCCCGACGAAGTCCATGGCATCGGCCATGTCGCCGCTATTGCGCTTGCGCATGATGGGTTTGGCGTTCTTGGGCCTGTGCTTGGCGAGCGCGTCGAGCGCTTCTTCCTGGTTGCGCTTCGAATACGCGAACGCCTTCATCGTCGCCGCCAGAAAACGCTTGACCACACCGGGATTGGCCTTGGCGTATTGCGGTGTCGTGACGATGTTATAGCCCACCATCGCGACTCCGTAGTCCGAGTAGACGAAGGAACTGGTGCTGCCGCCGAAGCGCGCGAACAGCCCGGCGCACCACGCGGGGCACATCGCGGCATCGAACTGGCCGTCGACGAACATGCGGTTCTTGCTGGCTGGCGACACGGCGATGGGCTTCAAGTCCGCCATGGACAGGCCGACATTCTTCAGGAACGCAGGCAGCAAGGCTTCGTTGGTACCGCCGGGCGTCCAGCCAATCGTCTTGCCCTTGAGCTGCTGCGGACTGGTGATGCCACTCTTCTTGAGGACGTACACCGC
The DNA here is from genome assembly GCA_964587515.1 of uncultured Rhodospirillaceae bacterium. Classification (GTDB taxonomy): domain Bacteria; phylum Pseudomonadota; class Alphaproteobacteria; order MPNO01; family MPNO01; genus CAZPMO01. The sequence continues at coordinate 6,742 of CAZPMO010000131.1, read as the reverse complement.
CTGGCCCATCTTGGGCATGATGTTGCCGACGGCGATGACGTTGATGTCCTTGGCGACGGCGCGGAACACTGCATCGGTAGAGGCGAAGCCGAACTGGTCATCGCCGTTGCCGACGAGTCGGACGACCTGTCCGGAGCCGCGGCCGGCGGTCGGATTCAGCTCGATCCCGGCTTCGCGATAGAAGCCCTTCTCGATGCCTAGGAAGAACGGCGAGTGATAGTGCGAATGGAACCAATCGGTTCTGACCGAAACCTTGTCGGCCGCGCCAGCGGTCGAGGCCACAAGCGTCGCTGCGAAGGCAACCGCCGCGCCGCGCGCGACGAGATTTTTACTACCATAGTTCATCACTTTTCCTCCTCTGTAATTGCCCCTTATTTTTCCTGGGCCGAAAATTAAATGAGCCGTCGCCGATTCGTGGCGCTCGGCCCGGCTGGTCATGGCATTGGCTACTCCCGAATTCGTTGCGAGACATGCCATCGGATCATCACGCGTTCCAGCCCGTCGATGATCAAAAAGAGTATCACGCCTGTGATGCTGAGCAACACAATCCCAGCGAATAGGAGCTCGGTTTCCATATCCCCGTTGGCCTCGAGCAGGACCCGGCCGATACCCTTGTCGGCGCCGATGTACTCGCCAACGATGGCGCCGATCACCGCGGCCGTAATCGATAGCTTGAAGCCGGCGAAGACGCTGGGCATCGCATTCGGCAATTTGATCTTAAAGAACATTTGGAGTTCCGAGGCACCCATGGACCGGGCAAGGTAAAGCTTCTCGACCTCCACCGATCGAAGTCCGACGACCGTCGAGATGACGACGGGAAAGAACGCGATCAGGAAGGCAATCAGGATCTTTGGCTCGATGCCGAAGCCGAACCAGATGACGAACAGCGGCGCGAGGGCGATCTTGGGAATGACTTGCGATCCGACCAGAATTGGATAGATCGATTTCTCGATCGGGCGCCACGTGACGATCGCGATGGCGAGCGCGATGCCGATCACGACGCTGAGCGCGAATCCCGCCAGGATCTCGTAAATCGTGAACAAGAGGTGAGGCGCAAGTTCCCCCCAATCGTCGATCAACGAATCATAGACCTGGCCCGGGGACGGCAGGACAACGGTCTTGACGTTGAAGATGCGAACCAAGACGTCCCACAGCACGACGAACCCAACGATGGCCGCGGTCGGATAGACCCACTCTTCGATCCGAAGCCGGCGAGCGAGCCAAGCCATATCGGCCGCCGCTCGATCGGTGTTGCTTGCCATGGCTTAGTTCGCCTCGTCGTTGGATTTACGATTCGTCACCCCAGCGCGATTCCGCAGCACGCCCCACTGCTCGAACAATCCTCGAATCTGCTTGGTATAAGCGCCGAATTCGGGGGTTTCGCGGATCGTGAACTCGCGCGGGCGCGGCAGATCGATCTTGATTACTTCGCCGACCCGCCCTGGCTGCGGTGTCATCACGACGACGGTATCCGACAAGAACACCGCCTCGGTGATGCTATGAGTGACGAACAGGATGGTCTTACGGCTTTCGAGCCAGATGTCCTGGAGATCGAGGTTGAGCTGATCGCGGGTCAGTGCGTCGAGCGCGCCGAACGGCTCGTCCATCAGCAACAGCGGCGGGTCGTGCACCAGCGCGCGGCAGATCGACACCCGCTGGCGCATGCCGCCCGACAGCTCGTGCGGATAGCGGCTCTCGTAGCCGGCGAGCCCGACCATGTCCAAGAGCTCCATACCGCGCCCGCGGATCGTGGACCGGTCGAGCCCGCGGAACTCAGCCTGGATCAGGAGATTGTCGATCACGCGGCGCCAGTCGAGCAGATTGGAATCCTGAAACACGATACCGAGATCGGTATAGGGTTGATCCACCACCGTATCGGCGATGGTGATCGCCCCGGCGGTTGTGGACACCAGGCCCGCGCTCATCAGCAGCAGCGTCGACTTGCCGCAGCCGCTCGGCCCCAACAGGGAAATAAAGCCGTGTTCGGGAAAGTCGAGCGAAACGTCGTCGACCGCGAAGATCTCGCCCTGCCGCGTGGAATAGACCTTCGACACTCCGTCGATGCTGAGGAACGGCACGGTCATGATTATGCGGCCTCCCGGGCTCTGGTCTGGATCACGATGTTGCCGAGCGCATCGATTTCGGCCCGCTGTCCTGGCAGGATCAAGACCGTGCTGTCGTACTGTTCGACGATCGCGGCGCCGTCGAATGCCGTTCCGGCGGCGAGGCGCGCGCGATCGATAACCGGGGTATCGATCCAGCCGTCCGGGCCGAAATGGACCTGGCGCTGGTTGGTGACGTATGCCGAGGCGTCGGTTTCTCCGGACTCGGCGGGCGCGATCGGAAACCCGGGCATGGCGCCGATGCCGGCGACGCGAAGGTTGACCAGCTCGACCTGCTGGACGCCCTCGTACGAATAGCCGTAGGCCGTTGCGTGCGCCCGATGGAGGCCGGCGAACATGGCGGTCACCGTCTCGGCGTCGATCGTCCCGAACGAGACCGGCACGGTCAACTCTGTGCGCATGCCGCGGTAGCGCAAATCGGCGGCGCGGTCGATCCGGCGGTTCTCCGGCGCGAAACCCTGGCGCTCGAGCACCGCGACGGCCTTCTGCTCAAGCTCGCCGAACAGCGTGGCGATGCGCCCGACGTCGGCGTCGGCCTCGCGTTGGATGTCGGTCAGCACGTAGTCCTCGCGCACGTCCGAGACCAGCGCGCCGTGCGAGCACCCCATGCCGGGTGACGGCGGAATCAAAATCCGGCGCAAGTGCAGGATCTCGGCCAGGCTGGCGCCGTGCAGCGGGCCCGCGCCACCCGAGGCGATCAGGTCGAACAATCGCGGATCCTTGCCTTTCTGGACCGAGACCTGGCGGATTGCATCGGCCATGTTGAGCTCGGCGATTTCGATGATGCCGCTGGCGAGCTCTAGCACCGAAAGCCCGACCCGCGTCGCGAGCCCGGCGAGCGCCGCCTCGGCGCGGGCTCGGTCCAACGTCACCGCGCCGCCCGCGAGGCTCTCCGGCAGGCGGCCGAGATAGAGGTTGGCGTCCGAGATCGTCGGCTCCTCGCCGCCCCGTCCGTAACACGCCGGCCCGGGCACCGCGCCCGCGCTTCTCGGCCCGACGCGAAGCCGGTCGCCCGGCGCGAGCCATGCGATCGAGCCGCCGCCGGCGCCGACCGAGACCACGTCGATCGACGGCGTCCGGATCGGATAGACGTCGATGTCGGTCTCGCTGACCATGGCCGGGACGCCGCCCTCGACCAGGCTGACGTCGGTCGACGTGCCGCCCATGTCGAAGGTCACCAGATCGGCCCGGTCGGCGGCGCGGCCGATCCAGGTGGCGCCGACAACCGAGGCCGCCGGTCCCGACAGCGCGGTATGGACCGGGTTCTCGATCGCCAGATCGGCCCGGCTCGCGCCGCCGCCCGATTTCATGATGTAGAGCGGCGCGCCGATTCCAAGCGCGTCGAGATGACCTTGCAGAAGCCGGACGTACTGGCCCAGGATCGGCATCAGCAGCGCGTTCATGCAGGTCGTCACGGCGCGCTCGTACTCGCGGAACTCGGGCAACGTCTCCGACGAGATCGAAACGAAGCATTCCGGGTGCTCGTCGGCGAAGATCGCCTTGGCACGGCGCTCGTGCGCGCCGTCGACATAGGCGTTGATGAAGCAGATCGCGACCGTGTCGATGCCGTTGTCGCGGTACCAGCGCGCGGCCTCTCGGCATTCGTCGTCGTCGAAAGGCGTCATGATCTCGCCCTTTGAGCTCAGCCGTTCGGAGACCTCGCGCACCTTGGACAGATGGACGATGCGAGGCGGCTTGACCCAGACGTAGATCGAGCCGCGTTCGCCCGGGACGGTTTGGCGGCCAAGCTCAAGGATGTGGCGGAACCCCTTGGTGACCAAAAGGCCAATCGGAGGAAAATCGCGTTGCAGGATCGCGTTGACCGCGACGGTGGTGCCGTGAAGGACGGCATCGATGCGGCCGCCGTCCCCGTCGAGCCGGTCGAGCAACGCCTCGAGCGCGTTCCGGAAGCCGCGATCCGGGCTGTGGGGTGTCGAGGGTACCTTGACGATTTCGACCCGGCCATCGCCACCGATCGCCTGAAGATCGGTGAAAGTGCCACCGGAATCGATACCAACGCGATATCCCATGTCAGGCGGAGGCGCCGATGGTGGGCGGCACGAAGCTTTCCTCCGCGAACAACTCCTCGATCGCGACGACCCTCTCCGACAAGCCTTGCTCGAACGAATACTGGATCATGGCCTCGAGTACCTTGCGGTTGGGCTCAATGCCATACGCCCAAGGATCGTCTTCGCCGAACACCTCGTCGAGCTCCTCCAGATCGGCCGGAATCCACGGCAGTCCCACGGCAAGCGGGCCCGTATTGCCGAGCCGCTCGCGTCCCTTGCTTTTGGCCAGTTCGAAGGCCTCGAACAGACTGGCGACCATCCATCGGTTGGCCTCATACACCGGACGGCGAATGACGACCGTATGCATGATGGGGAAGATACGGGTGCGCCGGTAATAGTCTTTCTCCACGGCGCGATAATCGGGGAACATTCGCCGAACCAGACCTTGGCCCGCGGCCAGCGACGCGGGACGGAGTGGCGTGATCAGCGCGTCCAGTTCGCCCGTGTCGAGCATGCCCTCGAGGTGTTTGTCTTCGGGAATGATCGTTACCTCGAGATCGGCCGGGAACGAGACGTCGGCGCGATCGGTGTAGCCAGGACTCTTGAGCCCGCCGGTATGCCATCGCATATCGCCCGGAGCGACGCCGTGATCGTGCTGCAGGATAGCGCGGATCCAAAGCGCCGCGGTCATTTCGTACTGCGGAACGCCGATCCGACGACCGCGCAGATCCTCGGGCCGGTCGATCCCGGCGGCGGCGTTGATGAACAGATAGCTGTGGCGGAAATTGCGCGACGGAAACACAGGGACGGCGACGAACCGATCATCGCCGCCGGCAACCATCGCTATGAAGGTGGACATTGACATCTCGGCCGCGTCGAATTCCTCGCTCCGCGCCATGCGGCGGAAAAGATCGTAGAGCGTCACAATGATGTAATTGAGCTCGATCCCGGGCGGGCGAACGGTACCGTTCATCAGCGACCCGGTCCGGTCCCAATACTCGCACCCTCCATAGGTCACCGACAAATCGGACAATCTTCCCTCCCCCGGCGTCTCCGCGCCCTCTTGCGGGGCTCTTCCAATCCGCCCTTATCGACCCGCACCGTCGACAGTGGCCAAAGCGCGGCCGCGTCGCGACCGGGCTTGATAAAGTCTAACACGCCAAGTCGCGCCATTAACAGGCCCCGAGCGTCGCCGTCGATCGGCGGCGGGACATGGCCTGCCCTGCGGTGAATCGTCGTTCGGCAAGGGACGGGATCTGCGCTAGATTGACCCGTGTACGTCGAGCGCGAACCGCGCCGCGTGCGATCGCAGGGTCCGAAACCTCGGAGGGTTGCTCCATTCCCGGTCGCGTCGAACAGAATAACAGAGATATCGTCTCTCGCGAGGAGCTGGTTGATCGCGCGCGCGCGCTGGCGCCCCGTTTGCGAGAGCTACAGGATCGGACGGAAGCGGAAAGGCGTGTGCCGAGGGAGAGCTTCGAGGCGCTTCTCGACGCGGATCTCTACCGTGTCCTGATGCCGCGGCGCTTCGACGGTTTCGAGCATGGCTTGGATACCTATGTCGATATCGCATTCGAGATCGCGCGCGGTTGTGGTTCGACCGGTTGGGTCCATGCGATCACCAGCACTTATCAGATGCTGGTGGCGATGTATCCGCTCGCCGCGCAGGAAGAGGTGTGGGGCGCGGATCCCCGGGCTGTCAGCGCCGCCGCGTTCGCGCCCGCCGGCGAACTCGTCGCGGTCGACGGCGGCTACCGGCTCGGCGGCAAATGGATGTTCTGTTCGGGCGTCGACAATTGCGGATGGATGATCGTCGGCGCGCGCATCGCCGGTGGCGAAACGGCGGCGCCGGACGACCGGGGCTTCGCGCTAGTGCCCACGACTGAATTCGATATCGAGGACAACTGGCACGTGGTCGGCCTGGCCGGCACCGGATCGAAGAACATTTCCTGCGCCGATGTGTTCGTCCCGGCACACCGGTTTCTCACCGTAACCGATGCGAGTTCCGGTCGCCCGCCCGGGGCGGATGCCAACCCGTCCCCGCTCTATACGATTCCGATGTTCACCGTGATCTCCATCAGCCTGTGCGCGGCCATCATGGGCATGGCGCAAGGCGCCTATGATGAGTTCGTCGACGGAACCCGGGCGCGCACCACGCGCGGCGCCTCCATCACCAAGGTTGCGCCGATGGCGGAGATTCCCTCGGTCCAGCTCCGCGTCGGTGAAGCCCGCGCCTCGATCGCCGCCGCCCGTGCCCTGATCGACAAGGACTGCCGCGAGCTCATGTCCACGGTCGCCTCGGGAGACGAACTCGGGGTCGACCAGCGCGGCCGCTTCAAAGGCGACCAGGCTTTCGCGGCGCGGCTGGCGACAGAGGCGGTCGATAGCTTGTTCAAGGGCGGTGGCGGCGGAGGTTTGTTCACACAAAACGCCATGCAGCGCTATTGGCGCGACATCAACGCCGGCGCCATGCACATCACAATGAACTGGGACGCAATCGGCGCGTTCTCCGGCCGGATCGCGCTCGGACTACCGCCGGATTCAGACCAGTTTTAAGGGCTTTGACACGTTAAGTGGGTAGCCGCTGCAGTCACGTGTCGCTACCGTTGT
>CAZPMO010000130.1:0-13456 GCA_964587515.1 uncultured Rhodospirillaceae bacterium | reverse complement strand
ACCCGTTCGTCCATGTCGGTGATTCAGTCATCGAGGGCCAGACGCTTCTGCTGATCGAAGCAATGAAGACCTATAACCCCGTCCGCGCGCCCCGGTCCGGCAAGGTGGTCCGCATCCTCGTCGCCGATTCCACACCTGTGGAATACGGCGAGGAGCTGATTGTCCTGGAATAGCGCGGGTCCCGCGATGTTCGACAAAGTCCTGATAGCAAATCGCGGCGAAGTCGCGCTCCGAATCCACCGGGCCTGCAAGGAGATGGGCATCCAGACGGTGGCCGTGCATTCCACGGTCGATGAGGAAGCGATGCATGTGCGTCTCGCCGACGAGAGCGTATGCATCGGCCCGGCGCCAGCCAGCGAAAGCTATCTGAACATTCCGGCGATCGTCTCGGCCGCCATCATTTCCAACGCCGACGCCATCCATCCGGGATACGGCTTTTTGTCGGAGGACGCCAAATTCGCGTCCATCGTCGAGGAACACGGATTCGTCTTCATCGGGCCGGAACCGGATCATATTCGAATTATGGGCGACAAGGTGGCGGCGAAGCATGCGATTTCGGAGGCCGGCGTGCCGGTGGTGCCGGGATCGGACGCCGCCATCGAAACCGAGCGCGAGGCCCTCGAATTCGCGGAGGAGATTGGCTATCCGGTGCTGGTCAAGGCGGCCGGCGGCGGCGGCGGGCGAGGCATGAAGATCGTTCACGCCGCCCACGAAATGGCCGAATCACTGCGCCTGGCGCGCAACGAAGCGCGCGCGAGCTTCACCAGCGATGCATTGTATATCGAAAAATTTCTCGTCGGCCCGCGCCATATCGAAGTCCAGATACTGGCCGACGGGAAGGGGGGCGCCGTTCATCTCGGCGAACGCGATTGTTCGTTGCAGCGCCGGCACCAGAAGGTGATGGAGGAAGCCGGGTCGCCCGCCCTCAACGCCGACCAGCGCGCAACCATTGGCGAGATCGCGCGTTCCGCGGTCGCGCGTCTCGGCTATCGCAACGCCGGAACCCTGGAATTTCTATACCAGGACGGAGAGTTCTATTTCATCGAAATGAACACGCGGCTTCAGGTCGAACATCCGGTGACCGAAATGATCACCGGTATCGATATCGTCCGCGAACAGATCCGTATCGCGGCCGGCGCGCCGCTGGGCATCGAACAAAGCGACGTCACGATTTCGGGCCACGCCATCGAATGCCGGATCAACGCCGAATCGCCCGTCGACTTCACGCCGTCGCCGGGACGGATCACCGATTACCACCCGCCGGGCGGTCCGGGGCTGCGCGTCGATTCGGCGCTCTATTCCGGTTACCGGATTCCGCCCAATTACGACAGCCTCGTCTCAAAACTGATCGTGCACGGCAAGACGCGCAACGAATGCCTGATGCGCCTGCGGCGCGCGCTCGAGGAATATGTCATCGGCGGCGTCGAAACCACGATACCGCTGCTCGAACGCGTGGTCTCCGAACCCGGTTTCGTAAACGGCGAATACGACATAAAGTGGCTGGAGACACTGGTAGAAACGACAGGGTAAGCGTAGGCCTTTGGGAGGGGCCTCGGTGATGGTGACGCTGACGCCCGACACGCTGCTCCGCGCATATTCGGTCGGCCTGTTTCCCATGGCCGAACGCCGCGACGACGACACCCTGTACTGGATCGATCCCGAAAAGCGCGGCATCCTTCCCCTGAACGGATACCACATCCCTCGCCGCCTGATGCGGATGATCCGCGGCAAGCAATTCGACGTGCGGTGCGATTCAGCCTTTGAAGACGTAATCCGGGCTTGCGCGATGCCCGCGCCCGACCGCGACGATACCTGGATCAACGACGAAATCATCGAACTTTACTGCGAGCTTCACGGCATGGGCCGGGCGCATAGCGTCGAGTGCTGGCGAGACGGCGAGCTGGCGGGCGGTCTGTACGGGGTATCGCTGGGCGCGGCGTTCTTCGGCGAAAGCATGTTCACCCGCGAACGCGACGCCAGCAAGGTGGCGCTGGCCCATCTGATCGCGCGCCTGAAGAAAGGCGAATACTCGCTGCTCGATATCCAGTTCGTGACGCCCCATCTCTCGCGGTTCGGCGCGATGGAAATCCACCGCTCGGGCTATCGCCAGATGCTGTCCGAGGCGCTCGACCGTAACGCGACGTTCTACCGGGAATTGCCGCCGGACGAAGTGGTGTCGATTTTGCAGTCGACCACCCAGACGTCATAGACCGGGTGTTCGAGCGCCGATAACGCCGGGCTGGAAGCGAACATCCAGCCGCTGAATAATCGCGTCGGGCGCTCGCCGCGCCGGACCTCGTTGATCTCCAGGAACACGAAGGTCTCGGGCTGCTCCTCGGGCGGCCGTTTGCGACAATCGCGCGCCACGATATCGAGCGTGCCGAACCGGACCGTGAGATCGATGGGCGCATCGAAGGTCGAGATGCGCGCCGTGACCTTATCGAGCCCTTGGAGGACGGCGACATTGCCGGTCGCGCCCCAGGCCGGCGCGCCGCAGAACAAAGCGGCGATCATGGCCGCCGCCGGGCGCGCGATCATCTTGCCCGCTCGCACCCGGATCTATTTGAGGCCATCGCCGGACTTGTCTTTATCGTCCTTGCCGGTCTGGCTGAAGATCATCTGACCGACCAGCGAGAACAGATCGATCGCCCCCTGGGTGGTTTCGATCTCGCCACCCGGTTTGATCATCGCTTCATCGCCGCCGGGCGACAGCGACATGTACTTGTCGCCAAGAAGTCCATCCGAGGTGATCGAGGCCGAGGTGTCGAGCGGCAGTTTAACAGTGGGATTGATGCTGAGTTCGACCACGGCGAGATAGGTCTCGGGATCCAGCGTCGAATCCATCACGGTGCCGATCTTGATGCCCGCCATGCGGACGTCGCTGCCCCGTTTGATGCCGTCGATGCGATCGAACTTGGCGGACACGTCATAGCCCTCGACCGCGCGCACGTCGGCCGTCGTATAAGCGAACACCAGGAAAATCGCAGCCACGACGATGACCACGGCGCCCATGATGGTTTCGATCAAATTTCTCTGCATTTCGCTCTACCCCCTCGACATGCGATACGGCTCAATTGGGCTCCCAGGGTTCGTAATCGCCGGTGGTGGCGGCGCGGCGTCCTTCCTTCAGCACGTGGCCGGGCGGACGATAGGCCGCCGGCGTTCCGGTGAGATTTGGAACGTGCTCCTTCTGCCACGGGCGCTTCGCACGGCCGCCGCCGCGCGGGAAATCCTCGACCGTATAATGCAGCCAGCCATGCCACTCGGGCGGCACGGTGGACGCCTCCGGCGCGCCGGCATACATCACCCAGCGGCGCTCGCGCTCACCGGGGCGGCGCTTCTTGTCGCGGTAATAACGGCTGCCGCCCGAATCCGCGCCGACGAACTCGCCGCGGAAAAATGTGAAAAGCCGAGTGCCGATGGTCATGGAGTTGCTCCGGAATGTCGCGGACCGCCGTGAATCGCGGGCGAATATTGCACTTGCTTTCGCCGCCGTCCAGTCAAACCAACGGGCCATTGCGCATACAATATGTTGTGTTAAGGTGTTTTTCAGGTCGCAGGTGTTGCGTTGGCGACCGCGTGAGTTGTTATTTCGGGGGCATGGTGCGCGTAGCGCGAAGATACACATCCGCCGGCGGTTCGCCTTATGAGGGCGTCCGGTTTCAAATCGTCGGCAATGGGCCGCCCATCGAAACACCGGCGAGCTGGTCCAATGGCGCGCGTGCGATGCTGGTCCATCGACTGCTTCTTCGCACCGAAATCGCGAAACGGCTGCGCAAAGTACCCGAGGACGACGTCCCCGCCTGGCTGTGGCGACGCGGGCCCGATCCCGGTTCAGCGGCGCGCATCGTTCGCGACGGCCGCGGCGGCGAAGCCAGCGCCCGCGACGCCTTCGACCGGCTGGCGGGCGTCTGGACATATTGGGGCTGGAGGGGCGGCTATTTCGATTCGCAATCGGATGCGCGCACCTTCCATGACGAAATCAAGTTCATGCTATGCCATGGCATGGCGCGTCCCGACCTGACATTGTGGCGCGGCGCGGGGCTGCACTGGGCTTACGGCCTGGAGACGCGAGCGGGTGCGCTGTTCGCGGCTGATTATCGGACCGGTCGGGTCGCGCCCGCCGATCGGATCCAAGCGTCGTCCTTCGCGCCGGACACCCGCGCCGCAACGGTTCTCGACCTGACCGCGTTCCGCCACCGTCGGGCGGCTTTCGATACCGAAGGTTTCGTCCATGCGGTGCGGCTGTGGACCATGGCTCTGGATATCACCATACAGATGGCGCCGAGCACCACGCGGGGCGCTGCCGAACGCGCCTGGGCGGAGCGGCCGATCGGGCTGGAACCGGCAAACCTCAATGGTCTTCTGGCGATGGCGGATTATCGTCACGACGGCGCGGAGGCGCATGCGCTGTGCGCCGCCATCGGCGCATTGCTGACCGGGACCGCGTGGGCCACGTCGTCGCTGCTGGCCGAGGCGCTGGGCGCCGCGCCCGCCGGAGATAGCGATGGCGACGAGATGACGCGCGACGGGGAACGTTATCACGGGATCGCGCGGGCCGGCGCGCCGGTGACGGACGTCCCGCCGCCGTTTCGCGAACTGCGCGAAACGGCGCGCGAAATTTGGGAATGCGCGCGCGCCGGCGGCCGACGTCACGGGGTCCGCAACGCGCGCATCGCCTTCGCCCCCACGGTCACCGCCGATAACGGCGAGGGCGCCCGCCACGGCCCCTTCGTGGTCTATGATGGCGGCCGCACGAGGAACATCATGCAGCAGGGACACGGGATATGAGCGGACGGATAGAGGCGCGGCTCGCCGAGCTTGGCATCGAACTGCCGGCGGCGCTGGCGCCGCAGGCAAATTACGCGCCCTTCGCCATTACCGGTAATCTGGTTTTCGTGGCCGGCCAGTTACCCAAGATCGGCGACGAACTAATCACCGGCAAGCTCGGCGACGACACCGACATCGAGACCGGACGCAAGGCGGCGCGTTATTGCGCGCTCAACGTGATCGCCCAGATCAAGGACGCCTGCGGCGGCGATCTCGACCGGGTTCGACGCTGCGTGAAGGTCGGGGGGTTCGTCAACGGCGCCGCCGATTTCGGCGACTCGCCCCAAGTGATGAACGGCGCCTCGGACGTGTTCGTCGAAGTGTTCGGCGACGCCGGCCGCCACGCCCGCTTCGCCCTCGCCGTCGCCTGCCTGCCCCTCAACGCCGCGGTTGAAATCGACGCGGTGTTCGAGATCGGGTGATCGCCCACGCCCTCCCCGCCTTGCCTTCGCGGGGGATTCGCATCACTCTCAGGACACTCGTATTCCAAACCTGCAAGAAGGGTTCGCATGCCCGACGGCGGTGAATCGGTCACCATAAAGGTGCTTGGCGCGATCGACGAAATCGCCGCCGAGGAGTGGGATGCCTGCGCGGGTGCGGAAAACCCGTTCGTCAGCCACGCCTTTCTCGACGTGCTGGAGAAGTCCGGCGCGGTATCGGCCGAGACCGGCTGGCTACCGTGCCATATCGCGATCGAGGAAGACGACGGCTCGGTGGTCGGCGTCGCGCCGTGCTATCTGAAAAGCCATTCCTACGGCGAATATGTCTTCGACTGGGGTTGGGCCGACGCCTTCGAGCGCGCCGGCGGCCAGTACTACCCGAAGCTTCAGGTCTCGGCACCGTTTTCGCCGGTCACCGGACCGCGCCTGCTGGCCCGGCCGGGACCGGAAGCGCGGCGCGTGCGCATGATGCTGGTGGCCGGGCTGATGGAGCTCGCGAAAAGCCAGGAGGCGTCGTCGTTCCACATCACCTTCTGCACCGAGGGCGAATGGGAGGAACTCGGCGCGATGGATTTGCTGCAGCGCGTCGGCCAGCAGTTCCATTGGCACAATCGGGACTATGGCGGGTTCGACGATTTCCTCGCGACGCTGTCGTCGCGCAAACGCAAGACCATCCGCAAGGAACGCCGCGACGCCAACGAGCATGTGAGCTTCGAGACACTGACCGGCGACGCGCTGACCGCGGAGCACATGGACGCCTTCTACCGGTTCTATCTGAACACGGTCGATCGCAAATGGTCGAGCGCCTATCTCAACCGTGATTTCTTCCACATGTTGCGCGCGCGCATGGCCGATAACGTGGTCTTGATCATGGCGTCGCACGCGGGAGATTATGTGGGCGGCGCGCTCAACATCCTCGGCGCGGACACGCTGTTCGGCCGCAACTGGGGCTGCACCCAGCGGTTCCGAAACCTCTATTTCGAGGCGTGCTTTTACCGCGCCATCGATTTCGCGATCGAACGCGGCCTCTCCAAGGTCGAAGCCGGCGCGCAGGGACCGCACAAAATCAGCCGCGGCTATCTGCCGAGCCCCACTTTTTCGGCGCACTGGATCCGCAACCCGGGCTTTCGCGACGCGGTCGACGATTTCCTGTCCCAGGAACGCCGCATGATGGAATCCGAGATGGCCGCGCTGACCGAACGGGGCCCCTACCGCAAGGACGGCGGCACGGCGAATCTCGGCGACACGCCGGACTAAGACCAACCCGTTCGGGCGCCCAAGACATCAATTCAAGTTCAAACATTACTCGACGTAGAGTAATGAATATGCAATAATAAACGAAGTTGAACTGTAGATTACGTTAACCATAACAGAAAGAATGTTAATAATAGTAAAGTTCTCGTGGAAAAATGTCGGAATTCTTTGCGTTTCTGAATTCAGATATACTTAATGCGCCAACTTCCCACGAGAATTCTGTGTAGCGGATCGCCCGTGGGCAAGCCGCGACACATAGGGAAGGAGGAAATCGCGCGATGAACGCTCCCAACCTCGGAAATCCGCGCCGACCGGTTTCCCGGCGACCCGGCGTCGCCACTTTTGGTCTGGCGGTGACAGTCATTATCGCGGGACTGGCCGTGGCAACCGCCCCGGCGCGCGCCATGCCGGACGCGGTGGGTGATTCCACGAGTTTCAGCGGCTCGGGGATTCACGCCTACGCCGTCACGGAACGCGACAGCATGCGATCGCTGATGGAAGGCCGCTTCGCGCCATACGAATTCGCGACCAACGCGTCGCCAAATCCTCTGGTAACAATTCCGGGCGTCAAGGAAACCGGTGACGCCGGGCAGGCTTATAAGACCCTGGCCACGACCGACGCGCCAGCGACCATGGGCGACATCCTCTCGACGGCGGGGACGCACGGCGCGATCGGCGAGACCGAATTCGAGCCCGACGCGGCGCACGCCGGCGGCGCGTTTAATTCAGTGGGCGCCATCGGAACATCCCTCGACTACCCTTCCAGGCCGGCCGGGAACGAACTCGAACCCATCCTCATGCGGGTATGGAGCAATGCGAGAAGCGGCGTTTTTTCCGTCACGGAAGCGGCTTCATCGGGGCTGGAGCCCGGGTCGATATTTCTGCTGATCATCGGCTTCTCCGCCCTGCTCGTCGGACAATTCCACCGCCGCGGTCGCAAAGCGCTGGGGTAATATCGACTTTCTCAAGCGGCGATTTCCGTACCCCATATCCGACATTTGCCCCATGTCGCCTGAATATTCGTCGCGTCGGTAAACTTTACACGATTTCCGGGAACTCCGCGGAAAGTGTCGGATTTCTTTACACTTTTCGAAATCTCGAAAAGGCCGTTAACCCTAAGATATTGAAAATTAACCGATCAGCCGGGCTGGCACGATTCTTGCATGGATACACCTGAAAAACTCTCTGTGCCGAGTTTTATGACGGGTAAGTGACATGCCCAGGCAGCGGACGGACATGCGCATGAGAAATACGATCGAAAAGCTTCTGCCCGGCAACGACGGCGTCATCGCGGTGATCGCCGCGCTCGCTTTCGCCACGCTCGCCGGCATGGCCGCGCTGTCGCTCGATCTCGGCCGCGTCTGGAACCTCGATACCGAACTTCAGAACGCCGCCGACGCCGCGGCGCTTTCCTGCGCAAGCCAACTTGATCAGCGGGCCGGCGCGCGCACGCGCGGCCGCCTCGCCGCCACCGGCGCGCTGGTGGAGAACGTTCAGATCTTCGCCAATGACGGCGCCGGCGATACCGTCGCGATTCAGGACCCGGACATCGTATTCTACACCGACATGGTGACCAGGACGGTCGCCACGACCGATGACGATGCGTGGTTCTGCGAGGTCAACGTCGATCCCCGGCGCGTCGATTTCGGATTCGGCGCCCTGCTCGGCGGGATAACCTCGGCGTCGCCCGACACCAGCGCGGTGGCCGGGCTGTCGACGGCCATGTGCGGCACCCCGCCGCTGCTGATCTGCAACCCGGAGGCGCCGCTGGCGTTCGACGCGACGGGCCATATCGCCGACGGCATCATGCTGAAGGAGAACACCGGCGGCGGGCTGGCGCCCGGCAACTTCGCCTTTCTCTCGGTCGCCGCCGGTACGCCGTCGGTAGCCAGACTGCGCGACGCGTGGGCCCGGGTCAGCCCCATGGAACAGTGCTTCGGCGAAACCGTCAACACCAATCCCGGTCAGGCCACGGCGGTCCGCCAAGGCATCAACATGCGCTTCGACGTCTATTTCCAGGGCGTCCACCAGGTGCCGCCCGGCGAGCCCGCGGTCAGGAACAACCCGCAGTACCGGCCAGCCATGAACAACGTGAAGGGTCTGGTCCGCGCCAGCACCACACAATGCTCTTACTCGCATCCGCAGGGCTGGAACAAACCAACGCAACCGTTCACCGGCGCCAACCCGCCGGCGCCCGATTCACTGGGGTTCCCGCGCGACGACTGCGCCTATAACGGCGGCATCTGCGACGTCAATACCGGCGGCACCAATATGGGCAACGGTATCTGGAACATTCAGACCTATCTCGACGTCAACCATCCGGGAACCGTGCCCGCCGACATTCCCGATCTCTACCCGACCGATACCCTGATCAGCCGCTACGAGGTCTATCGCTGGGAACTCGACAACGTCGCCAACCTGGCGACCGGAGAACCGGAACCCGACCCGGTGTGTCATAACTTTCCGTCCCCGGCGACGCCCGACCGGCGCGTAATCACCGCCGCGGTGGTCGATTGCTCGACCTTCGTCGGCTTCGCCACGGTGAAACCCGATAACTGGGTCGAAATTTTTCTGACCGAACCGATGGGCGTCCACGACGGCAACAACGATTTCTACGGCGAGGTCGTCGGACCCGGCAGCCCCGGCACCGGCGGCGTGGTCCACCACATCCTGCAACTCATCGAATAACGTTCTAATAGTCCACCGAAGGAATTGCGCCGCCGTCCACGGCGATCGCCTGACCCGTGATGGCGCTGGCGTGCGCCGACGCCAGGAAAAGGACCAGCGGCGCGATGTCGCCCGGCTCCACCATGCGTCCGATGGGAAACCTGGCCACGATGGCGGCCTCCGCCTCGTCCAGGCTGACGCCGGTTTCGCGTGCCAGGGCGGCGACGCGGCCGGGGTGGCGCTCGGTCCTGGTCAAGGGCGGATGCACCACATTGACGGTGATGCCGTCGGGCGCCGCATCGATGCTGAAATGCTTTACGAAATTTACCAGAGCGGAATTCCCGAGCCCGCCCGGCAAGGCGCCCTTTTCCACCGCGCGCGCCGAGGAGCCGCCGATACAGATGATACGGCCACGGCCGGAACCGCGTAGATGCGGCAGCGCGGCGCGGGCGCAGCGCATGGAGGCAAGCGTTTTCCCCGTCAGCCGCTCCATGAGCTTGTCGTCGCTCAGGGTTTCCAGGTGACCGCTGACGCTGGTCGAAGCGTTGTTCACCAGCACATCAAGAGCATCGAACGCCGCAACCGTCTCCGAGACCGCGCGGGCGCAGCCCTCGGCGGTAAACAGATCGGCGACAATGGCAGTGGTCCGCGCGCCGCGTTCGGCGATGGATGCGCGCGCCTGCTCCAGCGCCGCCTCGTCGCGGCCGCAAATCGCCACATGCGCGCCTTCATCGGCGAAGGCCAGCGCGATGGCGAGGCCGATGCCGCGATTGCCGCCCGTCACCAGGACGGCCTTGTCCTTCAGATCGAGTTCCATGCAGGGGTAAGCGCTCTTAGACGATCTTTTCGCGTTTCGGGTTGCGGCGGACATAGGAATTGGATTCCGGCTTGAAATAGGCGCGATCGTCCTTGTAGCGCCCGCCGACGACCGTTACCGACCAGGTGTCGTCGGTCAAGGCGGTAAAGCTGTGGATTTCCGCCGGCGGCGCGACGATGGCCATATCCTTGGTTTCGAGCAACCGGTCGTCGATAATTTCGAGCTCGGCATACCCTTCCTTGGCGCCGTCGTCGGTGCGGTCATAGACCGTGTGCCTGAGCTTGCCGCTGTAGATCGCCATGGCTTCCCAGACGCCGTGATCGTGCGGCGGAATGTCCTTGTCCTTGGGCAGATGGTCGAGAGTGATCGACATCTCGCCGTCGTAATACAGATAGCGGGATTCATCGATATGGTTGCCTTCGCGCTTCACGCCCACGTCGCTCAGATCGCTCGCGAGGATCCGGGACAACGGATCACGCAACCCCTCCAGCAATTTTGGTCCGTCGGATCCGTGGATCGACATCTGACGCCGCACCTCCTCGGCCAGGTCGCGAATGGAATAGCTCTCTGACATGGGCTTGGGCTCCTTCTCGGCTCGATAGGTCGGGGTCGCGGGTCTAGGCGGGCAGATGCCAGTCGGTATATCGCAGCGCGTCGATATCGATCGTTGTGCCGTGACCGCGCGCCGGGCCGCGCGGCAACTCGGCCGCGCCGTCATAGCCGCTGTCGCAGAACAACTCGATCACGTTGCCGGACGGGTCGCGGAAGAACATCAGCGTCTCGCCGCCGGTGCGCGTCCAGAAGTCGGATGTGGGAACGCCGCAAGCGCTCAGCCACTGCTTCATTTTCACCAGCGCATCCGGTCCCGCGTTGAAGGCGATATGCGGGTATTCGGCGTTCTCCGTCATGAACGTGGCGCCCACCGATCCGATCCCGATACGGGTCTCCGCGATTTTGAACAGCGCGAACTTTTCGTGTTTCACCACGAGCTCGCCGCCGAGCACATCGACGTAGAAGCGCACGCCATCCTCGAGATCGCGGCACGGCACGCTGACGTGATCGAAGCCATTGAAAATCGGCGGGCCGGTCACTTCCGATTTTTCGCTCGAAGCTCTATTCCCATCGACCATCGCGTTCTCCTTTCGATCGGCGCGCGCGCTCTCAGCCCGGAATCACCGTATCGGCGCCCTGGACCTGGATGCGGTAGCCCGACCGGACGTTGGGGTAGTAGTCCCACAGGGCGCGGTGGTGGGTGCACCTGTTGTCCCAGAAGGCGACCGAATGGGGCTCCCAGTGGAAGCGCACCTGAAAATTCGGATGGTTGCAGTGCTGGTACAAATACGACAGCAGGGCGTCGCTCTCGTCCCGCGAAACACCGCACAGCCGCGTGGTGAAGGTGGGGTTGACGTAGATCAGCCGGCGGCCCGTCACCGGATGCTTGGCGACGACCGGTTGCTCGGTGATCGGCAATTGGTTCGTCGCGGTCCGCGCGAAGGCGGCGGCACCGTCGTGCAGCGCGGTCATGCCCTCGAGATACCGCTTCATATTGGGCGAGAGCGCATCGTAGGCGGCATACATGCTGGCGAACATGGTATCGCCGCCGCCGTCGGGCGGCAGCGTGTGGATATAGAGAATCGTGCCCATGGGCGGCGTTTCCATGCACGACTGGTCGGTGTGCCACATCTCGTTGCCGGACACCGATGTGGAATCTTCGTCGAAATGCAGCGCCCGGACTTCCGGATGGTCGCTAAGCTGTTTCGAGTTGGTGCCGTCGCCGCCGACGCTGACATGCAGCTTGCCGAAATGCGCGCCCAGCGCCTTGTGGGTCTCGTGGGTCAGCTCCTGGTCCCGGAAGAACAGCGCCTGATGCTCCATCAGGGCGTCGTGCAAATCCCGGACCACCGGTGGCTCCAGGGGTTTGGTCAGGTCGACGCCTTCCACCAGGCCGCCGATATTCGGCGACACCGGCGTCACGCTGATCGTCTCGTAGGCCATAAATATTTCCTCCGACGTGGCCGTGGCCGCGCGCGTTCGGGCGGCTCTTGTTGGGCCAAGGATGACTCCAAAAAGCCCGGCGGGCAAGGCGCGCCGGCCAGCGGATACTCCGATAAAGCGGGCGGATTACTCCGCCGCTTCGCGCATCCAGCACTTTCGGCGGCGACATGGGCAGGCTGTTGAAGCGAATGCCGAGCGCGTCATAGACGGCGTTGCGGATCGCGCCCAACGCCGGCACCAGCGGCGCCTCGCCGACGCCGCGCACGCCTTGCGGATGCAACGGATTGGGAATTTCGATCATCACCGCGTCGAGCATCGGCAGGTCCGAACACACCGGCATGCGGTAATCGAGGAAGCCCGGGTTATCGACCTTGCCGTCCTTGTCATAGACATATTCCTCGTTCAGCGCCCAGCCGACCCCTTGCGCCATGCCGCCCTGCATCTGGCCCTCCACATAGGCCGGGTGTACCGCCCGGCCGACATCCTGGAAGCAGGTATAGCGCAGCACCCGAACGATGCCGAGATCCACATCGACCTCCACGTCACAGATATGGGTGGCGAAACCGCTTGCGGCGCCGGTGGTGGTGAGCTGCGCGCCGGCGCCGATCGGCCCGCCCATGGCGTTCGCCTTCGCGGCGAGTTCTTTCAGGCTCAGCGGTTCGAACTTGCCGGCATTGTCGCCGGCGGGCCGCGCCGCGCCGTCTTCCCAGATCACCGCTTCCGCGTCGATCTCCCAGATTTTCGCGGCGCGCTCGCGCAGGCTCGTGATGACCTTTTCGGTCGACTCGGTCACCGCGATACCCGATGAGAACAGCACGCGGCTGCCGCCGGTCAGGTTGCTGAAACCGATGCTCGCGGTATCGCCGATCATCACCGAGACGCGCTTATAGTCGATGCCGAGCAGTTCGGCGGTGATATTGGCGATCGAAGCGCGCGAGCCGCCGATATCGGGATGGCCGGTGGTCACGGCGACGTTGCCGTCCTCTGTAATATTAACCTGCGCGCTGGATTCGCCGGCGGCGTTGAACCAGAAGCCGCTGGCGACGCCACGGCCCTGATGCTTGCCGAGCGGCGCCTTGTGGTGCGGATGGGCGAGCGCGGCCTCGAGTGTCTCGGCATAGCCCATGACCGGATAGACCGGGCCGTGCGCGGCCTTGGTGCCTTCCCTCGCCGCGTTCTTCAGGCGCAGTTCGAGCGGGTCCATGCCGATCGCCTCGGCGATTTCGTCGAGCACGCACTCCACCGGAAAGGCGCCGACCGGCGCGCCCGGCGCCCGGTAGGCGGCGACCTTGGAGCGGTTGCAGACCACGTCGTAGCCAATTGAATGGACGTTCTCGATATCATAGGGCGCGAAGGAACACGCGGTCGCGCCGCGGATCGGTGACCCGGGCAGACCGCCGGCCTGGAGATAGAACGTGCCCTCGGCGGCGGTGATGGTGCCGTCTTTTTTGGC
>CAZPMO010000129.1:0-13606 GCA_964587515.1 uncultured Rhodospirillaceae bacterium | reverse complement strand
AGCCGATTCGACGGAATCTTAAATCCGATTCAAACTAAACGGGCGATGCTCTAGGGCACGTAGATGTGCGCGAGATGCATGTTGACCTTATCAAGACCGCTGACGCCCGAGATTTGCTGTTCATCGACAATGGGCAGTTGCAGTGTTTCAGCCAATTGCTTGTCGATACAGCTTTGAGAGGCACCTGTATCGATGAGGGCTGGTACTTGTGTCACCGGTAAGTTTGGCGGATTATCAGGACTGCCCGGATCGTAGCTGTCGTCGAATCCGATATCGACTACAAGTGTCGGTCCAGCCGAGATAAGCAACTGAGACCGTTGGTTAAGGTCCTGTATCGGTGCCGCGCACTCAATTATCGGCATGTGTGGGTCGATACATAACGGACGCGGGTAATGTCATTGAATCTGGCCCGCCAACTTGGCGAATTAGATAGGGACCACGCCCAAAGCGTCTGATTGCTTCCTGGGCGGCGTTATCGAGCGTATCGAACGCGCCGACCAGCGTTTCATCCTTGATCAGAACCCATTTTCCATTGTGGTGAGCAATGAGTTCATCCTTCAGTTTATTGAAAGCGCCAATTTCTCGTTCGAGAACGGTCTCTGAACCTGTGCTCATATCAACCTCCGATACCATGCTTTCCAATATGGATCATTTCGGAAGCAAAGTGTAAAGGCTTGGTTAAAGCCTCCGTTTGCCGGCATTCCCGCCTCGTATTTAGTGCGTCGTTGCGATGTCGCGGCCGCCTTCGGTCAGTTTGCAGACCATGAAATCCGGTTTCAGCGGGTTGTCGAACCACGGTTCCGCCCAGCCATGGGCGAGACAGCTTCTGACGGTGCGATCGCTGATGCGCTGGCCGTACTGGTCGAACAGCGGCAGCTTGCCGCCGGGCTCGTCGAGGCCGCGCTTGAGCCAGCCGAGCTGGACCGGGGTGGGTTTCGTCTCAACAGCGCGCGGGGTGGCCGCGTCGCCGGTCGTCCGTTGTGCCTGTGCCGGCATCGTCTCCTCCCAAAGACTTGAACCAACGCTGACTACACGGGGACTACGCAAGCTCTCGCCTCAAGCGAGGACCTTTTCGGCCTTTTCGTAATCGAACGGCTCGGGCGTGATGTCGCCCGCGTAGATCGCCTGGACGCGTTCTTCGCTCAGCGGCAGGCTGAACTCGGTGTTGCGCATCAGGATACGCTGGCGAAGCTGGGCGATCACCAGCTCGCCCATCAGACGAAATTCGTCATCGGACCAGCCTTCGTTGTCGAGCCCGATTATGCCTTCCAGCATGTGGTGGAACTCGTCGTCGTAAATTTTCGAACACGCCACGGCGATCAGATCGTCGCCGCCGCCGCGGCCCTTCAGCCGCATGCCTTCGCGGAACAAGGTGCAATAACCACCCTCGGTGAAGCGGCTCGCGCGGATGCCGAGCTCGCCGTGCTCGGCGTTGTGGGCGTGGCGCATTTCGGTCAGCGCCACGTCTTCGTCCCACGCCTCGATCTTGTGCGGATCCAGCGGCGGCGTCGCGTCGTCGCGGATCGCGTCATAGACATCGGCGAAGGCGACATAGTGCGAGAACTCGTCGTGGATCATCTCGATCACGCCCAGCACCTCGTGGCGGCTGACGCCGGAATCGATCTGCGGAAAGGATTCCTGGAGACGCGTCAGCGGGCCCATGAACACGCCCATGTTCTTGTATTCGCCAATGCCCGAGCCGTTGAATTCCTTGCTCGCCTGTCGGCGAATCCACAACAGATCATTGGCCAGCGAGCGCACCGGCGAGTCCCAATAGGTACGCACCACCTCGGCCTCGCCTGCCCATAACGGCGCGGACAGCGCGATTAGATCTTCGAGATTCTTGCTTAACGCCATCAGGCCAGGGCCTCCTCCGCCCGTTGATAGTCGAATGCGATGGGGTCGATGTCGCCGTCGAAGATCGCGTGGACCCGGTCTTCGTCCAGCGGATAGCTGAATTCCGCGTTGCGCATCAGGATGCGCCGCTTGAGAATTCCGGCGACGAGTTCGCCCATCAGGCGCCAGTCGTCGTCGGCCAGCTTCTCGTCGTCGAGCCCGATGATACCCTTCAGCATGTGGCCGAACTCGTCATCGTAAATCTTCGAACACGCCTCGGCGATCACATCGTCGGCGCCGCCGCGGCCCTTCAGCCGCATGCCCTCGCGGAACAGCGAGCAATAACCGCCCTCCGACAGCTTGGTCGCGCGCACGCCGATTTCGCCATGCTCATCCATCACCTGGTGGCGATAGGCGTTCAGCGCGACATCCTCGTCCCATGGCGCGATCTCGTGCGGATTGAGCGCCGCCGCGCCGGCCGGGCGGATCGCGTCATAGGCGTCGGCGAAGGCCATGTAATGGGCGAATTCTTCGTGGATCATCTCGATGCGCTCGAACGCCGCGTGCCGGCTGACGCCTGCGTCGATCTTTGGAAACATCTCCTGAAGCTCGGTCAACGGTCCCATGAAGCAGCCGAGATTCTTGTATTCGGCGACGCCCGAGCCGTTGAATTCCTTGCTCGCCTGACGCCCGAGCCAGATCAAATCGGTCTCGACGGTGCGCATCGGCGACTCCCAATAGGTGCGGAACACCTCGGATTCGCCCGCCCACAGCGGCTCGGCAATTGAAATCAATCCCCGAAGATTGTCGCTTACGCCCATCTCGCGCCTCTTATTCGCGGGCGGTTTTGCCGACCGTATTCCCAACTGGCCGGACACGCCCTTTTGCGCGATTGTACCGTAGCGCGGCCCCAGAACCAAGCCGCGCCCGGTCACGAAGGGAGAGCGCAAATGTCGACCTGTATCGTCTATATGACCGCCGCCAGCGCCGCCGAGGCGCGGGCCATCGGCCGCGCGCTGGTCGAGGCGCGGCTCGCCGCCTGCGTTAATGTCATCGACGGGATGCGCTCGATCTACCGGTGGGAAGGCGAGATCCAGGAGGAGGGCGAGACCGTACTGATCGCCAAGACGCGGCGCGCCAATGTCGATGCGCTAACAGAGAAGGTAAGGGAACTGCACTCCTATGATTGCCCCTGCGTGGTCGCGCTTCCGATCGAGGGCGGCAATCCGGCGTTTCTCGACTGGATCGAGGCCGAAGCGAGCTAGCCGATTGAGTCTGTCCGAATCGCGGGGTCCGCGCGGCTCTATATCTCGGTGACCGAACGCAAGCCCGTCGCGGCGTCGGCTTGACGCCTCAGGAGCGGCGGTTCGCTTCGCGCACGGAAGATTTTCCGGGCACGGTCCGGCCTTCCTTCTCGATGATCGGGCGGACGGCGCGGCGATAGGCCGGATCCCAGACCAACCGGTCAAGATCGATCTCCTCCGCCGATCGCGGCAGTTCCAGCGGGTACAGCAAATCACCGGGCAATGGGGTCGGGCGTTTTTTCATACCCTTTCATATGGTTCCGCGCGATGGCGGCGAAAGGGCGAGAATGGGGCGAAATTGTGATTAAAGGTTAACGTCAACCAGTTGAAAACTATCGTCTTTAAGAGATTTCCGGCGCGTGCTTGTGGCGGTCCTCGCACGGTGGCAGGATGCGGTCCCGAACGGGCTCCGTGATAATGTGATGAACGCTTCCGGTTCTTCTTCTTCGAAGCGGCCTGCCGACGCCGCCATCGTCTACGCCAACCTCGCGCATTTCTATTCGCATCTGCTGATGCTGGTCTATCCGACGGTGGTGCTGGCGCTCGGCGGCACCTTCGGTTTGTCATATGGCAAGATGCTGTCGTTGTCGCTGCCCGGTTACGTGCTGTTCGGAATTGGCGCATTCCCGGCCGGCTGGTTGGGCGACCGGTGGAGCGGGCGCGGCATGATGGCGGCGTTTTTCCTCGGCAGCGGCGCGTCGGCGATCCTGACCGGGTTCGCCACCGGACCGCTCGGCATCACGCTGGGGCTCGCCGCGATCGGGCTGTTCGCGTCGATCTATCATCCGGTGGGGACGGCGGTGGTGGTCGCCAACGCCGTCAATCGCGGTCGCGCCTTGGGGCTGAACGGGTTCTGCGGCAGCGCCGGTATCGCCGCCGCGCCGCTGATGGCCGGCACCGCCATCGCCGGGTTCGGCTGGCGCGCCGCGTTCGTCATTCCCGGCGTGGTTTGTCTCGCGACCGGCGTGGTGTACCTGCTGGGCGCGCGCGAGACCACCGCCGCCGCCGGGCAACGACCGGTGACCGAGGCCGAGTTGCCGCGCCGCGCCGCGTTGCGCGGGCTTGCCATCCTGATGGTGACCGCGCTGTCCATCGGGCTGATCGCCCAGGCGATCATGGTGGGTCTGCCCAAGGTGTTCGAGGTTCGGGTCAGCTTCCTGAATTGGGCCGGGCTCGCCGGCACCGGCGGTCTGGTGACACTGGCGCTGTGTTTTTCCATGGTCGGTCAGTTGCTGGGCGGCAGATTGGCCGATCGCTTCCCGCTGAAGACGGTTTATCTTGGGACCTATGCGGTGATGGCGCCGCTGGCGCTGGCCTCGGCGGTGCTCGTCGAGGCCCCGCTGGTCGCGGCCTCGGCGGCGCTGATGATGCTGACCTCGACCGGGTTGCCGGCCGAGAACACGCTGATCGCGCGCTACTGTCCGGCCGACTGGCACGCCCGCGCCTATGGCCTGAAGTTCGTGTTGTCGCTCGGGGTCGCAGCACTGGCGGTGCCCATGGTGGGCGCGATCTATGACGGCACCGGCGGTTTCTTCTGGCTGTACGTGGCGATCGCCGGATTCGCGGCGGTCATCGTCGCCGCCGGCCTGTTCCTGCCGGGTCTGCGCACCGAGCGATTGGTCGCGGCCGAATAGGAGGCGAAATTGATTCATATCGAGAGCATCGATCATGTGGCGGTGACGGTCGCCGATATCGCACGGTCGTCGGACTGGTACGCGCGGGTTCTCGGCGCGCGCATCGAGAATTTCGGCGCGGGCCGGATCGCGGTCCATCTTGGGCGCAACAAGCTGAACCTGCACGATGAAGCGACCGGCGCCGATCTGGTCGCGGCGCGGCCCACTGTCGGCGCCATCGATATCTGCTTCCTGAGCGAAATACCGATCGTCGAAATCACCGCCCATCTTCAGGACCAGGGCGTCGAAATCGAACTCGGCCCGGTCGAGCGCACCGGCGCGCAAGGCCCCATAATGTCTGTCTATCTGCGCGACCCCGACGGCAATCTGATCGAGATCGCCAACAGCCTTGCGTGAACCGCGGGCAATCCGTCCGGGTTACCGACCGGCAGGTGAAAAATAGGCTGTTAGTCACAGTCCTTTTTTCCAGTATTATAATATATAGAGATGATTCGTTTTTCCTGGGGATGAATTTCCAGGGTAGGGGTAAGGGAAGGACAATCCTCTGAACCGCGTGGACTACTCTGACTGGTCTCGCGAGGCGTTGATTGCGCGTCTGGCGGAAATCGAGGGACGCCTCGGAGTTTCCGGGAAACCCATGCCCAATGCACCGGACAGGGAGCGTTCGGCCGACGGCGGTGGCGTGCCGCTTGTCGATGTAACCGATTCTCTGCCGGTTCTGATTTCCTACATCGATGCTGATCGACGGTTCCGGAGCTGCAACCGAACCTACGAAGAGTGGTGGGGAATAAGTCAGGATGAAATTATCGGCCGACCCGTTCGAGAAATATTGGGTGAGGCGACATACGATATCTTCAAGGGGTACATGGATCGGGTGCTGTCCGGCGAGACGGTGATAGCCCAAGCGACCGTGAATACCGCGAGAAAGGGGAGGCGGCACACACATACGATCTATGTTCCCGATATCGACACAAATAACGAGGTCAGGGGTTTCTTCGTGTCGGTGACCGATATCACCGAACTCAAGGATGCGGAAATTTCTCTGCGGGAGGCGCAGGGTCGACTGGAATCCCGTGTCGCGGAACGAACCTTGGACCTGGAGCAGGCCAACGCTTCCCTGCGTGAAAGCGAGGCGCGTTATCGCGCCATTCTCGACAACATGCAGGATACCTATTACCGCACTGATGAGGACGGTCGGCTTACGATGGTGTCTCGCTCGGCTGCCGATCTGCTCGGCTATCGTACTCGACAATGTGCCGAAGCCTTGGCCCGCGATGGCCGATCCGGGCCAGGTAGAGAATGCATTGCTGAATCTGGCCATCAATGCGCGCGATGCGATGTCCGGCAGCGGCAGGCTTGAAATCACGATCGCAAATAGAACGATCGGCGAAGAATTTTTGAGGGAAAACCCGGAGGCTGTTGAAGGCCAGTTTGTTGTCATGTCGGTGACCGACAATGGAACCGGCATGTCCGACGATGTGCTGGAGCATGCCTATGAGCCCTTTTTCACGACCAAGGAAGTTGGTGAGGGCAGCGGGCTGGGGCTTTCGATGGTTTATGGCTTCGCGAAACAGTCCGGCGGCCATGTCACGATCCAAAGCGAAGAAGGCAGGGGCACCACCGTCAGCCTCTATTTGCCGATGTCCACGGACCCCGTAATATCGGAGACAGCCCAGAAGACCAGCACGATCACCGACGGCAATGGTGAGGTGATCCTGGTGGTCGAGGACGACGACGACGTGCGTGAGCTATCCGTGATGATGCTAAATGGGCTTGGGTATCGCGTGCTGGCCGCTGCCGACGCCACGAGCGCACACGAAATACTGGAGCGACATGAGAGGATTGACCTTGTGCTGTCCGATGTCGTTCTGCCGGGCGGGCTCAGCGGTCCGGATTTCGTCATCGAGGAAATGGTGCGCCATCCCGGGCTGCGCGCGATCTTCATGTCGGGCTATCCCAACGACGTGGTAGCGCGCGAAGCTCTTGCTGGCGCGGTGATTCTCAACAAGCCATTTCAATTGCGGCAAATGGCGGAAACCGTCCGCGCGGCGCTCGATTAAGGGCTATACCTTATTTCTTCGCCGCCGCCGCCAGCGCCTGGTCGAGATCGCGGATGATGTCGTCGACGGTTTCCAGCCCGATCGAGAGGCGCACCACCTCGGGTCCGGCGCCGGCCGCGACGCGTTGTTCGTCGGAAAGCTGGCGATGGGTGGTCGAGGCCGGGTGCAGGATCAGGCTTCTGGTGTCGCCCACATTGGCGAGGTGCGACAACAGTTCGCAGGATTCCACAAACCGCACGCCGGCGTCGTATCCGCCCTTCAGGCCGAATGTAAAGACCGAGCCGGCGCCCTTCGGCAGATATTTCTTGGCGAGATCACGATAGGGGCTCGAGGCGAGCCCCGCATAGGACACCCACTCGACCGCCGCGTGGCCTTCCAGAAATTCCGCGACCGCCTGGGCGTTGGCGACGTGGCGCTCCATCCTGAGCGGCAGCGTCTCGATGCCGGTGATGGTCATGAACGCGTTCATCGGCGCCATGGCCGGGCCGAAATCCCTGAGCGCGACGGCGCGCGCCTTGGTGGTGAAGCCGAAATCGCCGAAGGTTTCAAAGAAGGTCAGCCCGTGATAGGCGGGGTCCGGCTCGGTCATGGTCGGGAACTTGTCGTTTTGCGCCCAGTCGAACCGGCCCGATTCCACAACCGCGCCGCCCATGGATGTGCCGTGGCCCGACAGGAACTTGGTGGTCGAATGGATCACGATATCGGCGCCCCAGTCCATCGGGCGCAGCAGATAGGGTGTCGCCATGGTGTTGTCGCAGATCAGCGGTATACCGGCCTCATGAGCGATCGCCGCGATCGCCTCGACATCGAGCACCACGCCGCCGGGATTGGCCAGCGGCTCCATGAAGATCGCCTTGCAGTTGGGCGTCATCGCCTTGCGGAAATTCTCCGGATCGGTGGCGTCGACGAAGATCGCGTTCCAGCCCAGGCGCTTGAAGCTTACGCCCATCTGGGTGATCGAGCCGCCATAGAGGTTGCGCGAAACCAGGAATTCGTCGCCCGGCTCCAGCAGCGAAAAGAAGGCGAGGAACTGGGCGGCGTGGCCCGAACCGGCGGCGCAGGATGCGCGCCCACCTTCCAGGCTGGCGATGCGTTCCTCCAGCACCGCGACCGTCGGATTGTTTATGCGCGAATAGATGAAGCCGAAGGTCTGGAGGTTGAACAGCGAGGCCGCGTGATCGACGTCGTCGAAGACATAGGACGTGGTCTGGTAGATCGGTGTGTTACGCGCGCCGGTGGCGGGGTCGGGCGCGGCACCGGCGTGGATCGCCAGCGTCTCGAAACCGAAACTGTTCTGGGTGTCGTCTGTCATTATCTGAGCCTCGGTCGTTTGGAGGAAATCACGCCGGTACTGACGCCCGACCAGCCGAGTTCGTGATGCAGGCGGCCATACTCGATCTTGGGGCAGCGGTCCATGATCACCGTCAGCCCCGCCGCTTCGGCCCGCGCCGCCGCCTCGTCGTTGCGCACGCCAAGCTGCATCCAGATCACCTTTATGCCCTTCTCGGGCGCGATCGCGATCGCCTCGTCGACGACTCCGCCGGCGGCTTCGGAGTTCCGGAAAATATCGACCATCTCGAATTCGACCGGAATATCGGCCAGCGTGGCGTAAACGGTCTCGCCAAGAACCGTATCGCCGGCCCCGCCGGGGTTCACCGGGATCACGCGGTAGCCCTTGGGCTGGAGATATTTCATCGCGAAGTTGGACGGGCGCACCCAGTTGGCCGAGCCGCCGACCATGGCGATCGTCCGGGTCTCGTCCAGGATGCGCCGGATCAACTCGTCCGAATAGAAAAGCTCGTCCATCCTCAGCGTCCCTCCCATTGCGGCGCGCGTTTTTCGATGAAGGCGTCGATGCCCTCGACCGCGTCGCGGGTCAGCATGTTGCGGGCCATCACACGGGACGCGTAATCATAGGCGTCGGCCAGCGGCATCTCGATCTGGCGATAGAAGGCTTCCTTGCCGATGGCGAGGATCAGCGGCGATTTCGAGGTGATGGTCCGGGCCAGCGCGGCGACCTCATCGTCAAGCTCGTCCGCCGGGACGGCGCGATTGATCAAGCCATGGCGCGCCGCGGTCGCGGCGTCGATCGCCTCGCCGGTCAGCAGCATTTCCATCGCCTGCTTGCGCCCTATGTTGCGGCTCAGCGCCACCATGGGCGTCGAACAGAACAGCCCGATATTAACGCCCGGCGTCGCGAAATTCGCGTCCGCCGCGGCGATGGCGAGATCGCACGACGCCACCAGCTGGCAGCCCGCCGCCGTCGCGGTGGCGTGGACCCGCGCGATCACCGGTTTCGGCAGGTGGATGATCGCCATCATCAGCGCGCTGGAAGCGTTGAACAGCGACTCGTAGGCCTCGAGCCCGGGATCGGCGCGCATTTCCTTGAAGTCGTGGCCGGCGCAGAAGGCCGGGCCGTTCGCCGCGATCACGACCACGCGAACCCCGTCGTCATCGGCGATGGCGTCGATTTCGCGTTTCAGCGCTGCGATCAGCGCCACCGACAGCGCGTTGCGCGCCTTCGGTCGGTTCAGGGTCAAGGTCGCGACCCCGTCCGCGTCCTGGCGCAACAGGACCGTTTCCCCCTTAGTCGTTTCTCTGTTCATGGTAGCCGTTATCCGCCTTCCCAACGCGATTGCGGGCGCACTTTCGAACATGTACCGCGATCCCCGTCCGCGTCAAACCCGCGAGTAGCGGTACCATGGTACAGTTATTCTAACCATCTGCCAAAACACGGTTTTTTCGTATTGACTGGGCAGAAAATCATGACATACTCCGCCGCCTTTCAAATCCGCCGGCGACGGTCCGGCCTGTGAGCGAGACGCCATGAAAACCTATTCCGCCAAGCCCGACGATGTCGAGGCCAAGTGGTTCCTGATCGACGCCGAGGATGTCGTTCTGGGACGGCTTGCGACGATCGCGGCGAAGATGCTGCGCGGCAAGCACAAGCCGATGTTCACGCCCAATATCGATTGCGGTGACCATATCGTGGTCATCAATGCCGAAAAGGTGCGCATGACCGGCCGCAAGCGCGAGCAGAAGACCTATTACTGGCATACCGGCTATCCCGGCGGCATCAAGAGCCGCACGGCGAACCAGATTCTCGAAGGCGGCCACCCGGAACGCATCGTCCAGAAGGCCATCGAGCGCATGCTGCCGAAGGGGCCCATGGGCCGCCAGCAGTATCGCAAGCTCAAGGTCTATGTCGGCCCCGAGCATCCCCATGAGGCGCAGAGCCCGGAGACCCTGGACCTCGCCGCGATGAATCCCAAGAACCGGAGGAACGCCTGATCATGGCTGACGAGGACAGCGCGACACTCGGCGACGTGATGGCCGAGGCTCTGGCTAGCGCCGAGACCGCGACCCCGACCCCGACCCCGACCGAGGAAGCGGCTTCGGTCGAGCCCAAAATCGACGGCCTGGGGCGCAGCTACGCGACCGGGCGGCGCAAGAACGCCGTCGCCCGCGTCTGGATCAAGCCGGGCAACGGCCAGATCACCGTCAACGGGCGCGAAGGCAAGGCCTATTTCGCGCGCCCGGTGCTGCAGATGATCCTCAACCAGCCGCTCGAGGTGGCCGAGCGCAAGAACCAGTTCGATATCTGGTGCACGGTCAAGGGCGGCGGGTTGTCGGGACAGGCCGGCGCCGTGCGCCACGGCCTCAGCCGCGCGCTGACCTATTACGAGCCGGGCCTGCGCCCGGTGCTGAAGAAGGGCGGCTTCCTGACCCGCGATTCGCGCGTCGTCGAACGCAAGAAATACGGCAAGGCCAAAGCCCGACGCAGCTTCCAGTTCTCGAAACGTTAATCCCGCCAGGGGTACGCATTTCTGTTATAAGGGCGTCCCTCGCGGGGCGCCCTTCTTGTTCAGGGCAGTTGGAAGGATCACGGCCATGGCTGTGACGGTGTTTATCGACGGCGAGGCGGGCACCACGGGCCTGCAGATCAGCGAACGTCTGGCGGGACGGGCGGAGCTTTCGCTCGTCCATCTGTCCGACGATGCGCGCAAGGACGCCGCGGCGCGGCGCGAGGCGCTCAACGACAGCGATCTCGCGATCCTGTGCCTGCCCGACGACGCGGCGCGCGACGCGGTCGCGATGATCAAGAACGCGCGCACAAGGGTGATCGACGCCTCCACCGCGCACCGCGTCGCCGACGGCTGGACTTACGGATTTCCTGAGATGACGGCCGACCAAACGGCGCGTATCGCGGCGGCGCCGCGCGTGACCAACCCCGGCTGCTACGCGACCGGCGCGGTGGCGCTGATCCGCCCGCTGATCGATGCCGGTCTGCTGCCCGCCGATTACCCGGTCACCGTGAACGCGGTGTCGGGCTATTCCGGCGGCGGCAAGTCGCTGATCGCGCGTTTCGAGGATTCCGACAGCGCCGATCCCATCGCCAGCAGATATTTCGCCTACGGGCTCGGCCTGGCGCACAAGCACGTGCCGGAAATGCGGCTGCATGCGGGGCTCGACCATCCGCCCTTGTTCACGCCCAGCGTCGGGCGGTTTCGCCAGGGTATGATCGTCGAGGCGCCGTTGCAGCTTTGGTCGCTGCCGGGCGCGCCTACCGTGGCGGCGGTCGCCGCGGCGCTGGCCGATCACTATCGCGGCCGGCGCTATGTGACCGTCGCCGGCGCGGCCGAGGCCGAGGCCCGCGCCGCGCTGCTCGATCCCGAGGAGGTCAACGGCGCCAACGATCTGGTGCTTTATGTGTTCGGCAATGAAGAGCGCGGCCAGGTGGCGCTGGCCGCGGTGCTCGACAATCTCGGCAAGGGCGCCTCCGGACAGGCGGTGCAGAACCTGAATTTGATGTTCGGCCTGGACGAGACCGCCGGGCTGGAAATGTAACCATTCAATATGCACCCCTTGACCAAACGTCAAAAGGATGCCTTCTTGTTGAACAAGAAAAGAGAATAAGGTAGTGATAATGCTACAATGAGTTGATACGAAAATTTTTACGCGGAGTTGCGAGCCTTGAAAACAAACCATATTCGGTATTGGTTTTCAAAAAAAAAGCTCCACGATTGCGGGGATCGGGAGATTGAGGTTTTCAAAAAAGCAACGGATGCCATTCCTATGTATATACGAACATGGTCTGGTGATCTCGACACAACTGTAAAAAGTATCGAAAACATTGAAGGATCTTTTAAAGCAAAATACTCTGATCAATTAACTGGAATTTCTAAGCTCATAGGCGCTGTAAACCAGGAGTTTTTGGCGGAATTTATAGTTCTTTAGGGTATTGTATACTTTACAAACCCATTACGTTCTCGTATAGTTGGTTCATCAAATGAATCAAACGTGTTACGGTTATGTCGATCCTTTCAAAAAAGCACTTCCACAATGAGCGGGCAGCCTTCGCTTATTTAGAGACGGTTTTGTGGCCGGACGGCCCACGTTGTCCGCATTGCGGCGTTGTTGATCAGGCGAGCAAACTCAAGGGCAAAAGCACGCGGATCGGCCTCTGGAAATGCTACGCCTGCCGCAAGCAATTCACGTGCAAGGTCGGAACGGTTTTCGAGCATGGCCGTATGCCGCTGCATAAAATGTTGCAGGCGACGTATCTGATGTGCTCCAGCAAAAAGGGCGTGTCGGCGCATCAACTGCACCGGACGTTGGAGATCACGTACAAGTCGGCGTGGTTTCTGGCGCACCGAATTCGCGAGGCGATGCGCGAGGGCAAGGTGCCCGACGGGCTTGGCGGAGCGAACAAGGTTGTCGAGGCTGACGAAACGTTCGTCGGCGGCAAGGCGAAGAATGCACATCGCGGCGCGCCGATCCCGACGAAGGAAGCTGTGTTCTCGCTGGTCGAGCGAGACGGGTTTGTGTCGTCCCATCATGTGGTGTCAGTGACGGCCAAGACCTTGCGCCCGATCCTCGTGACGCACGTTGACCGCAAGTCGTATCTGATGACCGACGAAGCCCGGCAGTACAGGAAGATGGGCCGTGAGTTCACCGGCCACGGCACCGTCAACCACTCTATCGAGGAATACGTTCGCGGCAACTTCTGGCACACGAACACGGTCGAGAGTTATTTCTCACTTCTGAAACGCGGCCTTGGCGGCGTCTATCAGCATTGCGGCCAACAGCATTTGAAGCGCTATCTCGGCGAGTTCGATTTCCGCTACAACTATCGCGTGGCGTTGGGTGTTGATGATAATCAGCGCACCGAATCAGCGTTGGCAGGTATTGTTGGAAAACGGCTACGAAAGCAGACGAAGATTGGGCAAACGCGGCCATCAAGCGTCGATTCGAAAGGCTCGATGCTGAGTAGGGGCTGGAGGATAGAGTGGCACGTTGGGGCTTCCTTGCGTGCACAATTGTCGAAGAGCCAGAGGCTTCAACTTCTGTCGATTCGCTTGTTGATCAGCACCCGCGCTTCGACGAAGCCTACGACGCGCTTAAATGGATTCTCGCCCGCGCCTGCGATGATCTAGAGACGAAGAAGAGAGTGGTCGGCGAAGAAACATATTACCTCCACCGCCGCGCTGGCGATAACATCGCCAAGACGCCCGACATAACGATCCTTTTTACGTTTGATGACGACGAGGTAATTGTGGTTGATGTGACGGCAGGTTTTGATGGTGCCTGATCAACCAAAATCACAAAAACAGAAATTCATCGACACGGCCCGTGAACTTGAAGCCGACGAGAACGAAGCCGCCTTCGATGAAAAGTTAAAGCGGCTGGCCAAGGCCAAGCCGAAGAAGAAAGCCCCGGAAAAGTGAGCCGGGGTTTTTCATTAGGAGAAACCGCGGCCGAGCTGTTGACC
>CAZPMO010000128.1:0-13774 GCA_964587515.1 uncultured Rhodospirillaceae bacterium | reverse complement strand
GCTGAGCGATTTCGTTGACCTTGGTGTCCGGGTTCACCGTCACCAGCCGCGACGTCATGATGTCTTTTGCGTTCATGCCCATTCTCCCAAGCTAAGTTACGCGCCATTGGTACGCGCCTTGGAATAAGCATGCGGGCTCGGCTAGGCGTTGTCCTTAATGTGGATTAACCGGCAACAGGCAGGAACAACTCCTCAACGGGGATCAGTTTCGGGATGAAGTCCTGCTCCACCATATACTGGACCAGAGCTTCGAGTGTCGGCCGGTTGGCCTCCACGCCGTACGGCCAGGGATCGCCGCCGAATTCCGCGTCCACCTCGTCGAGGTCCGGGAACGACCATGGCAGCATGCTATGCGGCGCACCCGAAAATCGCAGCTGCGCCAGCGCCCGGTCCTTGGATTGATTGAACGCCTTGTAAAGGCTCGTGGCGAGCCACGGATTCGCGGCGTGAAAGTCCTTGCGGATCGCGACGCAATGCATGACCGGATGGATATGGGTCTTGCGGTAATATTCCAGCTCGATCGGACGATAATCCGGGAACAGCCGCGCGACATCGGGGTGGCGCCCCAGCGTCTCCGGCAAACGCGAGCCAATAATGGCGTCGATTTCGCCTTCCGCCAATAAATCGCCGAGTGACTTTCCGGTACGGTTTGTTTCGATTTCGACCGGTTTCAGCAGCGGCGGCGGTTGCGGATTGCCATGGCTGCCGACCGTCTCGACCGCACCCTGAACCCAGTGAATGGTGCTCAGATCGACACCGTATTCATGCTGAAGAATGCCGCGCAACCACAGCGCGGCGGTCTGGGTGTACATGGGAAGCCCGACGCGCTTACCTTCCAGGTCCTTGGCGTTCGCAATTCCGGCTTTTGTATTGATGCAGATGAATCCATGCCGAAACATTCGTGATGGAAACACGGGCAATGCGACAAACGGGCAATTGCCCTGTCCGGTCTGGGAGATGAATTCCGAACAAGAAAGCTCGGAGACATCGAATTCATTCAAACCGACCATGCGATCGAAAATTTCGCGCGGCGCCTGAATCTCCAGGAAGTTGAGGTCAACGCCCTCGACCTCCACATCGCCATGTTGAAGCGGCGCCATCCTGTCGTATCCGCCGCACGCGAAAGTCACTTTCAGCTTGCTCATCCCTTGTGTTCCCCTGTTTCGATGCGTTCCGCCGCACGGGCATTTTCCATTCTGTCGAGGGCTTCAATATCACATCCGCCAACGTCCAGCGAGATTGCAAACCATGACCCGACCGCGCGAATTCACGATTACCGAGGCGCTTGAAAAAGCCATGCGGCTATTCTGGTCGCAGGGTTACGAGGCGACATCTCTGAACGACCTTACAGCGGCGATGGAATTGAGCAAAAGCAGCCTGTACGCCACGTTCGGCGGCAAGCGCGAACTGTTTCTCTCGACGATCGACTTTTACGTTTCAACGGTGATCGCCCGCGAGGCGCCGTCGGTCATCGAAAGATCGGGTGGAGGAAAGGCGGGGATCGAAGCATTATTTCGTCATTTCCTGGAGAATTTTGTCGGAGGAATTGATCCGCGAGGGTGTTACCTGAACAATTGCGCCGTCGAAATGGCCGGAAAAGACAGTAGCTGCGCGAAAAGGTCGCGGCCGGGCTGGACCGACTCGAAGAGATTATTTGCGATGCCGTTCGTGACGGACAAGAAAGAGGAGACATATCGCCTGCGCGGGATGCGCGATGTCTCGCTGTTCATCTGATGTGTTGCCTGAACGGCATGGTCGCGATCGCGAAGGTCGATCGAAACGGGGAGAAGCTGACGCTAATTCTTGCCGGTGCGCTGTTTGCACTCGCCTAAAAAATTTGCCTGTTTTGGACCGGTCGGTCCAATTGACTGGCTGTTCTATACCGCGCTGGTCAATGGGGTTCCGCGCGTGGCTCCGAAGCGTCGGGGCCGCCCGCGAGCGGTCTTGGCTTGAAGACGCTAATTGGTATGCCTCTGCGGTTTCTCACGGCTTTCCGGATTCTGCTCCAGTCCAGACGCCCCGCTTGATCGCCGGCCGCGTCGAGAATCATGTATTCAAGTTCGGGTACGGGCTCCGGCGTGACGCGGTCGCCGGTCTCCAATTGATCCGACTGGGATTGACTCGGGTGGACCTCGAGGAACAATTCACCCGCGCGCCATCCGATTTTCGCGGGCTGATCCACCACGGAGACCGGGGTTCCCTTTTCTATTTCGCCGAACAGTCGCGAGATGTCCTCCGGATAGAGGCGGACGCAGCCGTGACTTACGCGTCGCCCGACGCCCCACGGATTGTTGGTGCCGTGAATCAGATAAGCCGGCCAGGCGAGATAGAGGGCATGCGAGCCCAGTGGATTCTCGGGGCCGGCTTTGACGACCCGCGGCAGATCGGGTTGTTCCTTGCGAATGGATTCAGGGACATACCAGTTAGGGTCCTTGCGCTTGCGGACGATTTTGGTTCTTCCCAGCGGGGTTTTCCAGCCTTGGCGGCCGATGCCGATGGGAACCGATTCAGGTGGCCCGCCTTTGGTGGGAAAATGATAAAGCCGCTGATCCGCGAGGTTCAGGATAAGTCCTTCGCGCGCCGCAAGCGGCAGGATATGCGCGGTCGGCAATAAAAGACGGACGCCGGCGCCGGGCAGCCAGGGATCGATGCCGGGGTTGGCGGCGATCAATTCGGTATAGCCGAGATGGTGACGCCGCGCGATATCGAGCAATGTGTCATCGGCTATGGTGACAACAAACCGCGTTTCGCCAATTATATCGGGATATCGGGCAGGTCCACGGTTGGCGTTGGCTCCGCCTGGAGCCAAAAAAGGAAGAGTAAGTACCGCACTCGATAGAAGGATAAAGCGTCGCCGCGTCACTTCGGCGCTTTCCGCGGATTTCCTATCAATCCAAATCATTTCGCCATAAACCCTCGATCATGCCTCGGCATCAGCCGTCTCGATGGGCCAATTTTCAACTGTTTCAGAATAGCCTGAATCGGCCCAAATTAAAACGATCCTGATGAGTTCGCTTGAACCGACCCTTTTTGAGTACAGGTTCATTCCCGCCCGCCATCTTCCGAAATTCCGTCGCGCCGGGTACAAAGGGCGCTGCGCCACCGGAATGTGTTGGCTGGGGGCCGGGACAAAGGAGGCATCATGGCCACCAAAATCAGGGAAAAGTCGACCGCGCCCGGGCGGGAGTATCCGGACCTGCATGAACATCTCGAGGCGCTCGACCGCGCGGGGCTGTTGCTGACCATCGATGAGCCGGTCGACAAGGATTCCGAGATGCATCCCTTGGTGCGCTGGCAGTTCCTCGGCGGCCTTTCGGAAAGCGACCGAAAGGCGTTCCTGTTCCGGAACATCGTCGATGGCAAGGGCCGCAAGTTCGAATTCCCCGTGGTGGTCGGCGCGTTGGCAGCGTCACAGGATATCTACAGCGTCGGCATGGGCGCGCCGGTGGCTGAAATCGGTGCGAAATGGTCCCACGCCATCTCCAATCCGATCCCACCACGAATCGTCGAAAACGCGCCTTGTCACGACGTGGTGATCGAGGGCGAGGATTTGATGGGTCCGGGCAACGGGCTCGATGCGCTGCCCATTCCGGTATCGACTCCGGGCTTCGATTCCGCGCCGACCTTGACCTCAACCAATACGATTACCCGCGATCCGGAGACCGGGGTCCACAACATGGGCACCTATCGTTGCGGGTTGAAGGCGCCCGACCGGTTGGTGGTCCGCATGGCGACCCGCGTCGGCGGCGCGGGGGGCTACCTGCACTGGAAGAAATACAAGGCGCTGGGCCAGAAAATGCCTTGCGCCATCGTGCTCGGATGCCCGCCGTCGGTCGCCTTCATGGGGCCGCAGAAACTGCCCATCGACGTCGACGAGGTGGGGGTCGCGGGCGGTCTCGTGGGCGCGCCCATCAACCTGGTCAAGGCGAGAAGCGTCGATCTGATGGTCCCCGCCGAAGCCGAGATCGTGATCGAAGGGCTGGTCGACACCGAATATCTCGAACCCGAGGGACCGTTCGGCGAATCGCACGGCCACGTGGCGCTCGAGGAATATAACCTGCCCATGCAGATCACCGCGATCACGCACCGCCGCGAACCGGTGATCACCTCCTATATCAGCCAGGTCGCGCCCAGCGAATCGAGCGTCATCAAGCGCGTCGCTTACGAGCCGTTGTTTCTTGCGCATCTGCGCGATCATCTCGGTATCAAGGGCGTCACGAAGGTTTCGCTGCACGAAAAGCTCACGGGCCTGCTGCGCGTGACCATCGTCAGCATCGAAAAGGACACGCCGCGTACCGAGATCTGGCGCGCGCTTTACGGCGCGTCGAGCTTCAAGGGCGATTGCAGCAAGATCTGCATTGCCGTCAATCCGGATATCGATCCCGACAACGCGGATGCGTTGCTATGGGCGATGGCTTATCGCCATAACCCGGTCGACGACGTGAAGGTGCTTCCCCATCGCGGCCAGGGGCATGGGCCCAAGCGCGAACATGGCGGCGAAGAGGATTCCTCGTTGTTGATCGACGCCACCATGAAGGAAAACATGCCGCCGCTGGCCCTGCCCACCCAGGCCTATATGGAAAAAGGCAAAGCGCTGTGGGAGCGTCTCGGCCTGCCGGCGCTTCGTCCCGAATCCCCTTGGTACGGCTATTCCCTGGGTGACTGGACCGATGAATGGAACCAGGCCGCTTCCCGCGCCGCCGCCGGCGACTATCTTGAAAACGGCCTCAGGACCTTGCAGCGGCGCCAGAAGGACATCACGCCCGAAACATCGGTTCGCGATATCGAGGACGGGTGGGACCGATAAAGGAATCTGGAAATGGCGATAATTCCCAATTTCCCGCGCGTTCACTTCGATTACGGCGCCGTGGACGCACTCGGCGGCGAGCTTGCGCGGCTCGGCGTTTCCCGGCCGCTGCTGATGACCGATGCGGGCCTGGTCGCCTGCGGCACCTTCGCGAAAGTCGAGAACGCGGTTCCAGATGGCGCGGACGCGGCGGTATTCGACGCGACGCCCGAAAATCCCACCGTCGCGGGCGTCGACGCCGCGCTGAAGGCCTATCGCGCCCATGATTGCGACGGCGTCGTGTCGGTCGGCGGCGGCTCGGTGATCGATTCGGCGAAGGCGGTCGCCACACTCGCGCGCAACCCGGGCCCGTTGTCGCGCTATGGGCGGCCCGATCCGGAACCGGTCACGGATACCGCCCCCCATATTGCGATTCCGACCACCGCCGGCACCGGCAGCGAGGTCACAAGGGGCGCCGGCATCCATCCCGACGATGTCAGCCGGTCATCGGGTATCGGTGGCGATTACGTGCTGCCCGACGCCGCGATCTGTGATCCTGAACTTACGCTGACCCTGCCGCCGGGCCTGACCGCCGGCACCGGCATGGATGCGCTGAGCCATTGCCTGGAAGGCTATCTTTCGACCGCCGTGAACCCGCCGGTCGAAGCGATCGCGCTCGACGGCATCGGGCGTGTGGTGAGCTATATCGAACGCGCCGTTGCCGACGGCGGCGACCGCGAAGCGCGCTGGCATATGTCGATGGCCGCGCTCCAGGGCGGCATGGCGATTTCCATGGGGCTCGGCACCGTTCACGCCATGGGCAATACGTTCGGCGATTGGGGACTGCATCACGGCGTGCTGGTGACGATTTCCATGCCCGCCGTCGTGCGCTTTGTCGAAGACCATGTCGGGGACAAGATGAACGGGTTGCGCCATGCCATGAATTTGCCCGCCGATGGAGACGTCGCCGACGCGATCACGGATCTGAACGCGCGTCTCGGTCTACCGTCCAGCCTTCGCGACATGGAATATCCGAAAAACGATCTCGAGGACATGGCCGCCGACGTGGCCGACAGCTTCTTCAACGCCTCGAGCCCGCGCCCGCCGACGCATGATGAAGCAATGGCGTTGGTGATCGAGACGCTAGGCTAGAGCTTCCCCTCGACGATCAGTTTTCTGACCGCCTCGCGGTCCATCAACACTGTTTCCGGCACGCCGGATTCATAAAGCTCGACCATCTTGTCGGGATCGAAGTTGCCCTCGCTCATCTCGCCGAATTCTTCGGTGAACTGGTAGTACCGCTTGTAATCCTGGGTCTCCTGGGGCGTGAAATTGTCGACCATGGTCTCGACCTGGTTACCATCGGGGTCGACGTAATACATCGAGGTCGAATTGCCGTGATTGACCACCCAATGCGGCTTCTCGTAACCCCATTCCATCATTTGTTTGTAGATGTAAATAATCTCGCCGAGGCTCGCATAGCCGAACGCGAGATGCGAGACGCCAACGGGTTTCACCGGTTTGCGCCCCCAGCCGGGCTGCTTGATGATGACCACTCGATGGTCGTGATCGTCATAGGAGATGAAGGTCAGCGGCGGGTCTTTTTCATGCACGCGCACCACGTTGCCGTTGAAAATGCGGCAATAGAACTCGACCATTTCGTCATATTTCTCGTCGGAGAAGATATGGACGTGATGAATTTTGGTCGGTGACGGCATTTCGGTGATCGAGCCCGGCGGATCACGGCGGATGGGCGAGACTTCCTTGGGCACGTACCGTTCATGCAACGTTGTCGTGGTCATCATTTTCTCCCGAAATCGGCGCTGATCGGCGCAGTGTTCCATGTCGGCACGGCCGCTGTCCAGAGAGGCCCGCTCCACAATAACTTGGTTCGTTGGCGGGGATTGTCCATTACACTCCGGGCCATCGGAAATGAATTACCGGATCGAGGGAGGTCGAAATGACACGCATCACCATACTCAAGCGGGACGACATGAACGAGGAGCAAGGCCGCGTCTATGACGAGGTCGAGGCGGCCGGCGGGCCGTTGGGCGGGCCCTATTACGCCTATATCCGCAACCCCGCGCTGATGCGCCAAGCCCAGGATCTCAGCAATTGTCTGCGCGATGCTTCGCTGTCGCCGCGCGAACGCCAGGTTGCCATTCTCACCATCGCGCGCCATTGGGGGGCTGAATATCCGTGGGCGGTGCAGGTGCGCGCCTCTCTCGCCGCCGGGGTGGAGCAGAGCATCGTCGACGCCATCAACGCCGGTGAAGTGCCCGATCTCAGCGATGCGCGTGAGCGCGCGGCTCATGAAGTCGCCAAGGAACTGCTCGCCGACCGCGGCCTCAGCGACGCAACCTATGCCGCCGCCGAAGCGGCCTTCGGGGTCGAGGGTCTGGTCGATCTGGTCGCCACCATCGGCCAGTTTTCCATGACATGCTGCACCGCCAACGCGTTTGACGTCACGCCGCCGGACAGCGTGCCGCACCGGCTCGCGACTTAAGGGACGTCACCCGCTACGACCCGGTGGCCAGGCCCGATCGCCGGGCCACCGGATTTCGGCCGTTCATCATTTATTTCGAATTCTCGCGTCAATTTCCCCAATATGTCCCACGGACCCCTTGCCGCTCACCGCGTCCTTTGCGACGCCGGAAAGCTCGATCCCGACCTCGCCCAGACATTGGTCGTGGAACGGCTCCAGACACTCCACGACCAGCTCGACGGTTATCGCCCGGCGGCGGGGGGCGGAGGCTGGCGCGCCCGGTTTGGCCTGGCGCGCCGTCGCCATGCCGCGCCACCTCGGGGCCTTTACATCCACGGCCTCGTCGGTCGTGGAAAATCCATGCTGGCCGATATGTTCTTCGACAATGCGCCCCTGGCCGAGAAGCGGCGGGTCCATTTCCATGAGTTCATGCTCGACGTGCATGCCGCGCTGCATGAAATCCGCAAGGGTGGCGGACAGCGCGATCCGGTGGGCATTGTCGCGGCGGATATCGCGGCCCAATCGTGGCTGCTGTGTTTCGACGAATTCCAGATCGAGAACATCGCCGACGCGATGATTTTGGGCCGCCTATTTCGGGGCTTGTTCGACGCCGGCGTGGTGGTCGTCGCGACCAGCAACACCGCGCCCGGCGAGCTGTATAAGGACAAGCTTCAGCGCGACCGTTTCCTCCCCTCGATCGACCTGCTGGTCGAAAAGCTGGACGTACTGGAACTCGATGGGCCGCTCGATTATCGCCGCGAAAGCCTGCGGGCGATGCGCCTCTACCACACGCCTCTCGGCCCCGATACGGAGGCGGCGCTGGGCGACGTCTTCGCGGCGCTGACCCGAACGGTCCCGGCGACATCGGAGGAACTGGTGGTGCAGGGGCGGAAAGTCCACGTGCCGCTCTGCGCGCTGGGTGTCGCGCGATTCAGCTTTGCGGAACTGTGCGAGATGGCGCTCGGCGCGGCCGATTATCTCGCCATCGCCAAACGCTTTCATACGGTGATCCTGGATTCCATTCCCAGCCTGCCGCCGGCGCGACGCAACGAGGCCACGCGTTTCCTGACCCTGATCGACGCTCTTTATGAGCACAACGTCAATCTGGTGTGCTCGGCCGATGTGGAGCCGGATGCGATTTACCCCGAGGGCGATGGCGCCGCCGCCTTCCAGCGCGCCGTCTCCCGATTGCTCGAAATGCAGGGCGACGACTATCTTTCGCTACCGCACCTGGTCGCGGGCGAGGACGGCGTGCTCGATCCGTCGAGTGTAGCCGACGTCGATCTTTCGGAGGATCAGCCGGAACGCGCGGTGAGATGATCTGAAATCCTCCCGCTCGATTGCGCGGCGAAGATGCATTAACATTTTGCATCGAATAAGCGGATCGAATGGGGAGAGCATCCGATGAGGCCAATTGCCGATATCGCACGAGATCTTGAAAGCGGCGAGACCACCAGCCGCGCGCTGACCGAACAGGCGCTCGAGCGCATAGAGGATCCGGACGGCGAGGGGCCGAGGACATTCATTCGGGTCTTTCGCGACTCGGCGCTTGCGGCCGCCGACGCCAGTGACCGGCTCCGGTCGGCGGGCGTTGTGCCGTCGCCGCTTGCCGGCATTCCGGTGTCGATAAAGGATCTATGCGATGTGGCCGGGCTGACCACCCATGCGGGCTCGGTCGTGATGCGCAACACGCCGCCCGCGCGCGAGGACGCGCCGGTCGTCGCGCGCCTCAGGGCGGCCGGCGCGGTCATCATGGGCACCACGAACATGACCGAATTCGCGGTCGGCGGGCTCGGCCTCAATCCCCATTACGGCGATTGCCGCAACCCCTGGGACCGGGAAACCGGGCGGGTTCCTGGCGGATCGTCATCCGGCGCCGCGATTTCCGTCACCGATGGCATGGCCGCCGTCGGGCTCGGCACCGATACCGCCGGTTCGGTGCGGATCCCCGCGGCCATGTGCGGTCTCGCCGGTTTCAAGCCGACCGTCGGGCGCGTGCCGACCGACGGCGTTTTCCCTTTGTCGACGACCTTGGATTCGGTCGGTCCGCTGGCGCCGACACTGGCCTGCTGCGCCGTGGTCGATGGCGTCTTCGCGGCGGAAGACCCCCACCCGCCCGAACCGGTGCCCGTCAAGGGGCTGCGTTTTGGCATTCCCGACACGCTGGTGACCGATAATCTCGAGCCCGAGGTCTCGGCGGCGTTCGAGCGCGCATTGGATAAGCTGTCCCGAGCCGGCGCCCTGATCGAGGATGCGCCGCTTCCCGAACTTGGCGAACTGGCCAGCGTTGGCCGGGTGCGCTTCCCCTCCATGGTCGAGGGCTATGCGATCCATCGCGAACGTCTTGAGAATTCGATCGACCAGATGGATCCCCGGATTGCCGAGCGTTTGCGTGGCGGCGGCGAGATGAGCGGCCCCGATTATTACGATGTGCTTCGGTTCAGGCTCGACCTGATGGAGCGCGCGACGCGCGTCACGTCGCGATTCGACGCGATCATCATGCCGACTTTGCCCGTGATCGCGCCACCCATCGAGCAGTTCAAGGGCGCCGATGATCGTCTGCGCGATCCCCATATCATCGTGATCCGCAATGCGTCCATCGCCAATCTGCTTGATCGCTGCGCGCTGACCATTCCGTGCCACGACGCGGGCGAGGCGCCGGTAGGTTTCATGCTGATGGGTGAGACCATGACGGACAAGCGCCTGATCGGCATCGGACTTTCGGTCGAGAGCCTGATCAGCCCGATCGTCTGAGCGCGATTTCTCCGTCCCACGGCGTGATCTCGACCAGCGCGCAACTGGTCGCCATGGAATGGGATTCGATGATTTGCGGCCGTTTCGGGGTGAGCTGGTTGAGGCAGCCGCCGCGGTCGACCGAATTGCCGGGTTCGCCCATGGGGTCGTATATCGCGCTCGATTCATAGCCGTGGACGGCGCCGGGGCGCACCCGGCCGGTCACGATCGCGGCGCACAGAACCGCGCCCCGGTCATTGTGGACCCTGACCAAATCATGCATCCCAATCCCGCGCGCCGCCGCGTCGTCGGGGTGGATACGGACGGGCCAGTAGGAATAGCCGTCGATTTCCACCCGGTGGTCCGCTATTTCGTTGATGAAGCTGCCCTTGCCGTCGCCTTGGGTGTGAAAGCTGTGGCGCGGATGCGGCGTGATCAGGTGCAGCGGAAATCGTTCATAAAGCTCCGTCGTGGCGGGCCCTTCCCAGGAGGGCAGATATTTCAGGATTGACGGGCGTTCCGGGTCGTCCGGCTTGAAGCGTTTCAGAGACGCGCATTCGAACTCGAACTTGCCCGACTGGGTCTGTAG
The DNA here is from genome assembly GCA_964587515.1 of uncultured Rhodospirillaceae bacterium. GTDB lineage: Bacteria > Pseudomonadota > Alphaproteobacteria > MPNO01 > MPNO01 > CAZPMO01. The sequence goes on along the minus strand of CAZPMO010000128.1, from coordinate 3,181 downwards.
CCCTTCGAGATATTCCTTTTTGTATTCGGCGGGCAGCGGATGGGGTTCGGGCGCGTCCTTCTTGCGGCCCTCGTAGAACCAGTTGAGCCCGACCGGCGGGCGCAACGCCTCGTCCTCCGGCGGCACCACGTAATAGCCCTTCTTCAGGAACTTCTTCCACGTGGTCACCCTGGGTAGATCGGAGGCGTCGAACATCCGCTTGGCCCAATCGAGATCGCTCATGCCCTCGGAAAAATAGGATCCCAGGCCAAGGCGATGGGCAAGCTCGACGAAAATCCGGTAGTCCGACTTGGACTCGCCCAGCGGTTCGATGCATTGGTGCTGGAGCGTGAGAACCCGGTGGTTGAGCTGGGTCTGGCCGTGCGGCATGAAACCCGACAGATTGGCCCATTCGCCGATGTCCCAGCGTTCGAAACTTGTGCAGGCCGGCAGGATGATGTCGGCGAAGCCGGCGTCGCCCTCCATCCAGATCGACTGGTTGACCACGAAGGAAAGGTTGGGCGAGCGGTACATCTTCACGTGCCGGTTGGTGTCCGGCATGGTGCCGAAGATCGACGTGCCGTACTTGTAGAGCAGTTCCACCTTCGCGTGGCCCGGCGCCGGATAGCGCGCCTTCACGAACTGGCCTTCCAGGGTCTTTGCCTCGCGCGGGTTGCCCTCGGCCTTACCCTCCAAAATCGCTTCGGGAAGCTGAATTCGCGGGATGCGCTGGATCGTGGGGTTCATGGTCGGAAGCTGCGGCATGCGCTGGAACAGCGCCAGCGGCATCGACGTGTTCTCAAGATCGCCGGAAATGCCGCCATCGGCATAGCCCGGGAAATAGAAGGAATGATCGACCGGCGTGCCCCATTGCAGATTGCCCATGTTGACGCCGGGCCGGCCGATTCCCTGCATGGCGATCAGGCAGGCCATCGCGCGTGTCCACTGGGTGCCGGTCGGGTTGCGGCAGGCGCCGCCGAAGCCGTTGCCGAGCCCGCCGGTGCCGAGATAGGTCTTCTTCGTACCCCATTCGCGCGCCAGCGCGCGGACCGTCGCGGCCGGAACGCCGGTCTCGGCCTCTTGCCATTCCGCCGTTTTGGCCGCGCCGTCTTCATCGCCCATCACGTATGCTTTCCAGACGTCGAATCCGACCGTGCGGTTGGCGACGAAGCCTTCGTCATAAAGCCCTTCGGTAATCCAGACATGGGCGATCGCCAGCGCCATGGCGGTGTCGGTGCCGGGCCGGGGCGCGATCCACTTGCCGCCCATGAACTGCATGGTGTCGTTGAAATAGGGATCCACATGGACGATGCGGATGCCGAGTTCCTTCAGCCACTGACGGCGCACGGTGCCCTCATAGGCAGCGTAGATGCCGCTGTTGGCTTCCGGGTTGGATGACCAGAACACCACCATCTCGGCTTCCTTGAGGCAGTCCTCCACCGTCGAATAACCCTCCGGGCAGCCGAGGCGGAGGCTGTGGCCCCAGTGATGCGCGGCCCCCCAGAACCAGCCCTCCCAGCTGTCGGGGTTGTGCATGATCTTGGTGTGCCCGACCGCATTGGCGAAACGGAACAGGCTCGAGAGGTAATATCCCACATGGCCCATCGTATGATGGGAGCCGTGATGGAAGGTCAGTGCGCCTTCGCCGGCTTCCGATTTTACCCGCTTGATTTCGCCCGCGACCATATCCAGCGCTTCGTCCCAGCTAATGCGCTCATAGCCAGAAATGCCCCGGTTTTGCGGGTTGCGTTCGCCGTTGGGATCGAAATCGACGCGCTTCATGGGGTGCAACAACCGGTCCGGCGAATAGACCATGGATTTCCAGTTCATGCCGTGCGAGGCGAAGGTGGTCTTGCGCGGTGGCGTGAAGGCGCGCCCGCGCGCGTTGATCGTCCACGGCGGCGCGTCGTCGTCACCAAACTCGATCGGGGTGATGCGCAGGATCTTGCCGTCCCTGACATAGACGAAACACGGTCCACCATTGGTATTGCTGGTATAGCGGGTCACGCCGCCGCCGATCACCGTGCCGAATTTCCAGCCGATCCGCTGGGTCGCCATGATGGTCTGGGCGAACCAATAGACCGCCTCGTCCGCTCCCGCCACGGTGAGCTCGAAATTCTTCTGGGCGTCGATCTGCTGCTGGAAATCGACCGGCGGCATCAACAGTCGCGCCGCAATCTTCGCGTTCTTGAAGGCGATCACCGTGTCGGGGTTTGCGTGTATGCCGGCGCGCGAGGCGCATTTACCGTCGCCGAACACGAAATAACGCCCGGCGGAGCCGTCCTTGAGCCGGATTTGCGCGACCATCTTGCGTTCCCGCAACCGCGCCCTGAACGCGGGGTCGATCCATGCGGCGATCCTGAACAGCAGGGCCAGGGCGAGCAGGATAAAACGGAATTTCATGGATGCCTTCGAGGGTTCTTGAACGTCATTCGCGGCTCGACCGCCACCGGGTCATACGCTAGCGTAACCGCCGATAAACAAAAAGAGGGAGGAGAATCGATGAGGCTGATTTCCTATCGCAAGGACGGCGCGCCCGGCGTGGGCGTGATGGTTGATGACGAAAGTTTCGTGGCGCTTTCCGGCGCGGCGCCCGACCTGCCCTCCAGCCTGCGCGAAATCATCGCCCTGGAAGACGGGTTGGCGCGCGCCCGCGCCGCGACAGAGGGGAAATCCGCCGATTTGAGTTTCGCCGACGTGAGTCTCGAATCGGTTATCCCCGAGCCACAGGCGATCTGGGCGCTGGCGCTGAATTTCAAGCTGCATATCGAGGAAACCGGGCTCACCACCTCGGCCGAGCATCCACAGATTTTTCTCCGCATGCCGTCGAGCCAGGTCGGCCATCTGCAGCCCATGCATTGTCCCCGGCTCGATGTCGCCCAGACCTATGATTACGAGGCCGAGCTTGCGGTGATCATCGGACGCGGCGGGCGTTATATTTCCGAAGCAGACGCGCTCGGTCGTGTTGCCGGTTATGCCTGTTACAACGAGGGTTCGGTCCGCGAATTCCAGCGCCACAACCGCCAGTTCGGTCTCGGCAAGAATTTTGAGAAATCGGGCAGTTTCGGACCGTGGATGATGACCGCCGACGAGTTCGGCAATCCCAAGGACCAGACCGTAATCGCGCGGCTCAACGGCACGGAGAAACAGAATAGCCGGCTCGACGACATGCTGTTCTCGGTCGAACAGGTGATCCAGTATC
>CAZPMO010000127.1:0-13785 GCA_964587515.1 uncultured Rhodospirillaceae bacterium | reverse complement strand
CCTTCGAGACGGGAATGCCGGTAAAAATCTAACTCGCGCCCGGCGGACGCCATCTCAGATTGGCAATTTAATGTAGGGGCGGGTCTCCGACCCGCCCGAAGCCGAACGATCAAGCTGTATTTCTGTCACCCCGCGTGACGCCGTAGCCAGTGGGCGGGTCGGGGACCCGCCCCTACATGACGTTGGTGAACGCGGCGGAGATTTATTGGTGGAGAAATTTCAGCAGGATCAGAAACGTCAAGGCGTTCGCGAAAAGCAGAAATCCGACCATGAAGGAAAGCAGGGTATAGCGATGAAGGTTTGCTTCGGAAGTGGATTTGAGGTTTCGGACCCTTTGGAAAATCCGGGAAAATTGCCGTGACATGAATTCGAGTTTGCGCTGTTCGGTCCGCTGCCAGAATTGATAGATAATCAGTGCGAGGATGCCCGATCCGCTGACGACAAACGATGAGATGATGATCCAGCGGAGATTTCCGACCTCGAGCAACTCCCCCCAAGCGATCGCGACGAAAGCGACGAAAATCGTCGTCACATAGCCCAGGGTTTTCCACTGTTGAGCCTTGGCGAAACGGATGGTGACGGCGGATTCGTTGAATAGAACCAGGAGTTCCGCGTGGCTGAGCTCGTCGAGCTCGGTGACGGTATTTTCTTCGGAAACCGCAGCGTCCATGGCACATGCCCCTTAACACCGCTGTCTACCGGAAAGATGGTTAATTAAATCTTTCGAAATAATTTTCTTTGTGATGCGGGAAGCAAATAACTAAATAGAGCCAGCAAGTTAGCTGGCCAGGAACTTCTCGGCGTGGATGCGCCCGCCCTCGACGCCGTTGGCCAGCAGCCAGGTCTCGGCGGCTTCGATCATCGGCGGAGGGCCGCACAGATAGACATCGACCTCGCCGCCGTGGATCAGTTCAGGGCGCAGCAGGTTGGTGACGTGGCCGGTGGGACCGTCCCACCCCGGCCCGGCCTCGACCACGCAAAGCTCCGTCGCGCAGTCGATCGGGGCCAGCGACTCCAGTTTTTCAAGCGCGAACAGCTCTTCCTGGGTGTTCGCGCCGTAAAGCAGGTGGATCGGCTGGCCGGTCACGCCGGTGTCCGCCATATGGTCGAACATGGACAGCATGGGCGCCAGCCCGGTGCCGCCGGCGACCATCAGGATCGGGCGCGTCGGCGGGCGCAGATAGAAACGTCCGAACGACCCGGTGACCGGCATCTCGTCGCCCGCCTTGGCGCGGTTGGCGAGATAATCGCTCATCACCCCGTCGTCCAGCAGTTTCACGTAGAATTCCATGTGGTCGACCGCGCCGGGGGAATTGGCGAAGGAATAGGAGCGCCGCGCCTCGGTCCCCGGCACGCCGAGATGGACATACTGGCCGGGCAGGAAGCTCATCGCGTCGCCGTCATCGTCCAGGTCGACGACCAGACGCACCACGGCGGCGGAGACGCGCTCGATCCCGGCGACGCGGCCCGGGCGCGTCTCCGGCGCGCTTTTCATGGCGAGCGCGGATTCGTAAGGGTATTCGATCACGCAGTCCGAGGTCACATGCATGCGGCAGGTCAGCACTTCGCGCCGCGCCGCCTCTTCGTCCGACAACGCCTCGTCGCTGTAATCGTCCAGCTCGTATGTGCCCTGGGTGCAGATCCCCTTGCAGGTGGCGCACGCCCCTTCGAGACAATCTGTCTCGATGCGGATGCGGTTCTTCAGGGCGGCCATATAAATGGTGTCGGCCTCGTCGGCGGCGATGCGCGCGGTGCGGCCGTCCTCGAAGACCAGGGTGACGTTGTGGGTGCTCATGGTTCTACCTTACGCGTCCGGTACCAGAATCGGCTTCACCGCCTCGCCCGCGAGGATAAGCTCGAAAGCGCGCGGCGCCTCGGCCAGCGGCAGCACGTGGCTGCGCACCGGGGCGAGATCGACCGCGCCATCATAGATCAGCGGCGTCGCGCGCCGCCACGTCTTCCAGATCCGCCGCCCATGGATATTCTGCATGTTGGGACATTTGAGCAGCCAGTAGGTGAAGTCGACCGGGATCGCGGCCGGCGGCGCGCCTACCAGCCGCAGATCGCCACCTTTTGCGAGACACTCAAAAACAGTCTGGAAACCGGCTTCCGAGCCCGAATATTCGATCGCAACATCGACGCCGTCACCGCCGGTCATATCGGCGATGGCTTTGGCGATATCGTCCTCGGCCGCGTTCAGGGCGCGGTCGGCGCCCATCTTTTCCGCCGCCGCGAGGCGCAGCGGGTTGAGGTCGCAGGCGATCACGGTTTGCGCGCCGAGCGCACGCGCCGCCGCCACGTTCATCAGCCCGATCGGGCCGCAGCCATTGACCATCACCGTGAGTCCGGCGACACCCGCCCCTTCGAGACACGCATGCACCGCGATGCCGAAGGGCTCCAGCATCGCCGCCGTCTCATGCGCCAGGCCGGGCGGGTTCACCCAGGCGATGCGCGCCGGCACGGTGGCGTATTCGGCGAACGCGCCGTCAATATCGATACCGGGATAGGTGGTGTTCGTGCAGAGATGGGCGCGCCCCAAACGGCACGGCCGGCAGTCGCCGCAATAGATGTGGCTTTCGAGGCTGACGTGATCGCCGATGGCGACATTGGCGACGTCCGCGCCGACCGCCTCGACCACGCCGCTGATTTCATGGCCGAGGATGCGCGGCAGTTTCATGCGGCGCGCCATGCGCGGCGCCCAGTGGTAGATTTGCATGTCGGTGCCGCAGATGCCGGCCGCCGCCATGCGGATGCGAATTTCGTCGGTGCCGGGATCGCGGGATACGCAATCGCGTAATTCGATCCCGCCTTCGCCGGGCGCGGTCTTACAAAGTGCGCGCATCGGTCTCCCGCTACAGATGCTCGTTACGGATGCCCGTTACAGATGATAAACGTCGACCGGGCCTTCGAGCTTGTCGTCGATGAAGGTGATCTTCTTGCGCGCGATCTTCAACCCGCCATCGACGCGGCGCAGCGTGAAATCGTACATGCCGCCGCGCGTCTGGCTGCCCTTCTTGGCGAACGAATGGACCAGGCAGTTGGCGGTGACCTCGATCTCATCGCCCTTCGCGCTTTCGATCAGCACGTTGGAAACCACGTGCACGGTGCGCTCCAGCGGAAAGGAGGCGTATGAATCGCGGGTCTCGATGCGGAACACGCGGTCTTCCAACCCGCCGCGATTACGGAAATAGATCAGGTTGAGTTGGGTCTCGGGATCGTTGGTGGTTTCTTCCTCGCTGGCCCAGGCGGGCACCCAATAGACGGCGTCTTCCAGATAGAGGTCGATCCAGTCGTCCCAACGACGCCTGTCGAGCAGCATCGCCTCGCGGTAGACCAGATCGGTGACTTCCGCCCGCAGGTCTATCTCGGTTGTTTTTGTCATTAATTCTTGCTCCCGTTCTGCATTAGCTTCAGCCAGTGGCGGTACATGCCGTGGAACAGGGTCTCGTGCTCCCAGTCGGGCGACGAGGAGGCGGGGGTGAAGCCCAGCGCCTTGGCTTCCTCGTCGGCGCCTTCGATCATGGCGTCCATGCCGCGGGTGAATTCGTTCCACGGCGCGGTGAAGCCGTAGCTGCCGTCCTGGGTGTCCTCCAGCGCGGAGATGTCGTCCGACGTCGCCATGCCGGCGGTGAGGTAAAAATCCTCGAACTTGCGGAGCCGCGCCGCGCGCGCGGTCCTGCTCTCGCCGATCGGCGCGACGCAGTAGACCGAAACCTCGCAGAGGTCAGGGGTGATCGGCTTTATCAGACGGATCTGGGTCGAGGGGTTGTCCATGATCAATACGTTGGGGAAGACATACAGGTTGCGGCCGCGATTGAGGATCCAGTTGACCTTGGCCGGGCTTAGGCGCGCCTCCAGCTCTTCCTTCTTTTCGTAGATCGGGCGCACCTCGGGCGTGGTGTGCTGGGCGACGATGGACATGTGGCCGCCGCCGAGATCGTAGCCGTGCGAGACGACCTGGCCAACGATGCGACCGGCCTCGGTTTTTTTCATGCCGGTGAACTCGCCCTTGGATTCGCGGTTGATCATGGTGGACGCGAATACCCGGTGGACGGTCGAGACATGGTAACCGTCGACGCCATTTTCGGCCTGAAGCTTCCAGTTGCCCCGGATCATATAGGTCGACGAGCCGGGCACCACCTCCAGCCCGTCGGCGGACTGGTCGGCCAGCAGGTCGATGAAGATTTTGGTCGCGCCGAGATAATCCTCGAGGCTCGGGACGTCGGCGCTCAACGACCCGAAAATAAAGCCGCGATAGCTTTCGAGCTTCGCGATCGGACGCAGATTGTAATGCGCCCGATCGAAATCGTCCTGGGGAAAGCCGGTGTCCTGGTTCTTGATCTGGACGCATCGTCCATCGCAGTTGAACGACCAGCCGTGGAAGCGGCAGGTCAGCACCTTCGCATGGCCCTGTTTCAACGGCGTCAGGATCGCGCCGCGATGGGAGCACGCGTTGATGAAGCAGGCCAGCGAGCCGTCCTGCTGGCGGCTGATGAAGACCGGTTGGCGGCCCATCTCGGTCGCGAAGTAATCGCCGGGCTTGGCGACCTGGCCCTCGTGACACAGGAATATCCACGATCCCTCGAAGATATTGCGCATTTCGGCCTCGAACACGGCGCGGTCGCAGTAGATCGAGCGATCGATGCGGAACATGCCCTCGTCGACGCGGTCGTCCACCAGGGAGGTGAAATCGCCGGTTACCGTCGTGCCGTCCATGCCGTTTCTCCTCTCTATCCGTTCCTATTCGGCGGCTTCGGCGGCCGCCGTTTCGGGGCGGTGGCCGATGGCGACCGATAAATTTCGCGCGGCGGCGCAAACCCGCCGCACGCACTGTTCCCTGGTCGCGCCTTTCAACCGCGCCTCGGGTCCGAAGACACAGACCGAAGCCGCGATCGCGCCGGTCCCGTCGAACACCGGCGCGGCGATGGCGATCGCTCCGGCGAGAATTTCGCCCGACGACACCGCGAAGCCGTCGCGCCGTATCGCCTCCAGGTCGGCGGCCAGCGCCGCCCGCCCCGCATCGTCATCGAGACCGGCCAGCGCGGCGGTGACCTGTTCGGATTCCATATGGGCCAACATCACCTTGCCCGACGAGCCCATTCTCACCGACTCCCTGAACCCGGCTCCCCGGGTGAATGTCAGCGGCTGGCGGCTCTGGATTTCGGTGACGCAGATCTTTTCGCCGGGCGGCGCCGGCACCAGCAGCGCCACCGTCTCGTCGGTAGCTCGCCACAGCTCCGCCAGGAACGGCTGCGCGGTGCGCGCCAGATCGCCCTTGCCGAGCCAGGAACCGCCGATCTCGACCACGCCGAAATCGAGTTCATACCGCCGGGGCTCTCCATGCGAGCGCACCAGGCCTTTTTTTTCGAGCGTATGAAGCAGTCGGTAAAGGGTCGGCCGGCTGAGCCGCAACATGTGCTGCAAATCGGTGACGCTGAGAACCGGATTGTCGCGGCTGAAACAGTTGAGCACATCGATAGCACGCTCGACGGCGCGGATGGACTTCACGGCGGGCTCGACGGTCATTCCGGCATTCGGCTCATGTGTACACAGAGTGGACATTCCGTCCACAAATGAATTCTATGGACGAACAATGACCGTGTCAACCGGATCGACCGTGCTGTTGCCTTAGATGGTGTGCCTTCCGGGGTCGAAAATGTTGGGCTGGTTGTTGCGGACCAGCTTTACCTTGCGGGTCGGCGGCGGGGTATTGCGGCTGTGGCCGACGAAGCGCGGCACACCGTCGGTGAAGCAGGCCCCGATGGCCGGATAGTCGCCGTTCTTGATGGCGTCCAGCGCCTGGCGCTTGCTGCCGCCCAATGGCGCGTCGATCAGCAGCACGTCGGCGTCCTTGCCGCGCTTGATGAAGCCTGAGTTCAGCCGATAGGTTTCCGCGACATTGCCGGTCGCCGCCGCGATCAGCATTTCGGCCGAGAATTCACTGAGGCACGCCATTTCCACCACCGACTTGATCATCCCCAAGGGCATCATGCCGGTGCCGGTGGGGGTGTCGGTGGCGATCAGGAAACGGTCATAGACGTCGTTTTCGACCGCCAGGTTCAGGCACATCACCGCGGTGCGGATATTGCCGGCCTGGCAGATCTGCAGGGCGATCTCGCTTTCCCGGATGACGCGGATGAAATCCTTGTCGGGCATCGCCACCGGTCCGCCATTGACGTGAAAGGAGACGTCGGGACGCATGTGGAGCAAATGGTCGCCGGTGATCGGCGACGAGCCGGGGATCGAGGCGCCGCCGGTATGGACGTTCACGATCATGCCGGCCTTTTGCGCCATGCGCACCAACGGGGTGTACTCATAGGGCGTTTTGACCTTGGAGAACCCGGCCTTGGCGAGCCAGATGCCCTGCTTGGCGATCTCGTCGAAATCCTTCTGTTTCAGGCCGGGTTCCAGCAGGATCGCGCCGCCGTGGACGCGCATGCCGCCCGGCCGATAATTGTCGAAACATTTCTTCGCCGCCACGGCCAGCGCCTTCACCCCGTCGACATCGCTGGGCCGGCCAGGCACGTGGACCTCGGATGCGGTAATCGAGGTGGTGGTGCCGCCATGCAGATAGCTTTCCAGGAAACCGATGGCGCGCTGGCGCGGCGTGTAATCGCCAAACGCGATGTGGACCTGCGAATCGATCATTCCCGGCATCGCGGTCATGCCGCCGGCGTCGAGCACCACGTCGCATTTGCGAAGCTCCGCCGCCGAGGCGGTACCGACCTTTGCTATCCGCCCGTTATTCATCACGATGGCGTCGCCGTTCGCGAACGGTTTCCGCCAGTCGCCGGTGACGATGGTCTTGATATTGACGATCGCGGTCCTCATGGTTTTCTCCCTTAATTCAGCCCGTCTTCGCCGATGATGTCGTCCTTGCTGGGCCCGCCGACCCGGTGGTTCAGCCGGCCGCGATTGGCGACGCAGCAGATGATCGCGATTTCGTCGGCCAGCGGCGCGTCGGGCACCATCACCGTCATGCCGTCATAATGCGAGCGCACATAGAGCGCGTCCTTGTGGGCCAACGGGATGTCGATGATCTCGCCTGGCCGGGCCCGTTTGGTGAGAGACGAGATCCAGGCCTTGCCGCCGCCCACCGCTTCGCGCATGGCGTTACCGTATACCGTGGTCAACATGGCGACGCCGTGCTCCTGTTCGCCGTCGCTGCCGATCAGCGCCGCCTTGCCGTAACTGTCGACCGTATATGGCTTCATTTGTTCCGCCGCCATCGTGGCGATGCGCTCGCCGATCGCGGTGCTGGCCTCGGTCAGGTCGGACAGGTCGGCGACGTAGCCCTTGCCGGCATGCGGGTTTTTCACCACCGCCACCACCGCGACCTTGCGCAACGGCTCGTCCGGCGTCTGGCCCATCTCCGAGCGCGTTTCCTCGACGCAGGTGAACAGCTTGCGAATTTCCATCATGCCCCCCATCATGTTCGGCTTGTCGTCGGTTACCGGTGTTTATCGCGCAAGGCGGGTCGGAGGGGAAGCCCGTCCTTTGCAAATGTCCCCTTGATCGCAGGAACGGAAAATTACAGGATATGGCGCAGGGCAATCACGGTTCGCGGAAAGGGGCATGAAGGGCGGCACCATACTATTCGCCGAGATGTCACCGGAAATCGATTGGGAAGACCGGTTCAACAACTGGTACGACACCCATCAGATCCCGGTGCGCATGGCCGTTCCCGGATTCCTGGGCGCGCAGCGCTACAAGGATGCGGCGCGCGAGAACTATCTTGTTGTCTATGAAATGGAGAACGAGGGCGTACTCGATTCAGATCCTTATACCGCGATCGTGGAGCATCCCAATACCGAGACGCGCTGGATGCAGGCCAATCTCCGAGGCTATTCGCGTTATATTGGAAATGAAATCAGCGATTTGCGCCGCGACGGTCTCGACGTGGACCCGCTCGACGCGCCTATTCTGTACGCGGTGTTTTACAGTGTTCCCGACGAAGGCGCCGATGAATTCAACGGCTGGTATACCGAAGATCACGTGCCGGCCCTGTTGAAGTGCAAGGACTGGCTGATGTGCCGCCGGTTCCTGATCGAGGACGGCGAGCCGCAGCCCTGGACGCACCTCGCGCTTCATTACATCGCCGATGATTCCGCTTTCGATTCGCCCGAGCGCGCGGCGGCGCTTGGCACCAAACGATACGAAAGGCTTGCCGAGGAGCCCTGGTTCCAGGGAAGCACCCTGGAATTTCTTCGCTACGGTGATCCTTTCGCGGCGGCGGACTGACCACCGCCGCGACATCCGCGCGGGCGCCATTGGAATACGCGCTGTACTGGACGAAAAGACTGGACTACACCATATATGGTAGCGCCTTTGCGTTCAGTTTTTCGCTGAAAACATGATTGAGAATAAATCAGGCCACCGACCGCGATATGACAGATGACAGGAATCATATTTTGATCGTCGAAGACGATCCCGACGTCCGCGCGCCGCTCGCCGCGTATATGGATGAGGCGGGTTTCGAGGTCACGGCGGTCGAAGGCGGCGCGAAGATGCGAGAGACCCTGAGCCTGGGTACGGTCGACCTGGTGCTGCTCGATCTCGGCCTGCCGGGCGAAGACGGGTTGATCCTGGCGCGCGAGGTTCGGGAGAAATCCAATGCCGAGCTGATGATCCTCACCGGGCGCGGCGAAGTCGTCGACCGCGTGGTCGGACTCGAACTCGGCGCGGACGACTACATCCCCAAGCCTTATCACCTGCGGGAAGTGCTGGCGCGATCGCGCAGCATATTGCGGCGGCTGGAACGTACCGGTGGAAGCGGGAACGGCGGCGGTGTGAATTTGCGGTTCGGCGACTGGGGGTTCGATCTCATGCGCCGCGTGCTGATCGGCGCCGACGGCGTCGAGGTCAGGCTGACGACGCTGGAATTTCAGTTAATGGAAGCGTTCGTCCGCAACCCGTCGCGGGTTTTGTCGCGTGACCGGTTGCTGGATCTCGTCTCGGGACGAAAATGGGAGCCCTATGACAGGGCGATCGACGTTCAGATTGCGCGCTTGCGGCGCAAGATAGAAGCGGACGCGAAAAACCCGAAAATCATCACGACCGTGCGCGGCGAAGGTTATATGTTCACCGCCGACGTATCGGAGGACTAGCCGGCCTCGACAAAGCGGCGATGCGCTTCGAGGTCGTGGGTGACCTCGTGGATAACGGTGAGCATCGCGCCGAGCCTGTCGGCCGAATCCGTATTTTCGGTGATTGCCTGGCGAAGTTCCGCGTCGACAAACCCCATCAGCGACAAAGAGATCTGAAGCATCGTGTGATACGACGTTTCTTTTGAATCGGCTGGCAGATCATCGATGTCGCCATATGTGGAGCAGGCCACCGGTTTTCTGCTCTGGCCGACGATGGGGGTCTTGTGGTCGTTATCCGACATCCTGGCGAGCCTCCTGTAATCCTTGGAGCGGGAACAACGCCAACTCGTACTCATACTCAAAGGGAACCGCCGCAAAATACGCTGCGCCGGAGCCGGCGCGTCCCCGCATAAGGACCCGGCGAACTCAACCCGCCGGGACTTGAAAGACAGCGAGACTATAGCGTGTAAATACCGTGGAAGTTTTGCCGTCGGGTAAGATTTTGTAACGCTTTGCAACGGTTTCGTTACGTAATACCAGCGGTCCTTGATATTACGACCATTCGGCGAAACCCATCCCGCAACCGGTTCCGGCCGGGGAACGATAGCAGGGTGCATAGTCCTGCCACACGGGCCTAAGCCCCTCCGCCGCGCCGGCCACCGTAATCCAGTTCCGGATTTCCGAATTGCCGGAATTCAGTTTGTTTCGGGGGATGGCGCGGATCGCGTCGGCATCCCGATCGCGAATGGCGGTCATCAGACCACGGTCCAGATCCTCGTCCACAGTGTAGTGACTGAGCCCGCCCGACGCCGCGATACCGACCCGCCCCGGTGTGCCCCACTGTGCGACGGCGCGGGCAAGGGCACGGCCCAGATCATGGCAGCGGGCGGGCGTCGGCTGATTCGGCGGGAAATAGGTATTCAGCGCCACCGGCACGATGGGAACGATTTTCTCCCCCATTCCCCCCATCAGCCGGCGATGGATGAAACCGAAGGCGTGCCCCTCTCCGCCGGAACGCGGCAAGGCGCGCGAATGGCTGATGTCGAAGCCGTCATCGACCAGGCTCTCGATCAGATGAAGGCCGAGCCGGGAGGCGACCGGATAGGTGCGCCGCGCGTCGGGCTCATGAAACTGCGACCGCGCGCGCCGCCAGAAGTCCGGCGCGTCCTTGGGCAAGGGCAGAACGTCGTTGTCGATGGTCTCTCCCCAATAGATCAGCATTGCCGGCATGTTGTCTTCGAGGAACTGCTCGCCCTGGTCGTCGCCGACAATGATCAGGGCATCGAGCTCCGCCGCCGCCAGCGTGCCCGCCAGCCGGGCGATGCCGTCCTGGCACGTCTTGACCCGGCGCGCGACCACATCGGGCGTAAGCTCATGGGCCATCGCCGGATCCGCCGCCGCCAGCAGGTCTTCGTAGCGGCAGGGGTCGCCGTTCTTGTCGAGAATATTGGGATTGGCCTTGTCGCGTTCGGCATGCAGCAGGTAATCGTCCTCGGTGCCGCCCAGCATCGGGCTGTGCGAGGTCGCGAGTGCGAGCACCAGGTCGGCCATCGTTCCATTTCCCAGGCGATTGAAGGGATGCGTGGCTGGGCCCATAATCGCCCATCGCGCATCGGCCCTCAATGGGAAGGCGGACAATGAAATTCGGACTTCAATTCTTCCCTGACGCCGGGCCGGACGAGAAGTCGGCGGTGGATTACTGGACCGAGTCGCTAGACCTCGTCGGGCTGTGCGACGAGCTGGGCTATTGCCATGTCCGAACCGTCGAACATTATTTTCATCGCTATGGCGGCTATTCCACCAACCCGGTGGTGTTCCTGGCCGCGGCGTCGCAGCGCAGCGCGACGGCGAAACTGGTGCCGGGCGCGATCCTGCCGATTTTTAACAACCCGCTGAAGGTGGCCGGCGAGATCGGCATGCTGGACGCGATCTCGAACGGGCGGATGCAGCCGGGTTTCGCGCGCGCCTTCCTGCCCCATGAGTTTCGCCGCTTCGGCCGTTCGTTGGACGAAAGCCGGGCGCGCTTCGACGAAGGATTAGCCCAGATCAGCCGCCTTCTGATGGAAGAGAACGTCACGGAAGCCGGTGAATTCCACGCGTTCGAAAACGTCACCTCGTTGCCGCGCCCGACCCAGAAACCCCGCCCGCCCTTCTGGACGGCCACCACGTCGAGCCCGCAATCGTTCGAGAATGCGGGGCGGCTCGGCTATTGGATCATGTCGATCCCGCGCGACGCGGCCCAGATGCGCGATCTCATCGGTCTCTACCGGGAGAACTGGCGCGCCGCCGGCCATGCCGGCGACGGCTATGTGATGATGACATTCCAGATGTATTGCGCGCGCGACGGCAGGAAGGCGGTGGATTTCTATCGCGAACCCTCCGACCGGCACCTGCGATATCTCGTCGAAGCCGCCGGCGAATGGGGAACCGGCACCACGTCGAAGGATTATCCCAACCATCCCAAAATGCTGGAAGCGATGCGCAACACCAATTCCGATCAGCAGCGCGCCGCCAATATTGTCTGGACCGGCGCGCCGGACGAAATCCGCGACATGATCGAAGCTTTCGACGAGGCGGTCGGCGGCTTCGAGATGGCCTCTCTCCAGGCCAACACCTGGACCACCCCGCGCGACATGGCGGAGGCGTCGCTGCGCCTGTTCGCCGAGGAGGTCATGCCCCACTTCGCGGCCCGCGCCGTCGACCCACCGCCGCAATTCAGCGACGCGAACTGATTACTCAGTCGGGCATCAGCCCGTGTGGGCCATAGGCGACATGGAAAATGGCGCCGTAGCAATTGTCGTGGGCGAATTTGATTTCGCCGTCGCCGGTGAAATGCGCGTTGGTCATCTCGGCCGAATTGAATTCGAAGCCGGTGCCGTGGCTGATCTGGGTGCGCTGTTCGGCGCCGGTGACCGGGTTGCGCAGCGGCTCCAGATTCATTTCGAGATGGCCGGGCACTTTGAACCGCGCGGTGCGCGCCTCCAGGTCGCAAGCGAACTCCATCTCGGCGAACACGGGATCGTATTCCCTCTCGATGGTCGAGCCGTAAATGTTGAACACCGTGGTGGGATCCTGTTCCTCACCGCCGAGAATCTTGAACAGCGCGTCGATCTGGGGCTGTTCGGCGCGCGCGTCAATGAATCCCTGAACTTCACCATGTCCCAGGTGAACAGCCCCCGGCCAGCGAAACGACGCGCCGATAATCAGCCCATCCAGGCGCACGTCGCCGAACCAGCCCTCTTCGATCAACATGGCTTCCTGCCCCTCGCAATTGCCTTGGGTCGGAGGCGCACTAAATTCGCACGGGCAACCCCAGGCGCAGTTGCAGACGGTGAATTTAGGTCCCTTGATCATCCAGTCGATATAGGCCATGGGCGTTCTCCCCTCTTGATTTTTGCGCTATCCTTGAACGCGACCGGTTGCGTCGCCCTTAATTATGGCACGGGACCGGCACATCACAACAACGGCCAGAAGGCCGGACGTGCAAGGAGGATAATGAAATGAACAACGGCTCCAGCACCAATCCGCTTTATAGCGAAAACCGTATGAAACTGGGCGCGATGGCGTTCAACTGCTCGCATGGCTCGACCATCACCACCGCCGAGGGCGCGTGGGAAATGAACTGGTCGGATACCAAGGACGTCATCCGCATGGCCGACGAGGCGGGGCTTGAGGCGCTGCTGCCGGTCGGGCGCTGGAAGGGTTATGGCGGTCCCAGCAATTTCAACAACCGCACCTTCGAATCATACACCTGGGCGGCCGGTGTCGGCGCGCTGACCGATTGCCCGGCCGTGTTCGCGACCACCCACGTGCCGCTGACCCATCCCATCGCGGCCGCCAAGCAGGCGGTCACCGTCGATCACATCTCGGGCGGCCGGTTCGCGCTGAACATCGTATGCGGCTGGTTCAAGGACGAGTTCGAAATGTTCGGCGCCGACTGGCGCCTCCACGAGGAACGCTACGAATACGCCGCCGAATGGCTGGATTTCCTGCGCAAGATCTGGAGCGCCGAGGAGGAGTTCGATTTCGAGGGCAAATATTTCCACGCCAAGAATGTCTGGAGCCAACCCAAACCGCTGCAGAGGCCTTTTCCGCCGGTGATGAACGCCGGTGGATCGGAGGCCGGACAGCGCTTCGCCGCGACCCATTGCGACATGAATTTCGTGATCCTGCGCAACCATGACGATTTCGAGGCCGGCAAGGCGCAGATCGATAATCTCAAGGGCATGGCGCGCGATATGGGGCGCGAGGTGCAGAGCTGGATCCACGGCTATGTGGTGTGCCGCGATACCGAAAAGGAGGCCCGCGACTATCTCGAATATTATGTCGGGACCAAGGGCGATTACGAGGCGGTGAACAATCTGCTGTCGATTTTCGAGATCGAATCCAAGACCCTGACGCCGGAAGAACTGGACGGCTTCCGCCGCCATTTCATCGCCGGCCACGGCGGCTATCCGCTGGTCGGCACCGCCGAGCAGATTGTCGAGGAAATGGACCGGCTGTCGGCGCTCGGCATCGACGGCATATTGCTGTCCTGGGTCGACTACAAGACCGAGATCAAGCAATGGATCGACCAGGTCCTGCCCCTGATGGAACAGGCCGGCCAGCGCAAGGCGTACGCGGGGGCGGCGTAGGAGCGCTCCCTCACCCTCCCATCGCTGTGCGGCGGGTCCCTCCCTCTCCCGCAAGCGGGAGAGGG
>CAZPMO010000126.1:0-14062 GCA_964587515.1 uncultured Rhodospirillaceae bacterium | reverse complement strand
AAAATCCGCCGCGCGCCAGTCATTCCGGCCCACTTGGCTGAATACGGTGGGTTTAGATTTCGGGCATCGACCCGAAGATCGTTGACACCGTATGCAGTGGTAAACACACTTGCTTAGGCTCATCACCATTTTCGCTTAAGGGAGCGCCTGAAGATGGCAACGACCGTCGAAAACCAGGACGCGCCCAAAACCATGGTCAAGGTATCTCGCGAAGACCTGGTGGAGCGCGCGCGGGCACTGATCCCGGCCATACGAGCCGAGGCGGATGCCGCCGAACAACGGCGCATGATCTCACCCGAGATCATTACGGCCCTGCGTGAGGCCGGTTTTTTTCGCATTTTGCAGCCGGAGCGTTTCGGTGGTTTTGAATATGATTTCGGCATGGTGGTGCGCGTCAACAGCCTGATCGGCCAGGGCTGCACGTCGACGGCCTGGGTGTGTGGCCTGGGCATCACGCACCAGTGGATAATCTCGGGCTTTCCGCCGCAAGCCCAGGAAGACGTGTGGGGCGAGGATTCCGGGGCCATCACCTACGGCTCTTACGGGCCGGTTGCGGAGGCAAAGCCGGTCGACGGCGGCTGGACGATCAGTGGATCCTGGCCATATTCCAGTGGATGCGATCACGGTCAGTGGGGCCTGCTGGGCGTGCGGTTCCCGGGCGCGGGGCCGGGCGGCGCAACGGCGCCGGGCTTCGTGTTGGTGCCGGCGGCGGATTACACCCTCGATGACGATTGGTTCACCAACGGGCTGGCCGCCACCGGCAGCAAGAGCATTGTTTGCGAGGATGTGTTCGTACCGACCCACCGGCGGCTCATGTTCGCCGATGTCATGTCGGGAAATTCGCCGGGATATCAGGTCAGTGGGAAGCCGCTCTACTCAATTCCCATGTTCGCCGGCATTCCCACCGCCATCACCACGCCGGCGCTCGGCGCGCTCCAGGGCGCCATCGACGCGTTCATAGAGACAGCCATGGTACAAAAAACACGCGGCATGCGATCCGGCGAAAACATGGCCGAATTCGCCGCCGTTCAGTCCGCCATCGCCTGCGCCTGCGCGGCGGTGGATTCGGGCAAGCTGATGTTCTTGCGCGATTTGGAAGAAACCCACGCCGCCGCCGATGCCGGACGGGAAATCACCCAGGAAATCCGCATCCGCAACCGGCTGACCCAGGGCTATCTGATGAAGCAGGTGGTTACGGCCATCGACGAGCTTTACAACGTCACCGGCGCGACCGGCATCAACATAGGCAACCGGGTGGAGCGCGCCTGGCGCGACATTCACGCAATGTCCCATCACATAACGCTTAACTGGAGCATCGTCAGCACCACGTGCGGCCAACATTTGTTGGGGCTGGACCCGCAAGGACATTTTTAAACGAAAATCGAGACGCCACCGACCCCAGCCCAGCTTGACACGTCTCGCCGCGCCCACCAGTATTTCGGACTAACGCGCCGGCGCTGAACGCCGGCCCTAAACGGGGGCACGAATTCCAAAATCCGATCGCGACCCGAGACCGCGCCACGTCCAATGGCCGGCCTCGCGCGCATCGGACCCGACCAAAGGATGAGAGGACGGACATGGCACGCAAACCCGCGACCGCAAAGAAACCGGCGCGCAAGAAGGCGACCAAGGCGACGAAGGCAAAAAGTACGGCCAAGAGCAAGTACAAGCTGATCCTGACCGCCAAACGCAAGGGCGCGCTGGAAATCACCTTCAACCGGCCGGAAAAGCTCAACGCCATGAACGAAGACATGGCCGGCGAGATCATGGAGGCGATGGCCGAGGTTGAGCTTGACCGCAAAATCCTCGCGGTCATCTTCCAGGGCAACGAGCGTGCGTTTTGCGCCGGCGCCGATCTTTCCGGTTTCTCCGACCGGCCGCAGGACCGTTACGACAATTACCGGGCGCGCTACAACACGCGCAAGAACCGGCTGCTGTTCCGATACGTCCAGGGCTACACCAAGCCGGTGATCTCGGCGGTCGAAGGCTATTGCCTGGGCGGCGGTTTCGAACTCGCCATGTTCGGCGACATGATCGTCGCCGGCGAGGCGGCGCAGTTCGGTCTGCCCGAAGGCCGCCACAATCTGATCCCGGGCGCCGGCGGCACCCAGAACCTGCCGCGCCTGATCGGCGCCGCGCTGGCCAAGGAAATGATCTGGACCGCGCGCCGCATCGGCGCCGCCGAGGCCAAGGAGTACCGCATCGTCAACCACGCCGTGGCCAAGGGCCAGGCGCTGACCAAGGCGCGCGAGATCGTCGAGGCGATGTCGAAGATCGGGCCGCTCTCGATCATGATGTCCAAACAGTCGATCGACCGCGGCCTGGACATGACGCTGACCCAGGGCTTCCAGCAGGAGGCGGATATCTCCTATCTGCTGACCTGGTCGGAGGACCGCGCCGAGGGGTTGAGCGCGTTCGCCGAACGGCGCACGCCGAAGTTCAAGGGACAATAGAGCGAAAACCGGAGAAGGATCGCAAAACACATGGCAAAGAATTTTCTCGCGGACAAGGATGTCTGCATCGTTGCCTACGCCGAAACCAAGATCGGCCGGCGCACCGGCAAATCCGCCTACGAACTGTCGGCGGAGGTGGCCGAGGAGCTTTACCGCAAGACCAAGATGGGACCGTCCGATTTCGACGGGCTGTCCTTCACGGTGCCGCTGTCGGAATGCTCGAACCCGTTCTGGTCGAACTATTGCGCCGACTATCTGGGTCAGACACCGACCTGGCTGCAGACCACCGATCTGGGCGGCGCTTCGGCCACGGGCAATGTCGCGCGCGCCGCGATGGCGATCCAGAACGGGCTGTGTGAAACGGTGATGCTGATCGGCACCGACGCGCCTTCGACCCAGAACCGGGTCAATTACGGCTCCTATCGCAACGAGTTCTGGGAGCCCACCGGCATCATGGGGCCGCCCGGCGCGTTCGGCCTGCTGATGAACCGCTACAGCGCGCAGTATGATCTCGACTTCACCGGGCTCGGCGCGCTGGCGGTGGCCCAACGCAACGGCGCGGTGCACAACAAGTGCGCCTACGAGCCGTTCCGCAAGAAGATCACGATCGACGATTATCTGAACTCGCGTCAGGTGTCGTCGCCGCTCAGGCTGCTGGATTCGGTGATGTTCTGCGACGGCGCCAACGGGCTGGTGATGATGAAGACCAGCCGCGCGCGCCGGCTCGGCTTCACCAACCGGGTCTATCCGCTGTCGTACTCGGAGATCACCAATTTCAACGGCGCCAACCAGACGCCCGACATTACGGAGACCGGCCATTCGGTCACCGGGCCGGACGCGCTGAAAAAAGCGAAGCTGAAGCCCAAGGACATCGACATGGTGCACCCCTATGACGATTTCCTGATCGCGGTGATGCTGAAGCTCGAACAGATGGGTTTCTGCAAGCGGGGCCAGGGCTCGCAGTTCCTGCGCGATACCGATCTCGGACCCAAGGGCGATCTGCCCATCAACACCGGCGGCGGCCAGATCGGCTGCGGCCAGCCCGGGCTCGCCGGCGGCAATCTCAATCTGGTCGAGGCGGTGCGCCAGCTCATGGGCGAAGCGGGACGGCGGCAGGTGCCGAGCCCGCGCAATGCCCTGGTCACTGGGATCGGCGTGATCCCCTACGGCCGCAACTGGGGCTCGGCGACCGCCATGGTCCTGGTAAACTAGAGTCAGAGAGCAGCAGCAATGAACACCAAGGTAACCCCCCGCCCGGTGCCGAAACCGACCGAATGCTCGCAGCCGTTCTGGGACGGCGCGAAGAAGAAGCAGCTCTGGCTGCAATACGATCCGGTCTCGCGGCGCTATCAGTTCTGGCCGCGCACCTGCAGCGTGCGCACCGGTAAACGGAACCTGCGCTGGCAGAAGACGTCCGGCAAGGGCACGCTCTATTCCTACACCGACACCTATGTGGGCCCGCCGGGCTTCGCCGACCGGACCCCCTATCTGGTCGGGCTGATCGAGCTCGACGAGGGCGTGCGCATCATCGGCAATCTGATCAACATCAAGGCCGACGACGTGAAGGTCGGCATGAAGGTCAAGGTGGCATGGGAGACCCTGTCCGACGACATCAACTATTTCGCCTTCGAACCGGCGTGATGACCACCGAAAAAAAGGGGACAGTCCCCTTTTTTGAGGGAGGGGACGAGCGATGAACCTCGGCGTGATGCTGAAGGATTGCGCGATGCGCTATCCGGACCGCGAGGCGGTGATCTGCGGCGACAGACGCATCACGTTCGGCGAGCTGAAGGCGCGCGCCAACCGGCTCGCCAACGCCCTGTTCGACGAGGGGCTGAAAAGAGGCGACCGGGTGGCGCTCTATCTGCCCAACTCGGCCGAGCTGGTCGAGGCGATGGCCGGGGTGATGCTGGCCGGCGGGCTGATCGTGCCAATCTCGACGCGGCTGACCACCCAGGAAGTCACGTTCATCTTCGAGGATTGTGAGCCGAATATCATCTTCTTCGCGCCGGAGTTCCGTGACGCCGCGCGCGAAGCGGCGCGCAACCTCTCCAACCCGCGCATGATCGCCATCGACGCGCCGGCCGCCGGCGAGTTGGGCATGGAGGGAATGATCGCCGCCGGCGCGCCCGAGGACCCGCCGCCTTTGCCCCCCTACGACGACGATTGCGCGATCGGCTACACGTCGGGCACCACCGGCCGGCCCAAGGGCGCCATCGCCACCCATCGCAACATGGTGATCGTGCACGGGATGATGAACCCGGTCGAATGCGGCATGACCGGCGCGGACCGCACCCTGGTGACCTCGCCCATGGCGCACCGCACCGGGCTCGGCCGCGTCGCCAACATGTTCTGCACCGGATCGGCGATCGTGATTATGTCGCGTCTGGATCCGCGCGAGGCGGTCGATCTGATCGAGCGCGAGCGCATAACCATCGTCGGCGGCGTCCCCACCATCATGCGCATTCTGGCGCCGGAGATCGAACGCCGGCCGGAGGCGTGCAAGACGCTGCGCTCGATCATGGCGACCGGCGAGGTATTCCCGATGCCGCTCAAGCAACGGCTCCTGAAGGCGTTGCCCGACTTGAATATTTACAGCTTCTACGCCCAGACCGAGTCCGGTTTCGTCGCGAACCTGCGCCCCGAGGAGCAGGCCACCCACGGCGAGTCGGTGGGCCGCCCGGTGCCGGGCGTCGAGATTCGCATTGTCGACGAGAACCTGGTCGATGTGCCCCCCGGCGAGGCCGGCGAGGTGCTGGTGCGCTGCGGCATGCCCGGCGAGGGGCTGACCATGCGCGAATATTACAAGCGTCCCGAGGCCAACGCGGAGACCATCCTTCCCGAGGGCTGGATCCGCACCGGCGACGTGTTCCGCCAGGACGAGGACGGCTATCTCTATTTCGTCGACCGCGCCAAGGACATGATCGTGTCCGGCGGGCTGAACATTTACTCGAAAGAGGTCGAACTGGCGCTGTCCTCGCACGATGCGGTCGCCGACGCCGCCGTGATCGGGGTGCCCGATCCCGAGTTCGGCGAATCCGTGTTCGCGTTCGTCGAGCTGGAAGACGGCGGCGAGGTCGGCGCCGAGGCCCTGATCGATCATTGCCGCGACTGCATCGCGAGCTACAAGAAACCGAAATTCGTGCGTTTCATCGACGCCCTGCCCCGCACCAGCAGCGGCAAGATTCAGAAACAGGTGCTGCGCGCCAGCGTCGCCGACGATTTCGAGACGCAACCCGAAGCGGCAACCGCAAAAAGTTAGAACAAGCCATGGAACTCCTTCTTTCCGACGAACAGAAGCTCTTGCAGGACAGCGCGGTAACGCTGGTCGAGCGCGGCGCGGGGCCGGACCGGGTGCGGGCGCTGCGCGAGGCCGACGGCCTCGACCGCGCGCTGTGGAATGAAATCGCGGAAGCCGGCTGGTTCGCCATCCTGACGCCGGAAGAGGCCGGCGGCTTCGGCCTCGGCATGACCGAGCTTGCGCTGGTGCTCGAACAGGCCGGGCGCGGGCTGATGACGGACCCGGTGGGCGCGGGCGCGGTGGCGGCGCGCGCCATCGCCGACGGCGACAGCGCCGAACTGCGCGAGAATTTGCTGGCGCGCATCACGGCGGGCGAGACCATCGTGACGCCCGCCATGGCGGAAAGCGCGCACGCGGTCGATCGCGCGCCGGAAACCGTCGCGGCCACCGATGGTGATGGGTACCGCCTCGCGGGCGAGAAGCGGTTCGTCGCGTCGGCCGCAGCCGCCGACGGATTCCTGGTGACAGCCCTGGGCCGAAGCGGAGAGATCATGTGCTATGTGCCGGCCGACGCCGACGGGCTGACCATCGAGACCACGGCGACCGTCGACGGCGACGGCTTTGGCGCGCTGCGCATGAGCGGCGTCGCGGCGCCGGCGGGCCACGTGGTGGCGGGCACCAACCGGGCGCCGGCGCTGGCCGGCGAAACCCTCGACCGGATGCTGCTGTGCCTGAGCGCGGAGATGCTCGGCGTGATGGGCCAGGCGCTCGACGTGGCGGTCGAATATCTCAAGGTGCGCGAGCAGTTCGACCGGCCGATCGGCAGCTTCCAGGCGCTGCAACACCGCGCGGTCAATGACTATATCGAAGTGGAGACGACGCGTTCGCTGCTGTTCCAGGCGGCGACGGCGTGGGATTCGGGCCGCGGCGACGCGGCCATGGCCTCGGCCGTAAAGTCCAAGGCTTCGGCCGCGACGCTCAATGTCTGCAAGTCGGCGATCCAGATGCACGGCGCGATCGGTTTTACGGACGAACACGATATCGGGCTCTACCTCAAGCGCGCCATGGCGCTGGGCGCGCAATACGGCAACGAAGCCGCCCACCGCGCCCGCTACGCGCGCCTGACCGGGATCGAGCCCGGCTGATTATTCTCCCATGTGCGGGAACAGCGGACACACGATGCGTTTACTACAGGAGTTGGGTATAACCCGAACGTGCCTATTCGTCCTTAAAGCGAACCGAAGTGCATGGCAGTTATTTGTGACCGTTGTTGTTGATGCTACTGGCCGTTACCATAGGTCTTTCTCGTGGTGGGTTCGACTAGCAAGAGATCGTTGATTAGCTCACCGCCAAATTTTCGCTTAACGCGCGCTATAAAATCCGGCTCAACCGAATTTACGAAAGCAAGGTAGCCCCGTAGATATGAAATTTCATCGGGTGGAAGCATGCCCGTCGCATAAAGGTGGATCATCGTGCGAATTGATCGTTTTTTCTCGCGACCGATGGATAGCTGGCCATCGGAGGTAAGGACGAGGCCAGCAGCTACTCGTTTTCGTTTTTTCGACGTAAAGACGGTTTTGCCTTCATTAATCGTTAGTCGAGGCGAAACTCTATTTCGTAAGTCCGTCCGCACAGCTTCCAAAATTTCGGCCAACACGTTTGGCTGATTTGTCGACAAAAAGATATCATCCGCATACCTTGAGTACGCGACATGGTTCGCCAAACAAATTCCTGAAACAAAGCAGTCAAAATCATAAAGGATAGCGTTCGAAAGTACGGGAGAACTCGCGGCTCCAATTGTCAATGCACCGCGCTTACAGACGATATGCAAGATAGTGTCGATATCTATCTCTGTAACCGGAGCTTTCCGGAAACATAATCACGCATGTCGAGACTTCTGCGATGATGTCTTCAAATTCTGCGACGTTGTGAAATTCAGGCTCAATATGTCGGACATAGTCCTTTTGAGCATCCTCGGCGAGAAATATCCGAAGGTGCGGAAGCTCGGTTTTTGCGTACTCGCAAAATTGCGGCCGCATATTGGGCTCGTTCATTGGGCCGCCGCAGACGAAGACAATATTACTATCGCGTAAAATGTAGGTGTCTTGCGCACGAAAGGATTGAGCCACCCGCTTGAGCAGTTCCCTAGCTTTAGGGTGCGTAAACGGGTGGCCCATGAAGCCCTCTTACTTCAAGCAAGCCGGATTTCCGGAGAAATCCGGATCGAGCGCTTAGCCGGTTCGGATTTCTCCGGAAATCCGGCGTCGAATGTCGCGCAATGCAATTCAGCCTGGCTATACACCCGGCATAGAGCAAACGTGGCGTTGTAACTCCCAAGTTTACCCAACTAAGAGAGACAGAGAGAATATTTCGCGAGGGGGTATTAACGCAACGAATTATTCTCACTGCCAACTGGCCACTTGATCTAATGGCGACCTCAGCGATCTCCGACGTTCACCTGATTAAAACGATAGCCAATGACCATCCTCAATGAACTCACGCTAAGTAATGCGGTTTTACAAAGATAGAGTAATCATCTTGCGCCGCCGCTCCGCTTCCACGTGCTCGCACGGGCGGGCGGCGGTAGACTGATTACCCTCCCATGCGCGGAAACAGCTTGAGCGCGTTGTCGCGTTCGATACCGCGCTGGACGTCGGGCTCCAGGCCCATCTCCATCAAAGCCTTCACGGTCTGGGTCATGGTCGCCTCGGGCGCGAACGGGTAGTCGCTGCCGAACAGCACGTGGTCGGGCGTCACCAGCTCGAACAGGCTGCGGAAAGCGAGCCAGTTGGCCGACAGCGCGGTGTCGTAATAGAGCCGCGCAAGCTCCGGGATCACGCCGTTTGGCACCTTCTCCTTGAATGCCGGGCGCACCGCGAGCCTCGCGATTCGCTCGGCGATGAACGGCACCGTGCCGCCGGCGTGGGAGAATATCCATTTGATGTTGCGGCAACGCGCGAAGGTGCCGCCATACAGCAGGCTGACGATGGCGCGCGTGGTGTCGATGGGGAAATCCAGCGTGGCGGCGGGAATTTCCGGCTGGCATTGATTGCAGGGCGCGTTGGTGGGGTGGAAATAAACCACCGCGCCGCGCCGATCGAGTTCGTCGAATACGGTTGCGAAGGCCTCGTCGCCGGGATAGCGGTCGCCGTAGCTGGTCAGCAACCCGATGCCGTCGGCTCCCAATGTGTCCAGCGCGCGGCCGATCTCGGCCAGGCTTCCGTCCACGTCCGGCAACGGCAGGCTGGCGAAGACGCCGAAGCGGTCCGGGTGGTCGCGATGGATGTCGGCCGCGTAGTCGTTGCACAGCCGGCACAGCTCGATCGTCTCGGCGCTGTCGCCGAACCACATGCCGGGCGCGGAGATCGAGGTCAGCGCGGTCGCGACGCCGTTGCGGTCCATCGCCTCGATCGACATGTCGGGCGTCCATTCCGGCGTCTTGCCGGACAGGATCAACGGCCCGATGCGATCATCGCCGACGCGCGCGACATATTCGGGGGGCAGGATGTGGTGATGCACGTCTATGCGGTGAAATTCCGTGATTTCGGCCAATTTATGGACCTCCCGGTGGCGTTGGGGCGGACGGACGACGCCGGATGATAGAGAAATTTCAACGCGCGTGAAATCGCCTTCAACACGGTTTCTCGAAAGCTTTCCTCATCCCGGGGAGGGCCGAAGGCCCGTCTCGAAGGATGCTGGCACGGGAAAGAAATCTCCTTGCAAGCGGTTGCCTCGACCGGTCGCTCGGCAGAGAATGCGGCCGCGTCTCAAAAAGGGAAATAGAACTCACATGCCAGATCAGTCATTCCGATCCTTCATCGGCAACCTCGAACAGCAGGGGGAGCTGGTCCGTTTCACCAAGGAAGTCGATCCGCTCGCCAACATGTCGGCGGTGGAATGGAAGACCTTCAACGAGCTTGGCAAGTCGAGCCTGTTCACCAACATCAAGGGATATGACGGCTGGCAGGCGACGAGCCAGATCCTCGGCGACCGCAAGAAATGGTCGATCGGGCTCGGCGTCGAGGAGGACGACATCCTGCGCCACGTGTCGGAACGGTCGCGCGCGCCCATCGACACCGTGGACGTCGATGCCGGCGACGCGCCTGTGAAGGAGACCATCATCACCGGCGACGATGTGGATCTGTTCGCCATCCCTTCGATGATCACGTCGGAATTGGACGGCGGGCGCTATTTCGCGTCGGGCATGGCGATCGTGAAGGACCCGGAAACCGGCATCCGCAATATTTCCATCCATCGCCAGCAGATCATGGGCAAGGACAAGACCGGCTTCATCATGGTGCCGCGCCAGGCGAAGCGCATCTACGACATGTATTGCGCGCGCGGCGAGGCGATGCCGGTGGCGATGGTCTATGGCGCCCACCCGGCGATCTATTTCGGCTCGGCCTTCACCACCGATTACGGGGTCGACGAGCTGTCGGTGGCGGGCGGGCTGCTCGGCGAAGGCGTGCGCATGGTGAAGTGCGAGACCATGGACCTCGAGGTCCCGGCCGAGGCCGAAATGGTGATCGAGGGCGAGGTGCTGCCCGACGTCACCGAGCCGGAAGGGCCGTTCGGCGAGGTGCCCGGCACCTATGCCGAGGCCGGCCGGTCGGAAGTCTTCCAGGTGAAGGCCATCACCCGGCGCAAGGACGCGATCTTCTATGCGTTGCATTGCGGCTTCCCGGTGACCGAGACCCAGGCGACCACGGCGCTCGGCATTGAGGTCGCGACGCGCGAACACATCCTCAACGTGGAAGGCGGGCTCGACCTGCTCGACGTGCGTTCGATCGAGGCCTCGGGGCTGATGGCGCTGGTGATAAAGCTTCGCCCACGCGTCGAGGGCCAAGCCAAGACGGCCTTGATGGCGGCGCTGTCGGGGCCTTACCTGCACCCCAAGCTGGCGATCGCGGTCGATGACGACATCGACGCCGCCGATCTGCGCCAGGTGATGTGGTCCATGACCACCCGCGTTCACGCCGAGCGCGACGTGGTGATGATCCCCAACACGCGGGTCTTCGCGCTCGACAACATCTCGCCCGTCGTCGAGGGCCAATCGAGCTTCCATCGCCTCGGCACCAAATGGCTGATCGACGCGACCAAGCCGGCCATAACCCAGACCGAACAGCGCGCCCGCTTCGAGCGCGCCATGCCGAAAAACTTCGACGCGGTAAATCTCGACGATTTTCTGCCGTAATCGAACGGCTGGGCCGGACAAAACATAAAATTCGCGCAAAATTCGTTTTCAATTTTCGAAGTATTGAAAACGAAACTACAACTAATTCTCAGCCGGCTTAACAAGTCGGAAAGCAATTATATGCGACATTGTTCCTATAACATTTATAGGGAGATGTCGAATGAGGATGGATATTGCACTGGAGCCGGAGCTCCTGATACTGGACTTCTATCCGCACGCGAAATCGCATGGCGGGTTTGTGAGCGAACGCCGGCGTTATCCACGGATTCAGACCGAATTCGAGACTGGGCTCAGGGGAAAGCGGACGAAATGCGGCGCCCTGGTGCTCGATCTGTCGGCGACCGGTGCCCAGATCAAACCGTCGGGTCTGGTCCTGGACCGGGAAATCCGGGTGTGCGGTTCCGGCGCCGTTGACCTTCGGGCCTGGGTAACCTGGCGGAAAAAGGGACGGATCGGGCCGTTGGGATTTGTCCCAGTTCGCTACGGCGCTCTCGAGCCGTTCGGGTGCACGCATGGCCAACTACATCACTACTATGCCGGGATCCGACCAATTGCGGGCCGCACAACCTAATATTACACAAGAGAACTTGTCGATAACCTATTGATTAACATGTTTTTATGTTGATCAACGCGT
This sequence comes from uncultured Rhodospirillaceae bacterium, assembly GCA_964587515.1. Taxonomy (GTDB): domain Bacteria; phylum Pseudomonadota; class Alphaproteobacteria; order MPNO01; family MPNO01; genus CAZPMO01. The sequence continues at coordinate 2,540 of CAZPMO010000126.1, read as the reverse complement.
CGTCGAAGAAGGCCTCCTTGACTGGCCCGAAGATTAGCGAGTCTGGCTTAAATATGGATTAAATGCCGGACATTGGTCGGATAGCGCCTGGACCCGCGCGGGCGTCATGGTCAAAATCAGAGCGCAACTGCTGGGGAAGAAAAATGGGCGAATTCGGCATGAGCCAGCCGGTCGCGCGGGTCGAGGATGCGCGGTTTCTGACCGGGGCCGGCCATTTCGTCGATGACGAGACCCTGCCCGGCCAACTCCACGCCGTGGTGCTGCGCTCGCCGCATGCCCATGCCGATTTAAATGCGATCGACACGGCAGCCGCAATGGCCGCGCCCGGCGTGTGCACGGTACTCACGGGCCGGCATTACGCCGCCGACGGTCTCGGTCTGGTGCCCCATATCGGCCCGCCGGTGAAGCGGCGCGACGGCGCCCCGGTCATCGTCCCGCCCTTCGCCCCGCTGGCGGCGGACCGCGTGCGTTTCGTCGGCGACGCGGTGGCGCTGGTGGTGGCCGAAACCGCCGCCCAGGCGCGCGACGCCGCCGAGTTGATCGAATTTGCCTACACGCCATTGGAAACCGTGGTCTCGGGAACGGCGGCGCTGGAGCCCGACGCGCCGGTGCTGTGGCCCGAATGCCCGGACAACGAATCCTTTCTTTATGAGGTGGGTGACCGCGCCGCCACCGATACCGCCTTCGCCGTCGCGCCGCGTATCGTCCGCCAGCGCATGGTCATCACCCGCGTGCTGGCAAATGCCATGGAGCCGCGCGGCTGCATCGCCGATTTCGCGCCCCGCGACCAGCGATTTACCCTCTATGCCCCGGTCCAGCACCCCTTCGTCGCGCGGCGTCTGATCGCCGGAACCATCTTCGGCGTGCCGGAAACCCAGGTGCGGGTCATCACCGGCGATGTCGGCGGCAGCTTCGGCATCAAGGCCAACATCTATCCCGAATATCTGCTCGCCTTGTGGGCCGCGCGACGTCTGGAACGGCCGGTGAGATGGGTCAGCGACCGAAGCGAGGGCCATCTCAGCGATTTTCACGGCCGCGACAACGTCACCGAGGCCGAACTGGCGCTCGACGACGACGGCCGGTTTCTGGCGTTCCGGGCGCGCACCGTGGTCAATCTCGGCGCTTATCTCTCGATCCTCGCCACCGGTCCCGCGACCAACAATATCGGGACGCTGTCGAGCGTCTACACCACGCCGGCCGCGCATCTGGAAGTCCAGGGCGTGTTCTCCAACACCCAGCCCACCGCGCCCTATCGCGGTGCCGGGCGGCCGGAAGCGGCCTTCGTGATAGAACGGCTGGTCGATCTGGCGGCGCGCGAGATGGATATGGATCCGGCCGAACTGCGCCGCCGCAACATGATCCAGCCCGACCAGATGCCCTATAAGACGGCGCTGACGTTTACATACGATTCCGGCGAATTCGAAAAGAACATGGACGACGCGCTGCGGCTCGCCGACCGCGACGGCTTCGAGGCGCGGCGCGCCGAGGCGGCGGCGCGCGGCCGGTTGCGCGGCCTCGGCATCGCCTACGCCATCGAACGCGCCGCGCCGCCCGGACTTGAATTCGCCGAGATCCGGTTCGACCCCTCGGGCGCCGCGACCGTGCTGTCGGGCTCCACCTCGCAGGGCCAGAGCCACCAGACCATGTACACCCAGCTTCTCTGCGACAGGCTGGGAATCGCGCCGGAGACCATTACGGTGGTCGAGGGCGACACCGATCGGGTCGCATTCGGCACCGGCGCCGGCGGCTCGCGGTCTTCGGCGCTGGGCACGGCCGCGTTGCTCATGGCCGCCGACAAGATCATCGCCAAGGGGCGGCGCATCGCGGCCCACGTGCTGGAAGCCGCCGAGGACGATATCGCCTTCGCCGACGGCAGCTACGCCATCGCCGGCACCGACCGTTCCCTCCCGTTCACCGACATGGTGCCGATCGCCTTCGCACCGGCGCGGCTGCCCGACGGCGAGGAGCCCGGCCTGTATGACACCGCCACCTACAAGGCCACCACGGCGAGTTATCCCAATGGCTGCCATGTGTGCGAGGTGGAGATCGACCCCGATACCGGCGCCCTCGACATGCTGCGCTATGTGGTGGTCGACGATTTCGGTTTCGTCATCAACCCGCTGCTGGTCAAGGGCCAGGTCCATGGCGGCGTCGCCCAGGGGGCGGGGCAGGCGCTGGCCGAAACCTTCGTCTTCGAAGACGGCTCCGGCCAGGTGCTGTCGGGCTCGTTCATGGATTACGCCATGCCGCGGGCCGACGATTTCTGTTCCTTCGAAGTGGAAAGCAACCCGGTGCCGACCGCCACCAACCCGCTCGGCGTGAAGGGCGCCGGCGAAGCGGGCACCGTGGGCGCGCTGCCGGTGGTGATCAACGCCGTGGTCGACGCACTCGCGCCGCGCGGAATCCGCCATCTCGACATGCCCGCCTCGCCCGAACGAATCTGGCGCGCCATCCGGGATGCGAAAGCGGTCTAAGCGCCACCGCCCCCTCACCCTCCCACCGCTTCGCGGCGGGCCCCTCCCTCTCCCGCAAGCGGGCGA
>CAZPMO010000125.1:1085-14132 GCA_964587515.1 uncultured Rhodospirillaceae bacterium | reverse complement strand
TCGCTGATCGGCCCTCGTTCGGCGGGCGGACTGAATTCGACGATCTTGATATTGGCCGATCGCATTTCTTCGCGAATGCTGGGCGTTATGTACCCCAAGGCGGCCTTGGTCCACTCCGCATTCGGTTCCAGCACACCACCCGCGGTCAGGGTGGCGAGCTCGACATCTGGCGGCATAAGCAGGATACGGAGTTCACCAGAGCGCTTGAATTCGGTGATTTGCGCCTGCTGCACCGTTTCGCAGGCGCCAACGATGAGCAGCAGAAAAACTGGCACGACCCGTGCAACAACTGTTCGGACACGAACGAAATACAACGCAGGGACGGAATATTTTTTTCATCTCTTCCCCCAAGCTTTTTGGTTCGGCCAATTAGCCTGTTGTATTGATTAGCGGTCCGGATCCTCAGTCGTATTGTTTTCCTATGTCCAATGGTGGTCCAATCGCGTCCGATTTGCAACATGTTGGTCTTTAATGAATGCGCCGGAATGCCTTTCCGGTTGGTGTCTTGGTGTTGGTGGTCGGCTAACGCGGCACCGCCGAGCCATGATCGTCGTAGATACGGTCGATCTCGGTGCGCGCGTATGTCGCCAGACGACGCTGTTGCGCGCGCGAGGTGGCGCTCGCCGATTTCAGGTCGCCGAGAATGATGACGTTCTCGTCGTTCAGCTTGTTGGCCGGCCCGGTGTAGTTGAAGCTGCCGCCGACCAGGACGCGATCGTCGATCACCATCAACTTGTGATGCAGCTTGCCGAGCTTGCCTTTCTTGCGCACCAGGCGGAGGTCGGCCCCCGCATTGCGGACCGGCCGCGTCGCCGCCCATTTCTGGTTCCCCTGAGCGCTGTCGAGCACGCCGCGAAGCTCGATCTGGTCCTTGAGCGCGATCATGGCATCGTCGATGCCGGACGATTTCGAGAAGGTAAAAATCGCGAAGTCGACCCGGTTTTGCGCTTTCAGCATGCGCTTCATGATTTCCATCTTGGGGCTGTGATCGGGTGAAAAGACTACCCGGATGGGGATGCCGGAAACCGTGACCTCCGGCGGCGCCGGGTCGTGACCCTCGTTGAGCGCGCCGAAATGACCCTGGGCGATCTCCTTGAATTCCTTTTTGTAGATATTCGCGATCTTGCGAGATTTCACGATAATGAGATGGTTGAGATTCTTGGTCACGCCGGTTGTGGTGAAATTGGTCGAGCCGGTCAGCACCGCGCTACCATCGCGGACAATGAATTTCTGATGGAAGATTTTGGGGTTGAAATCAGAGCGCACGTAAATCGCCGAGCGCAACAGGGCGTCATGAATTTCCCGGTTATGTTCGTTCGAGCCGCTTGGCGTCCAGGGATCTTCCACCGCCTTCTTGACCGTCAGATAATCGGCTTCCAGTACGATCCGGACCCTCATTTTGGGCTTGCGGCTTGCCTCGACGATTGCCAAGGCGATCTCGCGGTCGTCCAGTTCCTGGACCGCTATGTCGAGAGACCTGTTCGCCCCCTTGATGAAATCCACGATCGGCCGGCGCAACTCGTCGGGGGCGCCCACTTCGGACGGCCCCATGTGAACTTCGATATTTCCGTCGTCGGTCCTGATCGGCATGACGTCCTCCCTGATGCTGTTTTCCATCAATTACATCGTGTGATTTAAAAAGTCGACTCATTAACCTCCCGATGCGTTTGGCGCGGGTTGACGTCGTTGCGGGCGTCCAACGCCAATTGTTTTTCAAATCCGGCGCGACCCGCCGTTTACTTCGCGCCGTGCGGCGATAGAATTGCGGGCAGGTCCGGGGGGCGAATAATGAAATTCACATTTTTTCATCTGATGCCGTTTACCGATTTTCCCGACACGGCGGTCGACTGGCCGGTGGGCAACGAGACGTTCGACGCCGAGCGCGCGCGCGAAATGTATGACAGTTACATCGACGATATGGCCTATGCCGAGGAATGCGACTTCGACTGGATCGGCTGCAACGAGCATCATTTCAGCCCCTACAGCCTGATGGCCAACTGCAATCTGATCGGCGCGGCGCTGGTCCACCGCACGTCGAAGGCCCGGCTCGCCATGCTGGGCAATCTGTTGCCGCTGCTGAACCCGATCCGGGTGGCGGAGGAATACGCCATGCTGGACGTGATGTCGGGTGGGCGGCTGATCGCCGGGTTCATCCGCGGCATTCCGCACGAATATGTCGCGTATAACGCCGCGCCGGATGATTCCCGCGCCCGCCTGCAGGAAGCGATCGAACTCATCCTCAAGGCATGGACCGAGCCCGAGCCGTTCGGCTGGGAGAGCGAGCACTACCAGTATCGCGCGGTATCGATCTGGCCGAGACCCTATCAGAAACCGCATCCGCCGATCCTGCTGTCGGGCAGCAACCAGGATTCGGCCGAGTTCGCGGCGCGCAACCACGCCATGATGGGGATCGTGCTGATCGCCGATCTCGGGCTCGCGCGGCGCACGGTCGAGACCTATCGCGAGAGCGCGTCGGCGCATGGCTGGACGCCGGGACCGGAGCACATCATGGTCGGCCAGCATTGCTGCATCGCCGAGACCGACGCCGAGGCGCTGGACGCGATGCGCGAGCCGGTGCGCTATTTCCACCAGGTGCTGCTGGGCGGGCCGCGCACGGCGCAGAAGATCGTCGTGCAGAAGACGCGCTTCTTCGCCGACGAGAAGGTGGGCGAGGGGTTCGCGAAGCGGCTCGCAACCCTGCACGAGCGGTCGCTGGAAGAGATGATCGAGGCGGGATCGCTGTTGTGCGGCAGCCCGGAGACCGTCGTGAAACAGATTCGCCGCCTCAAGGACGAACTCGGCCACGGCATGTTCAATCTCACCATGAAGGTGGGCAACATTCCCGATGCGGTGGTGCGGCGCGGCATGGAGCTGTTCCGCGACCGCGTCCTGCCCGAGGTGCGCGACCTCTAATCGGCCGTGTCGCGTTCGCGTTGCAGCGACTGGCGCCGTAACGCGCGGCCCGGTCGCGCGCCGGTGGCCGCACCGTCGCGCCAGACGATTTCGCCATTCACAATAAGCAATTCGATGCCGGCCGCCGGCGTCGTGGGTTCTTCGAAGGTTGCGCGATCGGCGATCGCTTCGGAATCGAAGACGACGATGTCGGCGTAGGCGCCCCGCGCAAGGCGGCCCCGCCCGGACAGCCCGAACCGCTCCGCCGGCAGACTGGTCATTCTGCGCACGGCCTCCTCAAGCGTAAACAGTCCGACATCGCGGACATAATGGCCCAGCACGCGCGGGAAAGTGCCCCAAAGACGCGGATGCGGATGGCTGTCGTGCGGCAGGCCGTCGGACCCCACCATGGTATGCGGAAACTGAAGGACCCGGCGGACATCTTTCTCGTCCATCAGGAAATAGACACCGCCCGCGGGCAGCAGGCGCTCGACCGCCTCCGCCTCGCTCACTCCCCAGTCGCCCGCGATTTCCGCCAGGTCGCGTCCGGCCGCCTCCGGGACGCTTTGCGACCAGGCAACCAGCACGCGTTCGGACACCGCCGCGCGTTCGGCGCTCAGGATCGAGGATGCGGCGATATAGGGATAGACGTCCAGCCCCACCGGATGCCGCCCCATCTCCTCCAGGATGCGCGGCAGCGTTTCGCGGGTGCGGCCGTGGTTGGCGCGGCCCGCGACCTTGTGGTGAGAGATGATCAAGGGTACTTCGCCATGCCGCGCGATCTCGAAGCTTTCCTCGAGGCTTTCCATCACGTTGTCGGTTTCGTCCCGCATATGCGTGGTGTAGACGCCGCCCACCTCGCCGGCGAGTTCGGCGAGCGCCGCCACTTCCTCGGTCGGCGCCGCGGCCGCCGGCGGGTAGAACGTGCCGCTCGAAAGCCCGATGGCGCCGTCCTCGAGCGCCAGCCGGAAACGTTCGCGCATTTCCACCAGTTCCGCATCCGTGGCCGGTCGGTCGAGGTCGGCCACCGCGCCGACCCGCAATGTCGAGTGACCGATCAGGCAGGCCGCGTTCAACGCCGGCGGGTTGGCGTCCAGCGCATCCAGGTAATCGCCGAAGCGCTCGAAACGATACCAATCGGCATCGCCGATCAGGTCCAGCGGCGGCGGCGGCGCACCATCGAGGGTCAGCGGCGCGAGGCTGACGCCGCAGTTGCCCGTAATCACGGTTGCAACGCCCTGGCTCGCCTTCGCGGGCATCTCCGGCGTGGCCAGCAACGCCCGGTCGTCATGGGTATGCACGTCGATAAATCCCGGGGCGACCGTCTTGCCGGCGATGTCGAGTTCGATTGCGCCGCGTCCGGCCGGGATGCGGTCGATCGCGGCGATACGGTCTCCCGCAACGGCGACATCGGAAGGCGCGGCCGGCGCGCCGGAGCCGTCGATCACACGCCCGTTGTGAAGCACGATGTCGAATTGAGTCTGCATTGCCGACGGCTCCGAAGGTTCTGACGATTATTTTCAAGTTCGAATAGTGTCGGCGAATTCGGTGGGCCACGCAAATCCAGTCGCTCCGCCTATGGCGCATGGCATCCGGCGCGGGGTACGATCCAAGCGCGTTTCAACGCGATCAAGGGAGGAGGCCAGATGAAGCCGCAACGGATCGGCGCGTTCACGGTTTCGCGCGTCATGGAATATGAGGGGCCGATTTTCGAGCCCGACCTCCTGTTCCCCGACGCCGACGCGGCCACCATCGAGGCCAACAAAAGCTGGCTGTTGCCGTCTTTCATCGATCCCGACACCGGCCGGCTGATCATGAGTTTTCACAGCTATGTCATCCGCACGCCGCGCCACACCATCGTCGTGGATACCTGTCTCGGCAACGACAAGCACCGACCCGCGCGCGACTTATGGCACATGCGGGAAGGATCCTATCTCGAGGATCTCGCGGCAATGGGCGTGCATCCGCAGGAGGTCGATTTCGTCATGTGCACCCATTTGCATGTCGATCACGTGGGCTGGAACACCCGGCTCGTCGACGGCCGCTGGGTGCCGACATTTCCGAATGCCCGCTATATCTTCGCGCGCACCGAACTGGAGCACTGGCAACAGGTCGCGGCGGCCGATCCCGGCGCGGAGATCAATCACGGTTCCTATCGGGACAGCGTGTTGCCGGTGGTCGAGGCGAACCAGGTGGACTTGGTCGAGGACGACCACCAGATCGAAGACGGCATCTGGCTCGAAGGCGCGCCGGGACACACGCCCGGCAATGTGATGTTAAGGCTGCGCTCGGGAAGCGACGATGCGGTGCTCACCGGCGACACCATCCAGCACCCGCTGCAGCTTGCCCGCCCCGACTGGTCGAGCCGGTTCTGCGACGATCCGGAAATGTCCCGGAAAAGCCGAACGGCTTTGATCGAGGCCGCCGCCGATACCCCGACCTTGGTCCTGACCGGTCATTTTCCCGATCCGGTCGCCGGGCGCATTGTCCGGTCCGGCGACGCCTTTCGCTTCCAGTATTGAGCGGCCCCCGGGCGCTACGTCACATTTTCCAGCGTGACCATTTCGTCGATGACACGGCGCGCGCGGATTGCGCCGGCATCGACGGCGAGGTTGACCACCGGTTTATCGGTATTTCGTTTTAGTCCGGCCTGGACGGCCTCGATGACCTCGACGTCCTCGGAGAACGTTTCGACGAAGTTGCTTCGGACCATGTCGGTGACCGCCTGGTCATCGACGGAGAAGTTTCGGACATGGGTCCAGAAATAGAAGCTGCTTTCGGCGGTCTCCGGGGTCACCAGATTATAGGCGCGAAGCTCGATCCCCTGGCTCCGGTCGCCCTGTTGCGCGCCGGTGCCGGCGACGCAGCTCCCCATGTCGACCTCGACCATCGAGGGCGGGGTGAAGGTCATGATCTGCCAGCGGTCGACATTGCCGTCGAACTTGCCGAGCTTGGCGTATACCGGCGCGGCGGGACTGTCGAGAATCCATCGGGTCACGCGGACGGTGCTGCCTTCCTGCGTCGCGGTCTGCGGGATTTCCGCGACCACGCCGGTGCCCAGCGTCGAGCGATGGACGAAAGAGACGTGACTGGGATCGAGCAGGTTATCGGCGACCAATCGATAATCGCCCTCCATGTAAATCGGCTCGCCCACGACCACCGTCCAATCCGGGTGATCGTTGCGCCAGATCTCGGGAATCAGCGCTTCGTCGGCCGCCGCCGGATCGCCCATCCAGATCCAGACGAAACACCATTTTTCGTACACCGGAAAGGCGCGGATGTCGGAGTCGGCCGGGGCCGATTTCTGAGCTGGAACATGTACGCAGGTGCCGGTGCAATCGAACTCCATCCCGTGATAGCCGCACTGGACCACATCGCCCACAAGATAGCCTTTCGACAACGGCAGAAACCGATGCGAGCAGCAATCCTCGAGCGCCACGGCCGTCCCGTCTTCGCGGCGATACAGCACCACCGGCTGGTCGAGCAGGGTGCGACCCAAAAGCTCGCGGCCCAGCTCGTCGGCGGTCGCGGCCACATACCAGGAATTTCGTGGAAACATTGTGTCTCCCTTCTTGTGTTATTCGTTGCCGAGACGGCGCGGGTTCTCGGGACTCGCGCCCCATTCCGCCCAGGAACCATCATAGACCGGAATGTCTCGTCGACCCGTCAAATAAAGTCCCAGCGCGATATGGCAGGCGCTGACGCCGGAGCCGCAGGTCGCGACGATGGAAGCGTCCGGTGCTACGCCTGAATCGATTAACGTCTCTTCGATCTCGCGTGGCGGGCGGAACCGACCGGCCGGGCCGTCCAAAAGCCGAGCGTAGTGCAGATTGATCGAGCCGGGAATATGACCGGATTCGACGCCCGGCCGCATTTCCGGCAGTTCCCCGGCGAAGCGGGCGGGCGGCCGCGCGTCGACGACAAGTTCGCCGTTGGTTTCCAGGTTGGCCCGCATCTGTTCCATGGTGCGCACCAGCGACGGGCGGAAACGTGATGTGAACTGGCGTGGACCGGGCGCCGGATCACCGGAGTCCATGACGCCGCCGACGCCCCTCCAGGAGTCGAGCCCGCCATCGAGTACGGCGACCGCGTCGTGGCCGAAGACCCGGAACATCCACCATAACCGCGTTGCCGCGTATTCGCCTTTGTCGTAGACCACGATCCGGCAATTGTCGCCGATGCCGAGCGCACCCACCGAGGACGCAAACAACGCCGGTGACGGCAGCATGTGCGGCGCGGCATGGGATTTGTCGCAGAGTTCGCTGATATCCAGGAATACAGCGCCCGGAATGTGCGCGTCATTATACTCGGCGCGGGCGTCTTTGTTCTCGATCGGCAGATACCAGGTCGCGTCCACGACGACGAGATCCGACTGATCGAGGTTCTCCGTCAGCCAGCCCGCATCAACCAACGGCCCGAAATCGACGCTTTTTGCTTCAGTCACGTTCTTCTCCAAATTCGGTTCGATTATAAATCCGTCCTCCCGAACAGCCAACCCGAGCGCTCTTTTGGGAGGCTGCGAAGCAATACAAGCTTCCTTGTCCATCACCCTAATGTGAAACGGTTTTCATTGCCGTTTCCGTGTAATGGCGTCGACAGTAGCGCTCCAGCAACAGGAGGATTCGCCCGTGCCCGCGCGCCTGATCTCCCCCATCGTCCTTATGGCCGTTCTCATGGTCTTCTCGTTCGCCGGCGTGGCGGTGGCGGACCCGTCGACCTGGAAGTTCGAATGGTCGAAGATCGATTTTTCCAAACACTCGATCGATTATGCCGAAATCATGTCCGGCGGGCCGCCGAAGGACGGGATACCGTCGATCGACGATCCCAAGTTCGTGCCGCTTGGAAAGGCGAAGGGCCTCGCCGATACCGAGCCGGTGATCTCGCTTTCGGTCAAGGGCGACGCGCGGGCCTATCCGTTGCGGGTTCTGATCTGGCACGAGATCGTTAACGACACCATCGGTGGTACGCCGGTTTCGGTGACCTATTGTCCGCTGTGCAATTCGGCAATCGTGTTCGTGCGCCGGATCGACGGGCGCGAGCTCGATTTCGGCACCACCGGCAAGCTCAGGAAATCCGATCTGGTGATGTATGACCGCCAGACCGAAAGCTGGTGGCAGCAGTTTCTGGGCGAGGGCATCGTCGGCGAAATGACCGGGAAAAAGCTCGACATGCTGCCGGCGCGCGTCTAATCCTTCACTAGTTTCCGCGCCCGCTTCGGCGCCGGGGCCAAGGTGCTGGTGCCCAATTCGCCGGGCATGCGTCCCTATGGCGAGAATCCCTATACCGGCTATGACAGCGCGTCGCGGCCGTTCCTCTATCGCGGCTCCTACCCAAAGGGCATCGAGCCCATGGAATATGTAGTGGCGGTCGGCAAGCAGGCTTGGCCACTGGCGCTGATCCGGGACAAAAAGTCGATCACCGCGGGCGATCTGAAGCTCTCCTGGAAGGCGGGCCAGAACTCGGCGCTGGATTCGCGTGAGATCGCATCCGGCCGCGACCTCGGCAATATCGTCGTCCAGCGTCGCTCGGCGGACGGCTGGGGCGACGCCGTCCACGATCTGACCTTTGCGTTCGTCTTTAACGCCTTCGTCCCCGACGGGGTGATCCACAAACGCTGATCGCCCGAACGCATTTCCCGGCCGCGCGCTCTGTGCTAAACACGGCCCGCCCGAAACCAGACGCGCCGACCATGACCGAATTGCAATCCCAGTTCCTGCGGACCGTTATCGAACGCGGTTTCGTCCACCAATGCACCGATCAGGCGGCGCTGGACGCGCGGCTCGCCGAAAGCGCGCCGGTGGTGTGCTATATCGGATTTGATTGCACCGCGAACTCGCTTCATGTGGGCAGTCTGGTGCCGATCATGCTGCTGCGCTGGTGGCAGCGCACCGGCCACAAGCCGATCGTGCTGATGGGCGGCGGCACCACCATGGTCGGCGATCCGTCCGGCAAGGACGAATCGCGCCAGCTTTTGACCGGTGAACAGATCGCCGCCAACATGGACGGCATCAAGGGCGTCTTCGAGCAGTTCCTGAGTTTCGGCGATGGGCCCACCGACGCGGTGATGATGGACAACGCCGAATGGCTGGAAGCGCTCGAATACATTCCCTTCCTGCGCGATTTTGGCCGCCATTTTTCGGTCAACCGCATGCTCGGCTTCGATTCGGTGAAGCTCCGGCTCGACCGGGAACAACCGCTGAGCTTCCTCGAATTCAATTACATGATCCTGCAGGCCTATGATTTCCTGGAATTGTTTCGGCGCGCCGATTGCGTCCTGCAGATGGGCGGCTCCGATCAGTGGGGCAATATCGTCAACGGGGTGGAGCTCGGCCGTCGCGTCGACGCGGCCCGGTTGTTCGGGCTGACTTCGCCGCTGATCACCACCGCCTCGGGCGAGAAGATGGGCAAGACGGCGGGCGGCGCGGTGTGGCTCAACGCCGACCGGCTGGACGCCTACGGCTATTCCCAATTCTGGCGCAACACCCAGGATGCCGATGTGGGCCGCTTCCTGCGCCTGTTCACCGACCTGCCGCTCGACGAGATCGAGCGGCTCGAAGCGCTGCCGATGGGGAAATCAACGAGGCGAAGAAAATCCTCGCGTTCGAGGCGACGCGGCTGTGCCACGGCGAAGACGCGGCCCGCGAGGCGGGCGAGACCGCGCGGCGCACCTTCGAGGAAGGCATCGCCGATACCGGCCTGCCGACCGTCGAATTGCCGCGGGGCGACCTGGAGGCCGGCATTCCGGCCTTCGAGATCATGCTGCGCGCCGGGCTGGCCGCCAGCAAGGGCGAATCGCGGCGTCTGATCAGGGGCGGCGGCGGGCGTCTCAACGACACGGCTTTCGAAAGCGAGACGCAGATGGTCACGCTGGCCGACGTCAATGATGACGGCGTGATGAAGCTATCGGCCGGCCGGTGTGACTTCCGGGTTCAATCCTGCACGGGTTCGGGAGGTCCGATCGGCTCGGTCCCGACCTTTTCGAGGCCGCTGATCAGGTCGCGCAGGAAACCCGGCGCCAGCGCCGCCAGCGGATTTACGGTAATCTCGGTCTTCTTGAACGGTCCCTTCATCCCATAGGTCGCGGCGAATACGCCGCTGCCCTTCGACCCTGTGAACAGCTTGCCCAGCAGCGGGATATTTCCGAGCAGGCTGTTGATGGTATAGGCCGGCACCAGCGTGCCCTCGAGATCGACCTGCTCCGCTTCAAGATCGACGAACCCGGTCGCGGTGACGCCGCTTTCCGCGCCGACCGCGCGCGAATCGCCGAGCGTCAGCCGGCCTGATTGCAAGGCAAAGGGCATGTCGAGCTGCCGGAACCGGATACCCTTGCCCGACAGCACATCGGAAATTCCGGTCAACGAGGACAGGGTCAGCAGGCGCGCCATGAACGGCGCGCGGGTCAGGCTGAAATCGTTGATCTCGAGACGTCCCTTCCACGGCGAGGCGGCTTCCGCTCCCGGTCGCTTGGCGGTCAGCGACAAGCGACCACCCCGCACCGAACCGATCAGTCCCAGCGCGCGCAGCACCGCGCCCGCGTTGGCTGATTTCACCGCGAAGGCGCGCGCGCCGGGACTGTTCCGGTAGCTCGCCGAGAATTTGTTGCCGCCGTCGGCGGCGCCGTCGATCGCAATCCTCCGCCAGATCTTACCGTCATGATGGATCACCGCCTGCACCTGCTGGACCGCGGCATTCTCGCCCAGTCGCACCTCACCGGCGTTGACGTATAACCGCAGCGGCGTCGACAACCCGCCATTCACGCTGTCGCCGTCGAGATTGATGAACGGTCTCGCGTCCAGTTTCGGTCCTTCCAGGGCAACCACCAAGGCGTCGTTGGACTGTCGCCTCAGATTCCCAGATAGATCGTACCTGTCGGCCAGCACGAAGCGGTCGAGATGAACCGAGCGGATGGTTTCGCCGTCCGGGTTGAACGTGAAGCTGGCGTGGGCATTCAACTCGTTCCCCGAAATTTCTATTTTGCCGAGCCTCGGCGCGTCTTCGGCCGAGAACTCCAGATCGATCTTCGCCGTTCCCGGCTGTCCGGGCGGTTTCGACCAGTCGAGCAGCGGCAGGGAAAGCGCCGCCGCGCCAAGGTCGAGCCGGGCGGAAAGGCCGCGCTTCGTATCCGAGCTCACCACATAGGACATCTCGGCATCGACCGGACCGGAAAGCCGGGAGCCGACGACGAGGCCGAGCCGTTCGCGCTGGGCGTCGTCGAGCCGCGCCTTGATGTCGTAACGCCGCGAATATTCGGATTTGTCGGTGAAGTTTTCGTACCAGGTCAGCGCGCCGGGAATCCCGTCCATACGCAGATTTCCGTCGATGACCATTCCCTTGCGGTCGAGTTGCAAGCTCAGCGCCCCCTCGGTGAGGTCCACGTCGAACATGGATTTGGCGACCGCCACGTCGCGCAGATTCGCCGCCGCCTTGATGTCGACCTGATCGAGCGTCAGCGTGGTGGCGAGCGGCATGCGGGTTACCAGGCGCACCGCCGCTATTCCCTTGGTGCGCTCGGGCGCGAAACCCATCGCCGTGGCGAAACCCAGCGGCGGCCGGTCGAGAACCCCGAGCGCGTCGCTCAGCGGGCCATGAAAAACCAGTTCGAGGTCGAACTTGGAGTCCGGTTTTTCCAGGTCGGTCATGGCAACCGTCCCTTCCGTTATACGGAGCCCGTCGATCCCGCCGCGCTGTATATTCAGGTCGACCCGCGTCGGTTTGAGCGTCGCGCGCAATCCGACCCCTCGAACCGGCGGCAACGGCTTCATGTAGTGCATGGTGAGATTTTCGGCGACCAGGTTGGATTCGAAATTGTCGAGATCGACCTGATCGCCATTGGCGCCCGATAGACGTCCGGAGAGCGTCGTCCGCATTTCCGACACACCGCCGCCCGTAATGTTTTCCAGAACCCACTTGCGGGCGGGTTTCGCCACATGCGGCGGCCAGTAACGTGGCAGCAGGGAAGTGGGAAAATCACGGGTCATCGCTTCGGCGCTGAAGTTCGACCTGTCGCCGGTCCGTGTGACCACCGCGCTGGCTTCGATATTGGGGCCGCCGAGATCGACTTTCAGCCTTTCGATCACAAGCCGGGTCGGACGTCGATCGAAAGACCCGCGTGCACCCACGGATCGGACTGGCAGTCCGCGCAAATGCGGATCGGGCAGGTCGACGATGCCGGCGCCACCCGTGAGGTCGTATGTCGCGCGCCGCACCGCGCCGGCCGCATCGAGCTTGAGTTCGATATCGCCCGCGATCGGAACTCTCAACCCCTTCAGCGGCGCGAGCGATTTGATCCGCGCCGCGAGCAGATCGGCGCGCCAATTCTCCATGTGCGCCTTGACATCAATATCATTACGCGCCCAGGCGTATCGCGCGGTGCCTCGCAGGCTCGGCCGATGATCCGCGAAATCCATGTCGAGGTCGAACCGGGCGCCGATCCCCTCCGATTCGCGCGACAGCAATATATCCGCATGGGGCGCCCCCCACGTGACGCCGTTGGCATGATCCTCGACCGTGAGGTTTCCGCCGGTAACGCTGATGCGTTTCAGCCGGCCCGTCGCGCCGAACCGCTCGGGGCGCTGCAACAGCGCGTCCGTGACGAAAGACATCAGTGCGCCGGATTCGCCGGCCGCGACGCCGACGCCGAGTTCGAACCGTCCCGATCGCGTCCGCACGATGTTGAGTTTCGGGCTGATCAGCTCCAGGCTGGTGGGCGCGATGACGCCGCGCAGCAGCGGCAGGGCGCTGATGCTCACCGAGACCTCGGGCGCCGAGGCGATCGGGCCGCCGTCGCGGGCGGAGGCTTTGGCGCCCAGGACGACAATATCGAGGGCGCGATCCCACCCGGCCCATTTCAGGATCATATCGTCGATTTCGATCTTCAGCGGGCCTTCGAGCGCGACGAGCTGCTCATCCACATAGGGTTTCAGGAATCCGAGCGAGACCGGTCCCTGCGATAGACGCCACGTCGCCACCAACATCAGCAGCAGAACCCCCACGATCAGGGCCGCGATAAGTTCGAGGAAAATATGCGAGGTCCGGCGCAGCATCAGATCAGCAATTCAGCCACGCTTGACCGGCCGAGCCGCTTGACGCAGTGTGCCGCCGGCCGCGGTCGCGCGGCGAAGTGGAGCGAGCCGCTTGACGTCGATTTCCGAGCAA
>CAZPMO010000125.1:0-1075 GCA_964587515.1 uncultured Rhodospirillaceae bacterium | reverse complement strand
GCGCATATAGAAAATTTTCCCCGTGCGGGCAGCGCGGAATCGCTGGGGCTGTTCATGCGGCACTGGGGCGAAGCCGGCGCCCGCGCCGAGGACCCGGACATTGCCGGCTTCGTCAAGGAACTCGCGGAGGACGAGGCCGGCTTCCGTTTGTTGGGCGCGTTGTTCGGCAACAGCCCGTATCTTTCCCAGTCATTGATCGGCGATATCGGCTTCGCGCGCGACTTGATCGAGGCCGGCCCCGACAAGGCGTTCGACGGCGCGCTGGCAATGATGCGGGGCGACGGTCTCGCGAGCGATGCCGGCCAAATCATGCAACGGCTGCGTATCGCCAAACGCCGCGCGGCGCTGGCGGTGGCGATGGGTGATATTTCCGGCGCGTGGGAACTGGAAAAGGTGACCGGGTCGCTGACGCGTCTTGCCGAGAGCGCGTTGCGCGCGGCGACCGCCGGACTGCTGGCCGAAGCCGCCCGCGCCGGAGAATTGACGCTCGGGGTTCCCGACGACCCCGAACGGGATTCGGGTGTGATCATTCTCGGCATGGGCAAACTCGGCGCCGCGGAACTGAATTATTCCAGCGACATTGACCTCATCATTCTCTACGAGCCGGACCTTATTGACTATACAGGCAAGACCAGCTTGCAACAGTGCTTCGTGCGATTCGCCCGCAATCTCGTGAAGCTGATGGACGAGCGCACGTCGGATGGTTACGTCTTTCGCACCGACCTCAGGCTGCGGCCCGATCCCGGGTCGACGCCGCCCGCGCTATCGACGCTGGCGGCCGAGACCTATTACGAAAGCGCCGGCCAGAACTGGGAGCGCGCCGCGATGATCAAGGCGCGTCCGGTGGCCGGCGACATCGCCGCGGGCCAGCGCTTCCTGGATTATCTGAGCCCGTTCATCTGGCGCAAGAATCTCGATTTCGCGGCGATCCAGGACATCCACTCCATCAAGCGCCAGATCAACGCCCATCGCGGCGGCGCGGCCATCGCGGTGGCCGGGCACAACATCAAGCTGGGCCGTGGCGGCATTCGCGAGATCGAGTTCTTCGCCCAGACCCAGCAGCTGATTTGGGGCG
>CAZPMO010000124.1:2687-14220 GCA_964587515.1 uncultured Rhodospirillaceae bacterium | reverse complement strand
CCCGCCTTCCAGGTGCCCGACGCGCCGGCGCTGTTCGACGACATGCTGCATCAGGGCCGGGCCCTGAACCATCCGACCGTGCGCGATAAATTCCTGAGCCTCGCCGAACATGTGGGCGTTGTCGGCAATTTCATATGGTCCGCCGGCGACACCTCGTTCGCCACCAGCAAACCTTTTAAAACGCTGGCCGATCTGAAAGGCCGAAAAATTCGCGTGCTGGCCAGCAAGATCGAGGTCGCCCTGATGAAGGAATTCGGCGCCGCCGGGATCCCGATGCCCTTTACCGAAGTGCTCCCCGCGATCCAGCGTCGCGTCGTCGACGGCGTGCGCAGCGGGATCATCGTGATGGGGCCCATGAAATTCTACACCGCGGCCGAACATCTTACGCTGACCGGTCAGGGTTATATCCCCAGCGCCATGTGGCTCAGCAAGATCTGGTTGAACAAATTGCCGTCGGACCTGCAACAGGCCATTTTCGCCGCCGGCAGGAAAGTCAGTCCCCTGGTCGCCCAGTGGGCGCTCGAACTGACCCGCAAATGGGAAAAGAAATGGGCCGAGCTTGGCGGAAAGGTTTATCGCCTGTCGCCGGCGGAACAGAAGGAATACGCCGACCGCATACGACCCATTGGCGATCGGATGCTGGGGGGAAATCCCAAAACGGCGGAAATGTACAAGCTCGTAAAAGCCGCCACCGAGATGACGCGGAAATAACAGCGTCCGCTAGACGGATAACGGGGACACCATGTTCGAATGGTGTCCCCGTAAGTTCGAAACCGAGACGCTACTGCACGACCGCGAAGACGCGCGCCGGCGAGCCGTCCATCCCCTCGAGCCTGAGCGGCGCGGCCACCAGCAGGAAATCGTCGCTGCCGATGGCGCCGATATTGGTCAGCATCTGGATGATGAACGTGCCGTTGCCCAGCAGGGTCACATGGTTCGGACCCATCGAGCCTTTGGGCCGACCCATCCGCCAGAACGGGACTTCGGGGAAGAAGTCCATCGCGACGGCGCTGACGCCACGCTCGACCATCAGCTCGCTGACGCTGGTATCGAGATAGATCATGTCGTTCCAGAACGTCTCGGTGCCCCACGTCCGATCGGTCCAGCCGGTATGCAGAATGGGGATGACGCTGTCGTCGAACTCGACGCCGGTCGCCAGCACCATTTCCGCGGTGACCGGCGTATAGGGCGGCGTATCGGTGAGCGGAATGATGCGCCCCTTCTTGACGATGCTGTCCAGCGGCACGTTGTCGATGGTCGTCGTGCCCTCCAGGAAATGGGCCGGCGCGTCGATATGGGTGCCGACGTGACTGACGATCTCAAGCCGGCACATCGTCGAGTGGCCACCCGTCGGGGCGTCGGGCGCGATCTCGAAGCCGCCGGCTTCGAGCTAAGCGCGATGGTCGTCGCCATAGGTGGAAAGCACGACACAACGGGTCGGGTTGTCCTCGTATAATTTGAGGGACGGGATGCCGGTCATCTTGTTGTTAATCGGCAGGCTCAGGTCAACGATAGGCATGGATATTCCTCCCTGGTGCTGAGCTCAAAATTATCGACGGATTCCCATGGCCGTGCAATCCGGCATCGGGCCGGAACTAGACCGTAGAGCTTCCGAAAAAGCTCCGTCACGCGGTCTCCCTGTTCTCCCACTTCATGAGCAACCGCTCGCTCTCCTCTCCCGCGAGGTGGCGTAGCGCCTGCGCGACGACGTCGATCCCAACGAGCTCGTTCCACTCCGTCATCAGCCGACCGGTAACAGGGCCGGGTATCGCATCGCCGATGGCCACCCCGTTGAGGTCTCGCACAGGCTCGATCGAGCCACTCGTCCCGGTGAGGAAAGCCTCGTCGGCGTTGTAGACGTCGTACGGCGTGAAGTCTCCTTCCACCAATTCGAGCCCCAGCTTTCTCGTCAGCGAGAGGACGTTACTCCTGGTAATCCCGCCCAGCACGTTCTTGTTTGTCGGCGTGCAGACCCGGCCGTCGGAGACGAAGAAAAAATTGGTGATCAGCGACTCGGCGACATTGCCATCGATGTCCAGCATCAACGGCACGCTCCTCGGGTTATCGATCCATAAACCACCGACTCACCAATAATCGGCGCTTATCGATCCATAAGAAAACGGTCGTTCTCTTACGCGCTCCCCCGCGGTTCAATAATTCCGCTTCCACCACACAAGGAGTGAATGACATGTCTGTCTATATGGTCGAACGCAGTCTCAAGGGCATCAGCATGGAGGATCTAGGCGGCGCGCAAAAAGCGGCCATCGAAAAGGCGAACGATATGACGGCCGACGGAACGGATGTGAGATATATCCGCACGACCTTCGCGCCGGACGACGGCCGTTGCATGTGCCTGTTCGAAGCGAATTCCGACACGGACGTAAAGCGCCTCAACGACGAGGCGGGCCTGCCTTACGACACCATCGTCGAGGCTCTCGATCTCACGCCGTAGTCATGCCATCCGTCATGTGAATTGCGCCCATGACGGTCCGACATCAAAAAGGCGGTCCTTCGGGGCTGCCTTTTCTCATGGCGCCGTGGCGCCAGCCGGGGTTACGATAATAGGAACCGAAACCCGTAACCTGGTTCGACAGTTTCGGTTACGGTCCCAGACTTGCAGCAGCGGACATTCTGGAAATTGTCGGCGACAGCCACTTGTGCGCGGAAGCGAACACTTCCCGTTTCGTACAATAGATTGCCTCCGAGGTAACTTCTTCTACAATATGCCCATAAACTTGGCGTTTGACTCTGGAGAAACAGAGCAGAAGGGAACGGGCAACCATGACCGGCGACAGCAAACTAACGGGAGCGGATATTCGCGCGAAACTCGACCACCCTGTAGTGGACGCAGACGGTCATATGATCGAGTCCACATACGCCGTACTCGATTTCGTCAAACAGGTAGGCGGGTCCAAACTGGCGGAGCGTTTTGAAAAGACGTTGCGGCCGAACCAACCCGATCAGCGGAGGACCGCGGTGTGGATCGGCAATTCCGGCCGCGCCACTATCGATCGGGCCACTGCGATGTTGCCGAAACTCATGTATTCCCGACTGGATGACGCTGGAATTGATTTCGCCGTCGTCTATGGAACATTCGCGCTCAATGTTCTGGGTATCTCCGACGATGAACTTCGCATCGTCGTCTACCGCGCCATGAACATGTTGTACGCGGACATGTTCCAGGGCCTTTCGGACCGGCTGGCCCCTGTGGCGCTGATCCCGACGCATACGCCGGAAGAAGCCGTTGCGGAATTGGACTTCGCCGTCGGCGAGCTTGGGCTGAAGGCGATCGTAATGAATTGCATGATCCGTCGACCTCCCGAGGAAGTGGCCGAAACGGCGCCGGAACTCTCACGCTATTCAATGGGGATCAGTTCGCCGGCCATGGATGTGGGTGACGCCTATGATCCGGTTTGGGCGAAATGCGTGGAACTTGGCGTTGCGCCGACCTGCCACAATGCTCACCGTGGATATGCTTCCACCCACGGTTCGAACTACAACTACGTCTTTAATTCCTTGGGGAGTTTCAGCGCGGGTAGCGACTATTTTTGCCGTTCGCTGTTGTTCGGGGGAGTGCCGAAGCGTTTTCCCAGCCTCAAATTCGCCTTTCTCGAAGGCGGCACAAGCTGGGCCGCGCAACTCTACAACAACCTGTTCGAATATTGGGAAAAACGAAATCTTACCGCGCTTCGCGAAACGCTGGACCCGGCGGCGCTTGATGTGGACCTGCTGATCGAGATGTTCGAAAAGTACGGTAATTCCTATCTCACGCCGGAACGGATTCGTTCCCGGCCGCATCAAAGCGACGCCACGGGGTCGCCCACGGATTTGACACCGGAAGATTTGGACGACTTTGGGCCCGCGGGCCTCAAAACGCCGGAGGATATTCGCGATATCTTCGCCAATAATTTCTATTTTGGATCGGAAGCCGATGACCGAATGACCGCGGTCGGGTTCGATCCGAAGTTCAACGAATACGGAATCAAGCTAAAAGCCATCCTGGGCTCCGACATCGGTCACTGGGACGTTCCCGACATGACCAAGGTGATGGTGGAGGCCTATGAGCTGGTCGATGACGGCTATATTGGCGACGACGATTTCCAGGATTTCGTTTTCGACAATGTCGTCGAAATGCACACGGGTATGAACCCGGATTTCTTCAAAGGAACGGTCGTCGAGGACGCGGTCGAGAAATTCAAAACGCAAAACACAGCCAGCGCGGCGGAGTGAGGGAATTGGCGCGCTCGCTGTAATGGAATTTCTCTCCTAACGCGCGTCTGGGAGAAACCGCCACATGGCCGAAGAACGCGTCCAGAGAAGGTTAGCGGCGATCCTGGCCGCCGATGTGGTCGGCTATTGTCGGCTGATGGATGCCGATGAAAGGGGGATGCTCGCCCGGTTGCATCGTCACGCAGGCCCCCGCGATCATGGTGACCGAGGAATGCGCGGTGGGGCAAGCCACGAAAGACTTGCACGGCCCATCAAGGGCCTCGCAAATTGGGCGTAGCAAAATTGAGGAAATCTTCATGCCAAGCCCCCAACTGACCAGCCTCGTCGAAGCTGTGGCCCCCCTGTTCGCCGGCGAGGCGGAGGTTTTCCATACCTACTGGACATCGCCCGTCCGTAATCCCGCAACCGATCGGCTGTGGTTGCTGCGTCAATCCCGCAAGGAGGTCTGGGACACGCCGCTCGGCGACCAGCGGGGTCTTTACCTCGGGCCTGTCGAGGATCTGCTGACCGTGTTCCCCAAGATCGATACCGAGGTGCCGCGCGAGGAGATACTGGAGCGGATGGAAGGGATCTACGAGGAGTTCTCCCACTATTGCGCTTATGCCAACGCCTACGACGCGATCCGCGAGAAAGGCGAGCCCCGGCTCAGCCCGTCGCGGCTGAAGGACGTGCCCGACTGGCCTGAGAATTTGGCGCTCCGGGACCGGCGGGCGCAGATCGAGGCGCGGCACGGGGCCCTCGGCGAACGCGCCTGCTTCTTCACGGAGGGTGGGTATTGCACGCTTTTCTCCGAGGGCATGAAGCTTGCCGGAAAGGGCGGGGTGGACGATCTGATCGCCCGCGCCGCATCGCTGGTCTACGAAGATGAGTTCGGCCATATGTGTAAAGGTATCGTCGGTCTCGATAAGGAAGACCTGTCCGACGATGACTGGTCGCTGATGACCGAGCTTTCGGTCGAGTTGGCGGGGATGCGCATCGATATGCGGAACGGGCAGTTCAGTTATCCCCTGTCGGCGGAACGCGTGGCTGCGATCAAGGCGGGCGATATCGAACCTATCAAATTCGATTTTAAGAAAGCGGAGGCGGCATGAGGCGCGGCCGCGCCGCATGGTCGTCCGCGAAGTCATAAAGAAACGTTCGGTCCCAAGCCGCTATCATAGTGGGCGGGAATCCTTGCGATGAATTGGTTCACACCTTCGTCCGGGCCGAAACCTTCGTCTGTTTCACACTCAGCTTCGGACATTCGGTGAACACAAAATGGCGTCAGGTCTCACATTCCAACATTCACGTCGCCGGTCTCGCACTTGCGGACGGCGCGTGTAGTGCACGTCGTAATGGGCCACGATTTCCTCCATCGTATACACGCCGCCGAGATAGGCGCGCGCCATGACGTGATCACTGCACGATCGGACGATGTTGGAATGTGAGACCTGACCCCTTTTCTGCCCGCTTTCTAACCCCCGATAACCAGGTCGATTTCGGTTTCGAAGGCGGGGCCGGCGGATGAGGCGCGCGGTCTGACGGTCATCGAGACGCGGCGCTGCTCATCCCGCGCAAGGCGACGAAACAGAAAGTCGGACGGGTTCTGGGGATGGCCGGCGCGGTAGATCTGGGTGGTGAGCAGTTCGCGTCGTCCACCCAGAACCTTGACGTGGATATGCGGCGTGCGCCCGGGATAGGGAACCGGCACGATGGTGCGGAAGGCGAAGCGCCCGGCGGCGTCGGCCTTTGCGTGACCGAAGCCCTGGAAGCCCGTGTCGCGTGACGCACGCCGGCGGTCGCCGGGATGCAGATAGACGCCGTTGCGTCGCACTGCCAGATTTCTACCCGCGCGCCCGCTATGGGCCGCGCGTCGGCATCCAGCACGCGCCCGGCAAGATGCAGGATATTGCCACCCGCCTCGCGCACCGCGCCGTCGACGCGAACCAGATCGGCATCATCGTCGGTGGGCATGCGCACCGGGTAGAACGGACCCTCGCCGGCGCCGGGCGTCGGGGCCAGCGCCGCCAGCGCCGCACCCGGCAGCAACAGCGAAGGGGTCGCGAGAATGAGCGCGCGGCGCGTCAGGCCGTTCCTTGCCATGTCATGAATGCTCGTCATGGAATTCTCCTCCGGAATCGCCGCAAGCCTTCTTCGGACGCGATGGTGTGGGAAGGGTTTTTAAAAAGTAGAATGTTCACTAATTCCACTCCCTTTTTCCCCACCGTTTAAGCTTCGAGGTGCTCGGCCGCACCAGTCGCCCAGCCAAGGTACAGAGGGTAACGATCGGGCAAGTCGTGGCGCACCAAGCAACTCGAGCGAGCGGTAACGCCCAGCAGGTCGCAGAACGCCTCGTAGTCCTCATACCAGCGCTTTTCTTGCGAGAACGAGTGAACGACCATCAAAGCCGCGGCGGCGTTATAACGCCCACGCTCGATTACCGCCGAGGCCGTTCGGTGGAGAAGTTGATACCTGATCGAAGCGGGGGGATCGTTCTCCAACCCGAGAAGGCCGCAGATATGGGATAGCCGCTCTCGCTTGCCGCTAGAAGGATTTTGAAACCAAGCGCCGATGGTCGGACCGAATGCCTCGTTGACCTTTCCCTCAACCATCATCGTCATCAGCCCTAATTCGCCGCTGACGATGGCGAACACATCGTTTTGGCTTTCTCGCCTGCCTCCCGGCAGCGGCACCTTGTATTCGGGGAGCGCGACAAGAAGCTCTGGAGGGACATCGGACAACTCCGGTGTCGCGACGAACAAATCCGCGATTTCTGGTGGCAGGCCGTCAGCGGCCTCCCATGCATGGGCGAGGGTGCGGGCGGAATATCCGCGTTGCCACTGCTTCTCAGGGTCTGCAAGCAGCGGCTTCCAGCACTCCGGCCCGCTTGTCGGTACGAAACAGCGCGATGTCATGTTTTCTCCTTGATCCTAGCGGCTACGCCGGCAATTGAAATACGGTGACAGGAATCGATTCCGTTTAACAGTTTCGATTGCTGTCAATAAAACCTCCCTCAACCTGTCACCGTATCGGGCACGGCGGGCGCGTTCGATTGAAAAGGATGTGAACCACAGAGAACACAGAGGGTCACAGAGACACACAGAGGAAAAACAGAAAACCCTTCTCTGTGAAACTCTGTGAACCTCAGTGTTCTCTGTGGTTCATTACCCCGGGAGTTACGAGTTATTCATCTTGTAAGTCACAGTATGGGGTCGCGCGTTGTCATATTCGGCATTTTAAGGGTCGCGCTTGACCGCCAGAAAATAAAACTCATCAACAATATCTTTGGTACGCCTGAAATTGATCGCGGGTTGTTCCTTCAGAACGTCGATTACGTTAAACGGTACTCAAGGAAGATCACGCTTTACGCATCTGATAAAGACGCAGCTCTCATAATCGCTCGCAATGCGTCAGCAGGCAAACCACGCGCTGGTGATATTGGCGATATTGGAATCGTACGAGTTCCGGGAATCGATTCAATCGACGCTACGATCGTCGATCTCAGCTTCTTTTCCACACGCCATAATTATATCGCAAGCAAGACGCGTTTGCTCGGAGATCTTTCCAGCATCATCATCGATGGGAAGGGGCTACCTCGGTTTGGAATTAGAAAGGTTCTGCCGGCTCCTGTGTACTGGCAGTTTGTTCCGTAGCCCCGGGGCCTCGCAGTCCGCGATTTGATATGGGAACGGGTGTCGCTTTCCGAACAATTCCCGAAAGTCGGTGACCGTAATTTCAGGCGGCGTATTTGATTTGCTTGATCTCGTCCTTGAACAATATTCCCCGTAATGAACTCGACGAGGCAGCTTTATCTATCAAATTTCCGCCGTTTTCCCGTGGAGCGATTGGACGAAGTATGAAACTGCAATATCTCCGTTTTTCTTTTTTCCCTTCTAGGGACCGGTCTGAGACCTGCTCCCACGAAAATAAACGTAATGAATATAAGGAGTTATTCTCGTCAGTTCCCCGTTCAGAACCGTCTGAAACCGGTCCCCACGGGACACGGTCGTTTTTAGGCGGGGACACAAAAACCTCGCGATTTGTTTACGCCTTGTGTCAGCCGGAGGAATGTTGTGCCGTGCCAGACGGCCAAATCAGTCCGGTCCGGGGACGTCGTCTTCGAAGTAGCGGAAGGCGCTGAGCAGGCCGTTGGGGGCGGCCTGGCCGAGGCCGCAGATGGAGGCGTCGGCCATGGTGGCGGACAGCTCCGTCAGCAGGTCGCGGTCCCAGTCGCCGGCTTCCATCAGCTTCACGGCCTTCTCGCAGCCCGCCCGGCAGGGCGTGCACTGGCCGCAGCTTTCGTCCTCGAAGAACCGCATCAGGTTCAGCGCCGCGTCGGCGGTCGAGTCGGCTTGGGACAGCACCACCACGGCGGCCGAGCCGATCAGGCAGCCATGCTCTTCCAGCGTGCCGAAATCGAGCGGGATATGGGCCATGGAGGCCGGCAGGATGCCGCCCGAGGCGCCGCCCGGCAGATAGCCCTTGAGAACGTGGCCGTCCGCCATGCCGCCGCAATATTCCGCGATCAGTTCGTTGAGCGTGATGCCGGCGTGGGCGATCTTCACGCCGGGCTCGGCCACCCGGCCCGAGACCGAGAAGGTGCGGATGCCGGTGTGTTCCCTTGGGCCTCCCTTACGCCCGTGTCCGGCGAACCAGTCCGGGCCCTTCTCGACGATGTCGCGCACCCAGTGCAGGGTCTCCACATTGTTGATCAGGGTGGGGCGGCCGAACAGCCCGACCTGGGCGGGGAAGGGGGGCTTGTGGCGCGGCAGGCCGCGCTTGCCCTCGATGCTCTCCAGCATCGCCGATTCCTCGCCGCAGATATAGGCGCCGGCACCGCGCCTGAGCACGATCATGCCGGGAGAGGCCAGCCCTTCGGTCTCAACGCGCGCGATCTCCGTGGTGAGGATTTCGCGCGCCGCGGCGTATTCGTCGCGCAGATAGATATAGAGCGTCTCGGCGGCGGTTGCCCAGCGCCCGAGCAGCGCGCCCTCCAAAAAACGATGCGGGTCGGTTTCCAGGAAATGGCGGTCCTTGAAGGTGCCCGGTTCGCCCTCGTCGGCGTTCACCGCCACCAGACGGGGGGCGGGCTGTTCCGACACCAGCCGCCACTTGCGGCCGGTGGGGAAGCCGGCGCCGCCGAGCCCGCGCATGCCCGAGGCGTCGAGCGCATCGAAGATGGCGTCCGGCGTGCGATTTCCGGCCAGGCAGTCGCGCAGCAAGGCGTAGCCGCCGTCGCCGACATAGGAGTCGAAGCCGGCATGGGCGGGCAGCGTCGGGGCCAGCGCCTTCTTTTCGACGGCGTCGGTCACCGCCGCCACGGTCGCATGGGCGAGCTGGTTGTGGCCCACCTCGGCCACCGGCACGCGGTCGCAGCCGCCCATGCAGGGCGCGCGCGTGACGCGGACTTGTCCGTTTTCCGGATACTTACCGGCCAGCCCGTCGATCAGCGCCTCGCAGCCGGCCATCTCGCAGGCGATGCTGTCGCAGACCCGGATGGTGATCTCCGGCGGCGCCGGCGAATCGTCGGCCAGCACGTCGAAATGGGCATAGAAGGTGGCGACCTCGTAGACTTCGGCCAGCGCCAGGCGCATCTCGTGGGCCAGCGCGGCCAGGTGGGCCGGCGACAGGCCGCGATAATGGTCCTGGATGAGGTGCAGGTTTTCGATCAGCAGGTCGCGGCGGTGCGCGCCCTCGCCGACGAGCGCGCGGACCTCGTCGAGCGCTGCGTCGTCGAGCTGGCGGCCCTTGGGATGGGGCGACGCGCGGCCGCGTCCCGCGCCGGGATGGGAGAATTTGCGAAGGGTCGGCGCGTCATCGGACATGGGGCGTTCGCGTTGATGGTCTCGAAACGGGTGGGGCGCAACCTAACCGGTCGGGACGGGAAAATACAGACGCTATGAGGCGGGTTTGGGGAGCGGGCGGGGGCCGGAAAACATCAAAATTCGCTATGAGGCGGGTCTGGGGGGCGCGACGACGACCAGCGCGATCACGTCGGCGCGGATAAGTTGTTTGCCGGCGTTCTCGAAGTTCACCGTCACCCGGTCGCCGATCACCGACTGCACCTGGCCGAGGCCCCAGTCGTCGCGGGTCGGGTGGCGCACCAGCGCGCCGGGCAGCAGATCCGAGGTCATCCGGGGCGGACTTCTCGATAGCGGGTGTTGCGGCGATCTTATCGTTTTGTTAACCAGTGCGCCATTACCCCGGCCGGGCCGGATCTTGTGATCGCCGGCGGTATATCGAGAGGAGCCACGATGAGTTCGACCATCGAGTTTTGCGTCCTGGAGCTTTTGTGCTCGCGCCTGTGCCACGATCTGATCAGCCCGGTGATGGCGGTCAATAACGGCATGGAGCTGATGGCCGACGATCCGGGCGATATGTCGGACGATATCCGCGACCTGTTGACGACCGCCGCCGAGACCGCGGCCGCGCGGCTTCAGTTCTACCGCATCGCCTATGGGCTGGGCGGCAGAACGCGGCGCCGATCGGGCTGCCCGAGGCGGGGCGGCTGAGCCGCGGCATCGTCGAGGACGGCAAGGTGGAGATCGACTGGCCGGCGGGCGCGGCGGACGGCGGCTCGGATGGGCCGGAGCTGTCGCGCGAGGCCATGAAGCTGTTGCTGAATCTGGTGGTGCTGGGGCTCGAATCGCTGCCCCGTGGCGGCCGGCTCGGGGTCGCGCTGGATCATTCCTCGGGGTGCGAGATCACGGTCTCGGCGGCCGGCGAGGGCGCGGCATTGCGCGAGGAATCGGCGGGCGCCATCGCCGGCGAGATCGACTTGGAGGCGCTCACCGCGCGCTCGGTGCAGGGCTATTTCGTGAGCTATCTGGCCAAGGCGCTGGGCGGCGCGCCGGACGTGGGGGCGTCCGCGCCCGACACATTAACGTTAAGGGTTCGTCTGCCCGGCTGATCGCCCGCGCCGCCGTCGCGGCCGTTGATGACGGAAACCCCCGTTCCGCGCCGCGCCGCCCGATGCGGTTTATGACCATTGCCATAGTCTTTTGATCATAGAAGCGGCCCACGCTTTACCGCTTCTTAATCAATCCCGGCCTAGTTTCCTTATGGCAGAAGCGGAGCAAACGCATGAAATCCTGTCTGGTGGTCGACGACTCCAAGGTCGTCCGCATGGTGGCCCGAAAGATTCTCGAGGACCTCCAATTCGAAATATACGAAGCGGCCGATGGTCAGGCCGCGCTCGATGTCTGTATGGAAACGATGCCGGATGCGGTTCTGCTCGACTGGAACATGCCGGTGATGAATGGCATTGAGTTCCTCAGGGAACTTCGCAAATCCGAAGGTGGAGATGCGCCGGTGGTTGTTTTCT
>CAZPMO010000124.1:0-2656 GCA_964587515.1 uncultured Rhodospirillaceae bacterium | reverse complement strand
GATCTTGGCCATATCCAGGAAGCGATGACGGCCGGCGCCAACGAATACATCATGAAGCCGTTCGATAGCGAAATCATCGAAACCAAGTTTTCCCAAGTTGGGTTGTTGTAGTCACTCTCGCCCGGTATTCGCGTAATGAACCAGGTTAATCCGAAATCCGTGTCGGGAGCCGTGGCGGCCGTTGAGCCCTATCGGGTTATGGTTGTCGATGACTCCGCCGTCATCCGCGGGATATTCCGCCGAACGCTGGAGGTTGATCCGCAGATTTCGGTCGTCGCGTCGGTCAATAACGGTCAGTTCGCCGTCGACACGCTTGCGCGCCAATCGGTCGATGTGATCGTTCTCGATATCGAAATGCCGGTTATGGACGGGCTGACAGCCCTTCCGTTGTTGCTGGAAATT
The DNA here is from genome assembly GCA_964587515.1 of uncultured Rhodospirillaceae bacterium. Taxonomy (GTDB): domain Bacteria; phylum Pseudomonadota; class Alphaproteobacteria; order MPNO01; family MPNO01; genus CAZPMO01. The sequence goes on along the minus strand of CAZPMO010000124.1, from coordinate 2,254 downwards.
GACCCCGACGTCGAAGTCATCATGGCATCGACGCTGACCCAAAGAAACGCGGATGTCAGCCTGAAAGCGCTTTCCGCCGGCGCAACGGACTATATTCCGAAGCCCACCGCGAAACATGAAATTCATAGCGCCGAATCTTTCAAGCGGGAATTGGTGGACAAGGTAAAGGCGCTGGGCCAAAGCCGTCGAATGAGGGCTCGGGCCAACGATCTTGGGGAAAAGGCAAACACCTCTATCGCCAAGGCTGCCGCGGCACCGCAGGCGCCGGCATCGTCCGAGATCGAGCTTCGGCAACTTTCCCCTTTTAAACCGGAAATACTCTGCATTGGCAGTTCGACCGGTGGTCCAAAAGCGCTGATTGAGGTCCTTACCGGGTTGAAAGGTAATTTCAATCTTCCGATCGTCATCACACAGCATATGCCAAAAACATTTACCGGCATTCTGGCCGAGCATATCGATCGGATCAGCGATCATGAATGCGCCGAGGGCATAAATGGCGAACCGATCAAGGCCGGACGGATTTATGTGGCGCCTGGCGGACAGCACATGCTGATCGCAGGCAACAGGACCGAGCCGACGATTCGCATCGATGACGGTCCGGCCGAGAATTTCTGCAAACCGGCGGTCGACCCCATGTTGCGATCGGTTGCCAAGTGTTATGGCAATCAAATTTTGACGGTCATCTTGACCGGAATGGGTAAAGACGGACTCGACGGCGGCAGATCCGTGGTCGAAGCCGGTGGAAACATTATCGCCCAGGACGAAGAAACCAGCATCGTCTGGGGAATGCCCGGCGCGGTCGCTAATTGCAGTATCTGTGTCGTCACGCTGGTCATTCTCACGTCATTCCAGGTCTTTTAGCCTGCAAGTTCCCTTGCGAAAATCGTACCAACTTTGAGAAATCAAATAAAAAGACGTTAAAACAATAAGGTATGGTGTGTTCATAATCTGATATGATAGAAGTGCGCTCGGCAAGCGGTGCCCTGTCCGACGGCAAATTCTGCCGCCGTGCGGTGGGTTCTGCCGATCTATCGGAGAGGGTTAACGAGATTTTTACGTTGGCGGCGCAAATTTACCCAGACGTCAATTTTGGTGGGTCGGTCCGGATGAAAATCTCGGGAACGGGGACCTTGAACTCGCCGCCGGTTCGCCGGCGCGACCAGGCGCGAAATACCCAGAAAAGCGAGTTCGCCAAGGCCTTGCCAGAGGAAGGCGGGGCGAAGAATTTCAATTCAACGGGGCCAATTGACGCATTTTCCGGCCTTCTCGCGGCTCAGGAGGTGGGCGAGGAAGGCGATGACCGCCGCCGAGCGCGGGAGAGGGGGCTTTCGCTGCTGGAAAAACTCGATGAATTGCGCCACGGTTTGCTCGCCGGTCGTATTCCCCGGCATCAGCTCTCGAACCTGCTCCACGCGGTCCGCAGTCGACGCGAACACACCGCGGATCCGAGGATTCGGGAGGTTCTGGACGAAATCGAGCTCCGCGCCGCAGTTGAGCTCGCGAAGCTTCAACAATCCGTTTGAAGCGAAAACCAGATAAATATGCGTGAAAACAACATCTTAAAATAGATTTCTCAATTTAAATATGAATCTTGCGGTGTGTTGCCGCCATTCATATACTCCCCGGCCGATGTCTGTGTAGAGGTGGCGCGTAAATCATGGCAGTCAGATTACCAAAAAATTACACCCCGTCGGATGACGAACCATTCATGAATTCCAAGCAGCGGGAATATTTTCGGCGCAAGTTGCTGCTCTGGCGTGACGAATTGCTGCAAGATACGACGTCGACGCTTCAGCATCTCCAGGAAGACAACGCGCCGGCGTCGGATATCGCCGACCGGGCGTCCGTTGAAACCGACCGGTCGGTGGAACTCCGCACCCGGGACCGCGAGCGCAAGCTGGTTACCAAGATCGAACAGGCGCTCGCCCGGATCGACGGTGGTAATTACGGCTATTGCGAGGAGACCGATGAGCCGATCGGGCTGAGACGGCTCGAGGCGCGTCCGATCGCCACGCTGAGCCTCGAGGCCCAGGAGCGGCACGAGCGCATGGAAAAGACCTATCGCGACGATTAGACCGCCGCGGTCGGCCTTTAGCAATTACATATGACAAAGGGCCGGTTTTCCGGCCCTTTGTCGTTTACGTATTTGTCAGGTTTCTAGAGCGCTATCCGACCAAATAGAATCATTTGACCGAGATTAGTCCGCCCCGTGGTTAGGCGCGCTTCGCATGGCGATGCGGCGCATCGGCAAAGA
>CAZPMO010000123.1:0-14378 GCA_964587515.1 uncultured Rhodospirillaceae bacterium | reverse complement strand
CGGGGCGGACTAATCTCGGTCAAATGGTCCTATTTGGCTGGATCATGCTCTAACGCTCGGCAAAGGCGCGATCGAGGGACTCGTAAACCGGACGCAACAAGTAGCGTAGCAGCGTGCGATGGCCGGTGCTGATGTCGGCGTCGACGACCATGCCGGGCAGGATCGGATTTTTCGCGGGATTGTTTCCGACATAGTTGCGGTCGAGAACCACGTTGGCCTTGTAGTATGTGGCGCCTTCCTCGTCCTGGAAGGTGGACGCCGAAATTCTGTCGATTTGCCCGGTTATGGTGCCGTAACGCGCGAAGTCGAATGTCTGCACCTTCACCGAAACCGGTTGGCCGACTTTCAGGTGGCCGATGTCGGATGGCGACAGACGCGCCTCGACGACCAGTTCGCGATCAAGCGGCACGATTTCCGCGATCACGCCACCCGACGCCACGACACCGCCGATGGTGTTGACGCTCAAACCCTTGACGATGCCGCGCACCGGCGCGCGAACTTCGAGTCTTTGAAACCGGTCGCGCAGTTTGTCGACGGCCAGTCGTAGCTGCGTCAGCTCGCTGGCGGCCTGGCCCAGATTGACGGCGGCTTCGTTGCGAAGCTCGGCGTCGAGCTGGGCGCGCTTGCCGCGGGCTTCGGCGATGGCGCCTTTCGTGCGCTTCGCGACGCCGCGGTTTTTCCCGTACTCCCGCTCCGCCGTGTTGTATTCCTGTTTGGTGTTGAGATAGATGATCCGCGAGATCAGCCCTTTGTCGACGAGCTTCTTGCGCATCGACAACATCTGACCGGTGATATTTATTCGTTCCCGCAGCGATTTCGCCTGTTCATTCAGGCTCGTGAGCTCGGTCTCGCGCTGTGCTATCTGGTGCTCGATGACCTGGCGCAATCCCCGGACGGGCTGATGGAGAGCTGGCTCGATTCCGCCTTGAACGGTCTCGCTTCAATCCAGTCGGCCGCGAGAGCAGTGGACCTCTCACGTCGTGTTCCCAGAATTGGCGCCCGTCCTGGATGGCTGGAAAATCTCATAAACGCGCCGGAACGGATTGGCGAACGGCTGGGCCTGCCGGCGCCGCGACTGCCGGCCGACGAGCTTCGATGGTTGCTCGACACCGAAAATGACGCGTTCGTCAAATGGGATGCGCGACCGACCAACGCGAAAGTGCGCGGAGACGGCATCGTCGCATGGTTCGACTGGAAACATTGCGGGCGGCACGATCCCATGGACGACGTCGCCTGGCTGCTGGGGGACGAGCACACACCCGATAACCCGGAACTGGAAAGCCGCCTGCTGGACCGTCACACGAAAATTTTCGCGGGCGACCATTACAAGGGCGACCCTTACCATTATCTCTCGTGTTTCGGCACGCTGCATATGTGCATCCGCATGCACGTCGTTCTCAACAGCGTCGGCGATTCCCGGTGGGCGTCAATGCGGCCCGACGGATCCGGTCTCGCCGACGATGCAACGAACGAGGCGATCCGCCGCACCTGTCAGCGGGGCGCGCGCTGGGCCCGGCGCTCGCCCCTCACCGAACCGCTGGCCGATTGGCTAAGCAGCGTCCCGGCGATGGTATCGACAGCACCCGCGCTCAATCAGCGCCGGTTAATTCATCCGGAAACGGCCACCATTCACTGACCGCTGCTTCTATTTAATTGAATGCCGTATTAGCGGTAATTATGAACATCTCCCTTGGCCGAGCGCGCTCGAGCAAGCATGGATCATCTGAAACTGATATTGCAGACGGCGGTGCCGCTCCCGGGCGAAGCCTTCTTGATCTTCGCGGGGCTCGGTTGTTACCTGCTGACCACCCTGCTGGCGCGGCGTCAACTAAATTCCGCCGTAGCGCTGGTTCCCGGCCTGATTATTTCATTCTTGATCGAGGGGGCCGACATTTTCGACCATTACGGCGCCTCGGGGCTCTCCGGCAACGACGGGGGGCAGCTTATCGCCATCGCCGCGCGGCACTTTAAAGACGTACTGATTTTCAATTTCGCACCGGTCTCGGTGGTCCTGGTCGCCAAGTTTTGCGACCGCAACAAAAAGCGCTAAATCGCGTGTAGCCGTTCGGGCGCGGCGCGCGCGCCGGAGCCGCGCCGGGGCATTTTCGGAACCGCGAAGCCCTGCTGGTGGCAAGCCCGCGTGATCACCGTGAATTTCCACAGGATTCCGCCGGCGACCGCCGCCGCCCCGGCGATGCCGAGCAGCCACGAGGTCGCGGGCGTCCCGAAAAGCACCGCGATCAGACAGATGAGCGGCAGGGCGTGGCCGATGAGATGGACGGCGGGCGTCACGGCGCCAAGCGTTTGGCGCGCCAACGGGCCCATCCCGGCGCCCCGCCGGTAGGCGTTCCACATAATTGCGTTGACGGCGAGCACGCCGAGCACGGACCATGTTGCGGCGATCGTGGCCGGGGCGGGACTCAGGTACACCGAGGCCAGCGCCAGCAACCCGGCGCCCTCGTAAAGGCCGGTCGCAACCAGCATCCAGGGCATCATCGGCGCCCGCCAGGCGGGGATTCCCTTGCCGGCATGCAAAATACGCCCCTGGCTGTACAGGAAGGCCAGCGCCGCGAGCGCGACAATCGCGTGCAGGACGACGTGCGGCCATATCAGATCGGCCAGCAGCGCCGGATAGAACAGGGCCACCGCGTAGGTCTCGCGCGTCATCCACGACGACTGCGGCCGGCGCAGCACATAGAGGAAGCGCAGCTTGCGTCCGATTTCCAGGAACACGAAGAACAGCCCCAGCCCCATCAAGGCCCCGGCGGCCAGATAGAGGATCAGCAACCCGCTGCCGCCCATGCCGACGAACAGCCAGTCGTCATTGGCGCGGCCGTACAGCGCGGCGAGCCACGCGACCACCACGAGCCCGCTCGCCATGCCGCCCATGGTGAAATTCATCGCGGCGCGGTAATCCCAGAATGTCTGGCGCGCGCCGACCAGTGGATTGGTGGGATCGCCTTGACGCTCGTCGGACAAATCTGCCGGGTCGGGGTCGCGGCCCGGCGTCGCACCCGGCACTTCATAGAGATATTTGATTTGCGGGTCGTTGCCGAGTTCCTCGTGCATCTGGAAATGGGCGTTGTCGCGCGCGAGACGGGAGACGTTGCTTTCCGGATCGGCGAAATCGCCGAAATTCAGCGCGCCCGCGATGCACGATGCGGCGCAGGCCGGGGTGTAGTCGAGATCGACGCCCGGCGTGCGCCCGGTCTCCACCGCCTCGTCGACGCGCTCGACGCAGAAGGTGCATTTGTTGGCCACCCCGATGCGGTCGTCGTGGGCGACCTGGGTCTCTTGCGCGGTCGGCGCGCCGTAATACCAGTCTTTCGAGTGGACGATGGTGCGCGCCTGATAGGGGCACGCAATCGCGCAGTAGCCGCAGCCGATGCAGGTCTCGTAATCCATGGTCACCAGCCCGTCGGCGCGCTGACGGGTCGCGCCGGTCGGACATACCGGCACGCAGGACGGCTCGGCGCAGTGCTGACACCCGGTGACCAGGAACAGGCGCTCGACATCGGGGAACGCGCCACGCTCCACATCGAGCACGCGCCGCCACTGCACCCCCGGCGGGGTATCGTTGGCGTGTTTGCAGGCAATCGTGCAGGTCTGGCAACCGACACAGCGGTTGATATCGACCACCATCCCCCAGCGCGGCGTGGTCGGCGTGCCGTCGGGTGGGGTCACGATGCGTCGTCCTTGCGCAGGCGGATTCGCATCACGTCGGCGCCCGAGCCGGTGGCGTCGGTCAGGGACAGCGCCAGATCGGTGACCGAATTCAGGCTCGGCAGATTGAGATCCTTGGCGTAGGGCGTCGCCCAATGGTCGAACTGGCCGATCATCAGCACCGTGTCGGGGCGGATGCCTTCCCGCAACACCGCGTTGCCGCGGGTCTCGCCGGACACCGATTCGATCACCACCGGATCGCCGTCGTCGATGCCCATGCCGCGCGCCGTCGTGCGGTTGACGATCACGCCCCGGTGGCCGGCGATATTGTCGGCGACCTCGTTGATCAGCGGAATGCCCACATTGGCGCCCCAGGAATATTGCATGCTGCGCGCCGTCAACGCCCAGAACGGGAACTCGTCGGGGTCGCGCCCGACCTCGCGCGCATAGTTGATCCAAATGTCGGGAAACTGTTTGTATTCGGGTAGCGCCTGATACTCGGTGAGCTGCTGGTCCCACCATTCGATGCCGGTTTCGTGCAGGCGGTTGGCGAGCTGCGCGCCATGACGCTGGATGCGTTCCTGATAGGGCATCTCGAAACGCATCGCCTGCTCGCGCATGGCGGGATAGAGATACCATTGAAGTTGCGGGAACGGCCGCAGCATCACCGCGTTCTCGCGGAACCAGTCCAAATCATGCACCTCGTCGCCGTCGCTGAGCCCGTGACTCGCCGCCTTGCACACCGCGTCCCACACCTCTTCCAACTTGGGCGGCGCGTCGGTCGGCAGCGCATAGTCGTATGTACCGTCGCGGTCGGTCAGGCGGCATCCCGCCGCGCCCCGGTTGATGGCCGAGACATAGTCCTCGAGAATGCCGACGCGGCGCGCCAGTTCGGTCGAGATGTCCGTCATGTCCATGGTGTCGACCACCGGATCGGCGACCGGCTGGCGGATGGTCCAACCCTGATGCTTCCAGTACTGCTCGGTGAATTTGGTCGAGCCGATCTGGATCAGTTGCAGGCTCTCCAGATCGGTCGCCTCGGGCAGCAGGATGTCGGCCATGTGGTTGGTCTCGTCGAACGTATAGGCGAACGAAACCGTAAACGGGAATTCGGCGATGCGCTCGGCCACTTCGGGCGCGTTCCACGACGAGATCGCGGGGTTGGTGCGGTAGTTGATCCACAGCTCGGGCTTGGTCTGCTTCGGCCAATGATCCGGCGATTCCTTCTGGAACAGCCACGGCAGGTGGGCCGGGCCCAGCGCCGGCGACCAGGGCGAGTTGGCGGCCAGCGGCACCAGCATCTTGTACGCGTTGCGGATATGGGGTTTGCCGTCCCATTCGTTGCGGCTGGTGGCGTTGAACGGGTAGTCCATGATGCCGTCGGCGGTCGAGCGCACCGTCTTCAAGCGGTTGTCAGCGGGCCGGTTGAGTTTCACCGCCGTGCCCAGCGTGCCGCCCGGCACTTCCAGCGCACCCACCAGAGCCGCCAGCAGGGTGCGCGCCCAGCAGCATTCGAACCCGCCCCAGCCATTATTGACGCCCTTGCCCAGCATTACCGCCACCGGGCGGAACGGCAGGGTCTGGCCTTCGATCTCGACGGTCTCGCCGATACAGGCATGGGCGAGATATTCGTCGGCGATGCGGCGGATGGTGGCCGCCGGCACGTCGCATTCGGCCTCGGCCCATTCCGGGGTGAATTTCGTGACGTGATCGATCAGCATCTGGAAGGCCGGCCTGGCCTCGGCCGCCGCATGAGTCCAGCGCTCGCCGTCCGGCCCGTCCTCGACGCCCGCGACGGTAAAACTTCCCACCAGCGCCGGCGACGCGATCGCGGCGTCGAACGGTTTGTCGGCGTCGTCGGCGAGATCGCGGATCAGCGGTTTCAGGCTCTCGGGATCGCGCAGGTAATAGCCGTTGGGGCCGACCAGGTAGGGGCTGGTGGTGACCTCGCCCAGATAGGGCACGTCGCAGACCTCGCGCCAGTCGCGCTCGCACACGATGCGGTGGATCAGCGCGAACAGGAAGGCCGCATCGGTCTTGGGTTTGATCGGCACCCATTCGGCCGACATGGCGCCGGTGATCGACAGATGCGGCTCGACCTGGACGCGCTTCAGCCCGCGCGCGCGTGCGTCCGCCTGACGCTTGATACCCGCGACGCCGCCCGACGCCTCGACATTGTTGCCGCAATTGATGACATAGGTGCAGGTGAGCGTGTCGGGGGCGACGATGAAGGCGCGGTGCCACAGCTCGCCGTAAAGATGTTCCGAATGGTAGCACTTGACCCCTTGGCCGCCGCCGAAGCCGAGATCGGCCGGCCCCCACGCCGACAGGAACGCCGGGAAGGTGCCCATATACTGGGTCGGCGTGCCGCCGCCGCCGAAGCTCGCCGCGAAGCGCGGAAACCCTTCTTCGTCGCGCAGGCCGCGGGCGCGGATATCGCGCATTTTCTCGGCCACCGTGTCGAGCGCTTCGTCCCAGGTGATCGGCGTGAAACCGGGGTCCTCGCCCCTGCCCTTTTTGGGGTTGGTGCGCTTCATGGGCTGGCGCACCCGGTTCGGGTTATAGGTCTTCTGGATCAGCCCATAGGCCTTCACGCAGACCCGACCGGCGCCGGGGTGTTCGTCGACCAACGCATAGTTGGAATCGATCCGCGTCGCGACGCCGTCCTCGACCTCGACATTCAGCAGATCGGGCCCGGCGACGCACTGGTTGCAGTAAACGGGAACGGTCTTGCGCTCCGAAATTTTCCGCCGCGTGGCCATGGGGACGCTCCTTGGAATACGGTGCCTGCGAATCTAGGCCGGAATTCGCCGCAAGGATAGGGGGGCGGGTTTGGAGCAGCGGCCGTTTCAATGATAGCCTCGTCGTCGATCACAACGGGGAAGCAGGAAATGGTTATTGGCACCGACGTATTCGAGATCATGCAAACCACGCGGGCGATGCGGCGTTTGAAGCCGGACCCGGTGCCCGAAGAGATGATCCGTAAAATTCTGGAGGCCGGCACAAGCGCCGCCAATGGCGCCAACACCCAGCGCTGGCGCTTTATGGTGGTGAAAGACACCGAGATCAAAAAGGCGGTTCAGGTGTTTTACAAACGTGCGCTCGACGAGGTCGTGGGTCCGCGTTACGAGGCCAGCGCGCCGCCGCCCGGCGTCACCAAGGAACGCTACCAGCGTCAACACGCGGCGGTCGTCTACCTGACCGAGCATTTCCACGAGGCCCCGGTGTGGATCGTCGCCTGCCTCGAGCACGGCGAGGTGGGGCCGAACCTCGCGACCAGCGCCCCTTCGATTTACCCGGCGGTGCAGAATATGCTGCTGGCCGCACGCGCCCTGGGGCTGGGCGCCACCCTGACCACCCGTCACCTGATGTATAAAGAGGAATCGGAAGCCGCGCTGGGCCTGCCCCCGGGCGTCGATTCCTACGCCATCATCCCGATCGGCTATCCCATGGGCAATTTTGGTCCCGTCGGCCGCGGCCCACTGAGCGATATCGTCTACCTGGACCGCTGGGGCGAAGCCTACCCGAATCTGTAGGATTTCAGCGAAACTCCGATGCTTCCCAAAATATATTTACAATAAATATAAATTTTTATTACAATTTTAATTAATAAATAAAACGGATGGACGATTTATTTTTAAATATACGATCTGTTAGTTCTCATTGAATACCATCACATGAACTTGATCATATTGGTAAATTTTTATATAATTTACCTCGATCGAGATCTGATTTATCGTAATGATTATGCGTAGTTTGGGAGAGTGACAATGATGGGCTTCATGAGACGAATAGCGATGGCCGCCGCGGCGGTTGCGCTTTTGGCCGCGATGCCGGCCGAGGCCCAGAACGGGCGCGGCGGCAAAGGCGCCAACAGCGCCGTTCAATTGCGCCTGACCGGCCCCATCAAGGGCCAGTATATTGTCGTTCTGCGCGATGACGTCGCCGACCCGGCGGCGGTCGCGAACGAAATGGCGCGCACCCACGGGCTTGGCCGGGGCTTCCTCTATTCGAACGTTATCAAGGGCTTTTCGGCCTCCGTTCCGGAAGCCGCGCTGGCCGGTCTCAGCCGCGACCCGCGCGTCGCGTTTATCGAGGCGGATCAGTGGGCCCACAGCTCGGCCACCGAGACCCCGACCGGTATTCAGCGGATCAATGTCCCGTCCGGCGGATGGGGCGTGGGCGACATCGACGCCGATGTCGCGGTGATCGATACGGGCATCGCCGATCATCCGGACATCAACAAGGCCGGGCACACCGACTGCACGGGCGGTCCCAATCTGGACCGTTGGCAGGAATGCAACACAAACAGCGGCGATGACGGCAACGGCCACGGCACCCATGTGGCCGGCACCATCGGCGGTCTGGTAACCGGCGTGGCGCCGGGCGCCAGGATGTGGGGCGTCAAGGTTATGAAGAATAACGGCTCTGGCTGGTATTCCAACGTCATCGCCGGCGTCGAGTGGGCCGCAAGCAATCCCGACGTCGATATCACGGTCGCGAATATGAGCCTCGGCGGCGGTGATAGCGCGGCGTTGTGCGAGGCGATCGACGGCGCCGTCGCGGCGGGCGTCTTTATCGCGGTCGCCGCCGGCAACTCGGCGACCGACGCCAGCGACACCTCACCCGCCAACTGCAAACAGAAACACGGCGCGCGGGCCGGCATGATGACGGTTTCCGCACTGGCCGATTCCGACGGCAATCCCGGTGGCGGCCCCTGGATCGCAACGTGTCGCGGCGGCGAGGGCGAGGACACGCTCGCCAGCTTCTCCAATTTTGGGGCCGCGGTCGACGTCATCGCGCCCGGCGTCTGCATCCTGTCGACCTGGAACGACGGCGGCTACAACACCATCAGCGGCACCTCCATGGCGTCCCCCCACGTCGCGGGCGCGGCCGCCCTTCTCGCGTCCATGGATCCTCAGCCGGACCCGGCGGCCATGGAGGCGGCCATCGAATCTGCCGGCAACGATGGTTGGAGCGGTGATCGCGATAGCGTGAATGAGCCGCTTCTCGATGTCGGCAACGCGGGCGTCTTCGCGCCCAACGGCGCCGGCTCCGGCGGCGACATCGACGCCGCGCCATCGGTTACCATAACCTCGCCGGCAAATGGCGACACAGTATCGGGCTCTCTCGATATTGCAGCCACCATCACCGACGACATTGGCGTAAATCAGGTCGTGTTCGACATCGAAGGTCAAACGATGAGCGGTGTCAGCAACGACACGGCGGACACCTGGTCCGTAAACTGGGACACCACGGGTTATACCGAAGGCGTTCACGTCATCAACGTGACGGCAACAGATACGGCTGGCCAGCCGAGAAAGGCCAGCATCTCCGTCACCGTCGATAACGTTGCCGATCCGACACCCGATGGGGCGGATCTGATCACCATCAATTACGACAGCAAGAAAAAGCATCTCTTCATCGACATCGCGGTGACGGATGCGGGTATTGCCGTGGTCGGCGCTGTCGTGGCGGCGTCGGTGACATGGGAGGGAAGCGCCGAACCCGCGACAGCGACCGCGTTGACGGATTCGGCCGATATCGCCACCTTCGTATGGCGAAGCGCGCCGTCCGGCCACTACTCGACGTCGGCGACGGTCGATGGCGTCGAAGGCATCGAAACGATCGGCTCCGAGTTCGATCGTCCGTAAGGACGACCCGGATAGCCGAAAATCAAACGCCGCGCCGGGTCCGCCACCCGGCGCGGCATTTGTATACGGTCATTGCGAACGTCGCCGATCACGAAAGTTTATCGAGCAACGCTTTCGCGTCTTTCAGATCGGCGGTATCGAACCCTTCGGTGAACCAACCGTATACGGGCGCCAGCAGATCGCGGGCCTCGATGGTCTTGCCCTGGGAGCGCCATAGCTCGGCAAGGCTCATGGCGGCGCGAAGCTCCAACGATCTGGCCTGCTGTTGCCTGGCGATCTCAAGCGCCCGGCTGAAACCGGCCTCCGCCGCCTCCGCATCGTCATCCCGCGCCAACAGGAACGCGCCCTCGAGCCGGCGCATCTCGGCCTCTCACGACCGCTCATTCGCGGCCTCGGCCGCCTTCAGCCCGGCGCGAATTTCGACCAGCGCGCCATCGTACAGACCTGCCCGGGCATAGGTCTCGGCGATCTGAGAATGATGGAGCGGCCGATAGATTTCGATGCCGATGTCCTCTAAGTCCCGCATATCCTTTCGCAACACCTCGATGCCGCGCTCGGTTTGGGTGTCGGCGTCGAGCAAATGGCCGTAGAACCCGGCCCATACTTCCCACAGCGAGAAACCGTACTGCTTCGAGAGCCGCACCGACTCGTCGGCGTTATGGCGTTGAGCCTCGTGGTCCCTGCGGAATTGGGCCAGCACGGCGCAAAACGCGTGGACGTGGGTCTGGGTGAACGGGTCAGCGATGGTCTCCGCCAACGTGATGCCTTCTTCGGCGCTCGCCAACGCCTTATCGGGATACCCGAGCAACCACAGCACCAACCCGCGATAGACGAAGCATGCCTCGCCCGGGTCCTGACCCTGGCGAAAGGCCGGCGAGTCTCGCTGGTCGGGGTGGTAGATTTCAAGAGCCGCGTCCATGGATTGTCTCGCCGGCTCAAAATCGCCGATCATAATGCGTGAAAATCCGTCGCCGTAATAACCCAGCACCCGCGCCACCGGGTCGTCGGACCGGTTTGCGTGTTCGAGCAATCGCCGCGACAGATCGAGACAGGTTTGGTAATTCGGCAGCACGATGTGATAACGCCATAGTCCGAACAGCGCGCGGACCAACTGGGTGGTCTCGCCACCCTTTTGACACAGCGCGAGGGCGCGGTTGTAGGCCTCCTCGACTTCCGAAGCTCCATGCCCCTTGGCCATGAGTTGCGATCCGCCCAACAGCAGCCTCAGGTCGAGCTCGCGCCCGTCCCGCCGGGGGTCGGCGGGCAGCGTATCGAGCAGCGCGAGCGCCCTTTCGATATGCACCACCGCCTCGGCGTGAGCCGAACGCCCGACCGCGCGTTCACCGGCCCGCCGCCAATTCTCTATCGCCGGCTCGACCTGCCCCGCTTCCGTATAGTGATGCGCCAGGATTTCCGGCTCGGCCTCGACGATGTCGGGAAAATCTCCGTCCAGCGCCTCGGCGATGCTGCGGTGGAGGATCTGGCGATCGCTCTTCAACAATTATTCGTAGGCCGCGTCCTGGACCAGCCCGTGCTTGAAGAAATAGCGAGCCTCGTCGTCGCCGCCGCGGCGAAATATCAGCTCCGCCTCGACCAGTTGCGCCAGCGCGTCATCGAGAGCGTCGCCGGTCTTGGGCGATACGGCGGCAAGCAGTCGATATGAGAATTCGCGGCCGATGGCGGCGCCGATCTGGGCGATCTCCTTGACCGGCGCCAGCCTGTCGAGCCGGGCCATCAGGGAATCCCGTAAGGTCGCCGGTATGGCGAGCGCCGGCAACGGGCCTGTGAGCGCATAGCGGTCGCCGGCATCCGCCAGCAAGCCCGATTCGAGCACCGTCTTAGTCAACTCCTCCACGAACAGCGGCACGCCGTCGGTCTTGGCGACGATCTGATCGAGAACTTCGTCGGGCAGCGGCTTGCCCGCCGTCACGCGCTCGACCATGGACCTGCACTGGTTCCGGGTCAGGCGGTTGAGCGTCAGCGTGGTGAGATGAGTGTGACCGCGCCACGGCGGCTCGAATTCCGGCCGGAAAGTGATCAGCGCCAGCACGCGGGCGTCCTGAATCCGGTCCACCATTTCCGCCAGGGCTTCCAGCGTGGTCGGGTCGGCCCAATGAACGTCTTCAAAAAACATCAGCACGGGGTCGCGGCCCGCGAGACCGACGAGCTGTCCCAGCAACGCTTCGAGGGTCCGGTCCTTCAGGCGTTGCGGCGACATCTCGAGCGGCGCGTAGCGGTCATCGGTGGGAATCGACAGCAACGCCGCGAACAACGGCGTTACTGCCGCCAATTCGTCGGACGATTGCTTAAGCAGTTCCTCGAGCTTGTCGAGCTTGGCCGCCGGTCCGACGTTCGAAGCGAAGCCTGCCGCCTGGTCGAGTTGCGCGATGAACGGATGCAGCGCGCTGGATTCGTAATGCGGCGAGCACTGGAAGCGTAACCTTGTATGCGGGTCGGCCGCGAGTTGCTGGCGCAGCGCCTGGGCGATCCGCGACTTGCCGATCCCCGCCTCGCCCGACAGCAGCACCACCTGGCCTTCGCCTTCCTTGGCCCGCTCCCAACGGTCGAGCAGCAGTGCGATCTCGTGGTCGCGACCGATGAACGGCGTCAACCGTCCCGCGCGCGACGCGTCGAACCGGCTCTCGATGGTGCGCTCGCCGGCGATACGCCATACCCCGACCGGCTGCGACAGTCCCTTGAGCGTGCGTTGGCCGAAATCCTCGCATTCGAAGACGCCCCCGAGCAATCGTCGCGTGCTCTCGGCCACCACCACCGAGCCCGGCGCGGCCTCCTGTTGCAGACGGGCCGCCAGATTGGGGGTTTCGCCGGAAACCGCGTCGGCCTCCGTGACGCCGTCGCCCACCAGATCGCCGACCACCACGCCGCCCGTGGCGATGCCGACGCGCGCCTCGAGGTCAGGCCCGTTGACCGACCCGGCATCCACGAGCGAGGCGATGACGTCGAGGCCGGCCCGCACCGCGCGTTCGGCGTCGTCCTCGTGTGCCCTGGGCCAGCCGAAATAGACCAGAACGCCGTCGCCCAGATACTTGGCCACATGACCGTCATAGCGCCCGACGGCGGCGGAGACCGTCTCCTGATAGGACCGCATGACGCCGCGATAGTCCTCGGGATCGAGCGTGCCCGACAACGCCGTCGAACCCACAAGATCGCAGAACATGACGGTAAGCTGGCGGCGCTCGGCGCCGCCGGACGTCGTTTCGCCCGTGCTTCCTTCCGATGCCGCGACGGGCGATGCGGGTTCGACATCGGGTTCGATTTGCGCAGACGAAAGCGTCGGGACGGCGCGCCGCAGTCGACGGCGGTCTCCGAGATTCAGACCAAGATCCTTGAGGTCATCCTCGGAAAGTTCGGAAATGACATCGAGGTCGACGCCGTTCTCGGCAAACGCCCGTGCATGCTGGCCCAGGCCAAGCCCCTCGAGCCATTGCGCGATGTCGTCGGCCACGGCGCGGCAATCCCATCAGATAAAGTTGCCGCCGCCGTCGATCAGCATGTTCTGGCCGGTCATGTAGGCGGATTCGTCGGAGCACAGCCACATCATTCCCTTGCACAGATCGTGGATGGTGCCCTGGCGCTTCAGGCTCTGGCTGTCGAGGTATTTCGCGAAGCGTTCGCGCGGCACCGACGGGCGCTCCACCTCGGTCTGCATCACGCCCGGCCAGAAGGTATTCACGGTGATGTTCCACGGGCCCAGTTCGGTCGACATGGAGCGCGTCATGCCGACCATGGCCGACTTGGTCGTGATGTAGTGGAGATAGTTGGGCAGGCCGAGCTGGGTGGTCCCCGAGGACACATTCACGATGCGGCCCCAGCGCGCTTCCTGCATGGCCGGCACCACGGCCCGCGAACAATAGAACGCGCCGTTGACGTTAACCTGGACCGCGCGTTCCCATTCCTCGACCGGCAGTTCCCAGAACGGCGCCATGGTGATGCGCGAGAAGATCGCCGCGTTGTTGATCAGGCAATCGATGCGGCCATATTCCTTGAGCGCGCGTTCGGCCATCGCGCTGGCCGATTCGATATCGCCGACATCGGTTTCGACGGCCAGCGCGCGGCCCTGCTTGTCGTGAATTTCCCTGGCAACATTGTCGGCGTTGGCGCCGTTGATGTCGGCGATCACGGGGATCGCGCCCTGGGCGGCGAAATAATGGGCGTAGCCGCGGCCGATCGCCTGGCCGCCGCCGGTGATGATAACCACCCGGTCGCGCAGACTGTCATAGGTCGCGTTCTTGTCGACCTCGATGGTGGTGTAATCGATATTGCCGATTTCCTGATCCATTTTCTTGCTCCCCTAAAGACGTTCCTGATTGTTATTTAGCATCGCGCGAAAGACGCCGGTTGACCAGCGAAAGCAGCACGCCGAGTTCGGCGTCCTCGATTCCCGCCTCGGTCAGCGCCGCCACCGTCTCGGCGAGATAGTCGGCGCAGGTTCCAAGTTTACCGGACGCGCCGGCGATGATTTCCGCGGTGCGGTCGAGGCCAAAATCGCCGGCATATTGCGGATGCGCGGGATCCGCCACGAAGCAGATCGCGGTCACGTCGCCGTCGTCGGTGGCGAGCCGCAGCCAATGTGCACTATAGATTCCGGTCGCCATTTCACGGTCCCAGACCGCTTCAAGACTCGCGCGCATGGTCTCGGGCGCGAGACGAAAGGCAAGCCCCGAACAATGTCCCGAGCCGGGTTCGAGCGCCAGGCCGAGGCCCGGGCGCTCCGGCGTACCGCGCGCGTGCGCCGTCCAGATACTGAATCGCCGCCGGTAATCGCGGAGCATCGCGGGGCGTGCCTCGGCGTGTTCAAAACACGGGCGCCACATCAGGGAGCCATATGCGAACAGCCAGATCGCTTGACCGGGTCGCGTCCGGTCGAGGGTCGCGCGCAGGCTTGCTGTGCGCAACTCGGCGGTCAACGGGGGAAACGGCCCGACGCGGCCTCCCGGAACAACGGAATTCATGGTTGTAGAGTACAACACCACTCCGTTGTGTGACGATACTGTTGATAAAGTCGGATTTTGGTGAGTTTTTGGGTGTCCGCTTCTATCA
>CAZPMO010000122.1:11506-15131 GCA_964587515.1 uncultured Rhodospirillaceae bacterium | reverse complement strand
ATAATTGGCGATCTTCAAGCCGTTGAGCGTGTTCTTGACGCGCTCGCGTATGCCGTCCTCGCCGATCGTTTCGCGGATCCAGTCGAGCGCATGGATGGTTTCGATGTCGCCGGCCTTGTAGGTCCCGTGACCCGCCTTGTCGGACAGTTGCTCAACCACCTCGACGCTGGCCGGATCGTTGGCAAGGTCGTATTCGGCTTTTTTGAGATTGTGGTAGCAGCCGTTGCACGGCGCCATCACCGTATCGAACCCCATCTCGGAGGCGGCGATGCTCATCACCCGCGCCGACAGATAGGTCTGCAGCTTGGGATCGATGTTCTTGACCTCCATCGCGCCGCAGCAGTTCCAGTTCTCGACCTCGACCAGGTCGAGCCCGAGCGCCTTGCCGAGCGCCTTGGTCGAGCGGTTGTAGGAGTGGCCCGAGCCTTCCAGCGCGCAGCCCGGGTAATAGGCGACTTTGCGATATTTGCCGTCGGCTTCGCTCACTGCCTGTTCTCCTGATCCTGCGCGACGCCGAGCGCCTTTCCGTCGCTGGCCTTGCGTTCCGCCACGTATTCCGAAATGGCGGCGCGCGCCTTGCCCCAGCCCCTGGTGCGCGGCCGCAACACGTTGGCCAGCCCCATGGTCATCAGCAGCTTGACCGGCAGGCCGCGTATCAGCCGCTTTACCAGTTCGACCAGCCAGTCCTGCGTCAACTCCTGTCCGGTGCGTTTGAAGAAGCCCCGGATGATGCGGCCTTCCTCGATACGGCCGGTCTCGAACACCTGGTCGGCGAACTCCTCGTCGAACAGCATGGACGGCGAGGTCGGCGTGTGGCCCTTGAGTTCCAGCCAGTGCGACATCGCCTTCATGACGCCCTCCGGGAACACGTCGCGCGGGCAGGCATAGGTGCACTTGTTGCAAGATACGCACTGCCAGATTTTGTCCTTGTCGCGGAGAAGCTCGTCTTCCATGCCGAGGCGCGCGAGATAGATCCAGTAGCGCGGATTGAATTCGGGATCGAGCGCGTAGACCGTGCAGGAATTGGTGCACGAGCCGCACTGCCAGCAGCGATGGATGAATTCTCCGCCCGGCAGCGCCGCGATCTCGTCCTCCATATCCTCGTTGTAATCAGTGATTACGCGGGATTCGATGAAAGTGCTCCAATGCCCCGAAACATCGACGCCGTCGATTTCCAACTGTTCGTGGGAAACGATGTTCTCCGGTCGGATAAGCGATTTTTCGTGAATTGGCATCAGGAACCTTCCGCGTGTGCCGTTTCGACCGGAAATTTGACGCGGCTGCGCCCGGTTTTCGGATCGACCCCGTCGAGCCCCAGCATGTGACGAATATATTCCATGGCGTCCATCTCGGAGGCGAAATCGGTTCTCAAATACGCCCCGCCCTGCTCGCAGATATATTCGGCGTAGATTTGCGCGCACAACAGATCGACATAGTGGAGCACGTCGCGGAACACCCCGTTCTCGGCCAGGAAATTCGCCAACTCCTCGCGCAGCATCAGGAAGGTCTCGACCCCGTCGGCCACGTCGATGGTGATGTGATCGACGTTCTCGGCATGCCAGATTTCCCGCAGCACGCCGGTATTGGCGTTGCGGTCCCAGACCCAGCGCGTCATGAGCGGATACTGTTCCGGCCACGTGTTGTGCAGCAGTTCGACCGCGAGATCGCGCACCCAGCGATGCGCCTTGTCATCGGGAAAGGCGGCGCAGAATTTGGCGATCCGGGCATCCACGGCGACCGGATCGCTGGCGTCGCGCGCACCGTCGAGCAGAGTCGCGAGGCGCGCCTGTAATTCGGGAAATCGATCCTCGACCAGCCAATGTCCGATATGGCGGCGCACCGGCGTAATAAAGGCGCAGAGTCGGGCGAAGGTGTCTCTCTCCAGCCCGGCGCCGTTGTCGGCCAGCGCATCGCGAAACGCCCGCGACTTGAGATCGAGCGCCGCGCCGAACCGTTCGATACCGCCGAGCCCCTCGCTGTCACCGACCAACGCCTCGACGGCGCGGGTCAGGCGCGGGCCATCGAGATCGAGCACCGGGCGCCGGGAAATCATTCCATTACTCCGCCGCCGCGCTCGCGCCGCCGAGAACCGACAGCGCCGCCATCGCGGCGGCCTGGCCCTGGGCGATGGAATCGTCGATGGTTTCCGGACCAATGGCCGCTCCGGCGACGCACACGCCGGGCCGCGACGTGCCGGCTACCGCATCATAGGCGCCGGCGCGCTTGAGATATTGATGGGATTCGAGCTCGACATCGAACACCGAGGACAACAGCAGATTGTCCACGTTGGGGTCCATGCCGATAGCGTGCACGACCATGTCGAAAGGGATGGTGATGGGACGCTTGACCAGCGTGTCCTCGCCCTTGACGATCAGCCGGTCGCCGTTGGAGGTGACCTCGGCGATGCGCGCCTTGATATACTTGATCTTGAACTCTTCCTGGCTGCGCCAGTAGTAGAGGTCCTCGTAAAGCCCGAAGGTTCGGATATCCATGTAGTAGATATAGACGTGGCAATCGGGCAGTTCCTCGCGGATCTCCATGCCGAGATTTGACGACACGGTGCAGCATACCTTGGAGCACCACTCGCGCCCGATCTGGCGGTCGCGCGAGCCGACGCAAAGCAGGATCGCGACCCGTTTCGGCTTGCGCCCGTCGGACGGGCAGCGCACGCCGGCGCCCGAGGAGATCATCTGTTCGACCTGGGTGGTGGTGACCACGTCCTCGAAGGTGCCGAAGCCCCATTCCGGCTTGTTGACCGGATCGAAATGGGTGAAGCCGGTGCACAGCACCGCGGCGCCGGCGTCGATGCCGGTTTCGTCCGACAGCGTCGCGGTGAAAGCGCCCGGACTTCCGTCGAACGCCTTGACCGTCGTGTTGAGGCGGACATCGACCAGGCCGTTGCCCGCGACCCGGTCGACCATGCCGCCGATCGCGTCCCTGGCCCATTCGCCGGACGGCACCAGCTTGGCATAGCCCGAGAGGATCGGCGCGCCGCCGAGCCGGTCTTCCTTTTCGACCAGCGTGACCGCCTGACCCACCGATGCGAGCGCATGGGCCGCTGAAAGCCCGGCCGGACCGCCGCCGACGACAAGAACGGGACTGGACACGAAAGACGCCTCCTATTCGGCCGCGATACCGCGGAAGCCAGGGCCGGATGTGACCATCAGCCGTGGATCGTAGAGATTTTCGCCGTTGCCGGCCTCGACCTCCTTGAGATAGTCCTCGAACCCGGCCTTCGCCTTTTGCCAGTCGATCCCCATCTTGGCCATCAGCTTCTCGACCGGCGAGGCATGCCAGTGGAGCTGGCAGATCTTGTAAGGGTCGGCGCCGCAGGCGAGCGCCGCGAACTGGCAGTCGGCCATGACCGCAAGCTCGACGTTCTTGTCCACCGCCTGGCCGATCCACTGGTTCTTGTCGAGCGTGGTGATGCAGCCGGTGTCGTGGCCGATCATCACGTCGGACCGGGCCTCCTCGACGGCGACCTTGATCTTGCGGTCAATGGCGAACGAGCGCGTGAACTCGCGCTCCGAGATGATGTGGCGGAAGCCGAAGCCGCAGCAATCATACCAGGTGGAATAGTCGATCACCTGGGCGCCCATCTCGTCCAGCAGGCCGGTCGACACGG
>CAZPMO010000122.1:0-11465 GCA_964587515.1 uncultured Rhodospirillaceae bacterium | reverse complement strand
TCGTCGTCATAGACCGCGTCCTCGGGGATCATCTTGTAGACGTGACAGGCCGGATGGACCGTGGCGCGAATGCCGGACACGTCGATTTCCTGGATGCCGTGGATCCGGGACCGCATGACGTGCAGCCATTCCGAGTAGTGCACGATTTCCTCGGGGATCAGCAGCTTGCCGTCGACCAGCCGGCCGAGCTTGCCGAGCACCTTCTTGACGCGCTCGCGCAGTTCCGGCGATTGCAGCAGGAACATGCGGACTTCCTTGTAGTTTCCGAACGAGGTGCCGCAATGGACCAGCGGGAAATAGTGGCCGTCGTCGAAGCCCTGCGCCCGCCCGGCGACAAAGGCCTGATGGAAGTTGCGCAGGAACACGCAGGCGAGGCTTTCGATATTGCCGATGCCCGAGCCGTGATAGTTCCACGCCGAACACGAGGTCTGGTCGGTCTCGTCGAGATAGCTGATGTCGAGCCGGTTCATCAGCCACAGTAGCGAGGTCGGATAGCCCGGTATGTTGCCGCACTGGCCGCACGATTTGTGGTGCCACAGCTGGGTGGTCGGGACGCGCTTTTCCCAACCGAACAAGGTGCGGACCGTATGGGGCGCGTGCTGGTCTCCGACGCGGTGAACCGCGATTTCGCCGTCCTTTTCCAACTCCCACATCAGGTCGCGCACATCCTCGACCTTTTCCTTGCCGGTCATCATGGAGCGCCGGTCGACCCGGGCTTCGACCCAGGCGGTCGCGGCCTGCTTTTCCACTTCGCTGAGATCGGCGTCACGCCAGTCGGCACCGTGACCGGTGAACCGTGCACCTTGATCCGATGTGTCCATCAAGCTTCCTCCATCCTGGCGGCGCGATCATTCGCCGTCGTCATCGTCGTCGTCCTGTTCGTCGAGCCAGTCTTCGTAGTCTTCCCGTTTCTCTTCCATAATGTCGGTAATCACGTCGAACAGGTTTTCGTCGATCGTCTCCAACTGGTCGAGCACACCGGTCATTTCCCAGATCGTATAGAGTTCGACCGAGGTCTTGAGATTGACCGCCCACGCGGTCTCGGTAGTGTTGAGCGTCGGCATGGGAATCGCCGCGCGCAGCGCCTTCAGCGGCGCGTCGACCTTGGAGATATTGGGTCCCCAATCGGGGAAATGCTCGGCGCTGATCATGTCGGGCGCGAGCTGGTTGCCAGTCGAGATCAGCTTGAGCATGACCCGCGTGAACGGGCGCAGGACGTCCCTGGCCGACTGCATGCCGTGCTTGATCGCCGCCTCGCGCATGATCATCACCAGTCCGCCGGGCGAGTTGCCGAACGGGCAGCGCGCGGCGCAGGTATAGCACTGGGCGCAGGCCCAGATCTTTTCCTGCATGGCGTCGTGGATACCTTCCAGGTTTTCGGTCCACAGCAGCTGGACGATCTCGCGGGGGCTGAAATCGTAGTAATGCGCCGCCGGGCAGGTCGCGGTGCAGACGCCGCAGTTGAGACAGCCGTTCAGCTCGTGGTCGTAACGGATGTCGGACTGGATATCGTCAAAGATTTCCTGCAACTCGTCATAGTCGACCAACGGCGCGTCGGAGACCGGATCGCCGATATGCTGCTGTACACGGGTACCGGTGGCGTGCATCGCGATCCTTGGAATTAGTAGGTCAACACTTTGCAGTCGCTTTCCATGACCTCTTCTATGACGTGGGCGCCGCCGACGACGCCCTCGCATTCGGGGATCAGATCGTCCTCGGTCATATCGAAAAGGTCGAGATTTGGCGAACAGCAGTAGAACTTCACGCCCGCCTCATGGGCGTCCTTGATGAAGTCGTAGACCGATTTGGGTGAGCCTTCCTTGACCACGAGGCTCTCGGCGACGCCTTTTTTCATCAGCTTGCCGGCGGTCGCGGTGCACACCACGTCGACTTCGTATTCCATCGCCGCGGCGACCGTGGCCTGGAAGATCGGCGCACCCAACTCCTCGCCGTTTCGGGGGTCGGTATTGACCAGGATAATCAACAGTTTTTCTGCCATAACCTCTCTCTGAACGGGCTTCGCGCGACGGTGGCCGGGCGACCGCCGCCTCCCATTTCTTATGTTATCCGCGCGCGCTAAAGTCAAATCGACGCTACTCAATTAACACATATTAGGCAATACGAATATGACATCGAGGCGGGTTACGAAGGGTCCGGCGATATTGCGGGGCGCATCATGCCGGTGACCTGTATGAGGCCGGTCATGATCCGCACCAGACTGTCCTCGATCGCGGGTTGGGCTGCGCGCAGGGACTCGAGCGCCGGGAGCGGATCGTCGGGCGCGTCTTCGAACTCCATAAGCAGGTCTTCCACCATGGCGGCCTTGGCGCCGGGATGGAACGTGAAACCGAGGCAGTTGGCGCCGATCTGGAACACCGCCGGGCGACCGGCCCCATCGACCGCCAGGATGGCCGCGTCATCGGGCGGCAGCGGACGATCCCGCATATAAACCGCGAGCGGGAAGGTTTCGGGCAGGTAGCCGTTGAGCGCGTCGTCCGTGACGCGCCGCGCTTCGCCGACGTCGAAAATCAACGGCGTCTTCTCGGACCGTCCGCCTGCGGCGAGCGACAGAATTTGCGCGCCGAGCCCGATGCCGACCACCGGGACGCGCCGCTCCAGGCACAGCCAGACCAACCGTAATTCCTCTTGTAATGTCGGCAGGTCGCGTTCGCCGGCGGTCCCCCACGGCCCGCCACCGAGCATGATCAGCCCGTCGGTGAAGTCGACCGTGGCCGGCAGCGCGCCGCCGGCGGCAAAGGGCCGGAAATAGGTGAAGCGGATGCCGCGCCCTTCGAGATGGTCCTCCATGCGGCCGAGAAATTCGCTCTCGGTATGCTGGAGCACATAGACCGATGTCATCGCGCTGTCAGCGCCGCGTTGAGGGCGGCGATGAAATCCGCCGGCGCGACCGTCAGCAAATCGACCGGCGCGCTGCTGAAGTACGTCGTCACCGCGGCCTCGATTTCGTCGATATGGATGCCGCGCAAAGCGGCCTCGAGATCGAACACGGTGCGTGGCGGGGTGACGAAGAAATCGCCGGTGATCAGCGCCTCGCGGACCCTGTCGGACCTGGGCCCCTCGAGCCGCAGAAAGGCGGTGATGGTCCCGCCGAGACCGGTCTGGCTGCCCGACAAAACGTTTTCGCCCGCATCGGGATCGTCGATCTCGGCGACGAATTCGTCGGTCCCGATTTCTTCGTCATAGGCCTGGCGGGCCAGCGACTCCTCCGCCTCGGTGATCTCGCCGCGTTCCGGCTCGATCCCCAGCCCATCCTTGAATCCGGCGAGCATGGCGTCCTGGATATCATCGAGCCCGGGCACGCCGTCGCCGAGCAGCTCGCGCAGGGTCACCACCCGTTGCGCCGCCGAATCGAGCTCGCGCTTGACCAGCTTTTGCTCGGGCACCTTTAGGGCCGCGACCATGTCGGCCGGGTCCATGTCGATCAGCAGCGTGCCCTGATAGAACAGGGTGTCGCCGTCGAAGAAGCCGCCGGTGCCGCACAGCTTGCGCCCGCCCACCTCGATATCGTTGCGCGGGCGAAATTGCGCGTCGACGCCGAGCCGGCTGATCCCGGCCGCCGCGGCCTCGCAGATCGCCCGGGTCAGATCGGCGAGGCTGGAAATGCCGAGGGTCGCGCGCGCGAACGCCAGTTCCCATCCGAGCTGGCCTTCGTCGAAGAAGATCGCGCCGCCGCCGGTGATGCGCCGAACCACGCCGATATCGTGTTCGCGGCAGTGGTCGAGACGGATTTCGCGGCTCAGCGCCTGATGGCGGCCGACCAGCGCGGTCGGCGGGAACCGCAGGAAGCGGATGGTATCCGGGATGTCGCCCGCCTTGTGGGCCTCGATCATGGCCTGGTCGAAGGCGATATTGGCGCGGCCATCACGCAGGCCGGTATCGATTACGCGAAATCGCGGCGCCATGGTCAGGCTCCTTTGGGAACGCCGATCTGCTTGCGTATCCGGCGCAGATCACCGCCGTTGGGCTGGAATGGATAGCTCGCGATATCGCTCGGCGGCGAATCACCATAGGGCCGATCGCAGGCCGAAACGTCGTCGCGAAACTTGCCGGGACAGCCCGAGGTACGGAAGGCAATCCCGCTATCGATGATCATGTCGCGTTCGCCCGACGGCACGCCGAAATCCACGACGCGGCCTTCATGGTCGAATTTCATGTGGTCGACCCGCACGCCGCAATAATCGATCATGTAGCGGCCGAGCTGCACCCGGCGCCACTGGTCGCGCGGCGTCGCCGGCAGGTGGTCCATCAGTGAGCCCTGTTCGGGGAAGAAACAGAACATGTGGCTGTGCCCGCCCATATCCACCAGGCGCTGCACCAGTTCGAGGATTTCACGCTCGGTCTCGCCCATGCCAACGATGATATGGGCGCCGAACCCGCCGGGTCCGAAAATATCCCGCGCGTCCTCCAGGATTTCCCAGTACTTCGCCCAGCTATGGGGCGATTTGACGCCGCGCCCGCGGGTCCGGTCGAACAGTTCCGGCGTCGCGGCGTCGAGCGCCACGGTGAATATCTCCGCGCCCAGACCGCGCAGGGTTTTCACATCCGCGCGGGTCATGGTGGTCGGGTTCGACAGGATCGAGACCGGCACCGTCTCGGGCGAAATGCGGTCGGTCCATCGCGTGAGGACACTCACCGTGTCCTCATCGGAATTCGGATGGGTGATCATGGAGATGCACATGCGGTGGAACGGCGTCTTGTCGCCATCGGCGGCGACGATATCGATGATTTGTTCGACCGGCACCGCCGGCCAGTCAACCCGGATGAAGTTGCGGTCGGCGTAGTCGCGCTCGGCCTCGCGGTGGCGCGCCAGGCCGCAATAGGCGCAGTTGGCGCGGCAGCCTTCGGGATAGGTGAGCAGCAGATTGAGGCAGCGGGTGCAGGAACAGCGATACATCCTCCCGCTCATGATGCCGAGAGTCAGCGCCGCCGCGGTCGAGAGCTGGACGTATTCGGGCGAGCGCATGGCGGGGGTGAGGATGTTGTCATTGGGGCGGTAAAGCCCTTGTGGCGCGATATCGTTGTGCTTTACCCGCCCGCCGTTACGCGCGTCCCGGGACGCGTCTTCGGGGACGCGTGGCTGCATCGCGGCCAGAAGGTTGATATCATCGGCGGCGTCCGCGCCTTGTGGGTCGGGCTCGCGCCCTTCGGGTTTCAGACAGGTCACGAGCGCCTCGCCATATTCATGCGGCCCAATATTCCGGATAGGCGATCCAACCGTGCCGCAGCCTCGCGGGGCTCGGCTGTCCGCCCTGTTCGAAACTTTGCAGAATTTCGCAGCGGCGCGAAAGCGCGCGCCGTAGCGCCACCCCAAAGATATCGTCGAGTTCCGTCGCGTAATCGGCAAGCGCCGACCCGTCGCCGCCAAGCCACGCCGACGCGGCGTCGCCGGCGAGTCCGCCCGAAATTACCGCCGAGGCGATACCCGCCCCGGTCACCGGATTGGAAAGCCCCGCCGCGTCGCCCGCCAGCAGCACGGGCATCTCGCCCAGCGCCGCCACCGCATCCAGCATGCCGCCGACCGGGATCGCGCCGCCGGTATGGCCGAGAATTTCCGCGCCGACCCGGCCCTCGTCGCACAGCGCGTGGTGCAGCCGGTCGAGTAGCGGCTTCAGCGTCGCGCGCGCCGTGGGCGAAACGCCGACGCCGAGATTGGCGATCTCGGCCTTGGGGAACAGCCACGCATAGCCGCCCCGGATCTCGGTGCTCAGGAAAATGTTGGTGGTTTTGCAAGGCCTGGTCAGCGGAACCGTAATCTGGCGGGTCTCGACCAGCGCGTGATTGACGCGGCCTACCGCCCGGCCGACCGGCGACCGCGGTCCGTCGGCGCCGATTATCAGACGGGGCCGCAGGCGTGTCCCGTCGTCGAGCCGCGCCTCGCCATGCGCGTCGAGCGAGACGAGGCGGGTCGCGAACCGGCATTCCGCGCCGGCGCGCCCGGCGAGATCGGCCAGATGGCGGTCGAACGCTTCGCGATCGATCATGCGGCCCCGGAAATCTTCGGTCACGTCCGGCGGCGCCCCCTCGACCGAGGTCGTCATCGCTTCGATCACTTGGCGCGTCACCGCATTGAGGCCATCGGTCTCCTGGCCGATCAGCGCCGGGACGAACTCGGCGCATTGCACCGGCTTGCCGGGCGCGTGCTTGCGGTCGATCGCCAGCACCACGTACCCTGATTGCGCCGCGACAGCGGCCGCGCGGGCCCCGGCCGGCCCGAGCCCGACCACCAGAACGTCGATTTCGCGCGCGCGCGTCATGCCGCGCGGATCGCTTGCGCGCGTTCACCGCCGAGCCGGATCGAGCAGCACGCATGTTCCTGATGGAACGGCCGCCCGATGGTTTCGGCGACCGAGACCGCGCCGTCGGCGGGGAAGGCAATGCCGTCGAGCCCGGCCATTACGGCATAGGCGTCGGTAATGCGCTTGTGCATGCCGGGCGGTCGCGCGCAACCGAGCAGCACCTGCCGGTCGGCGAGACGTTCGCGAGCGGCGAGGAAAATGCCGCCGACCTCGCCGGTATCGGGTGTCAGGAACGTTCCCTCGGCGGCGTAGAACGGCATCACCACGACCAGCACCAGCGCGTGCACCGAATGGCGCGCGACCATATCGAGCGCCGTCTCCTCACCCCGGATGCGTCCGTAATGCAGCCCGATTACGATGTGCGGCACGATCTCCATGTCAGTGGCGCAAAGCGCCGCCAACGTCGCCTCGAAATCGGCCACCGGCCGGTCGAGGTGATAAACATCGCGAATCGTCGCGGCGTCGCCGATAACGTCCATCATTGCGGTATCGACACCGGCGCTCGCCATCGATTTCGCGCGCGCCTCGTCCGTCAGCGCGGTATGGATGGCGATGCGCATGTTAGGAAAATCCCGTTTCAGCCCTTCAATAACGGGGTAATAGGGCTCGTAGCGAATTTCGTTGCGCCGGTTCGAGCCGCCCGACAGAAGAAAACCCTGCAAATCCTGGAGCATCACCAGATCGCGCACCTTGCGGTCCAGCATCTCGGGCGTCGTCGCGGGGATCATGGGCTCGAGGATTTTGGCCCGACAATGGTCGCAATCGAGCGCGCAGCCGGGACCGGTAACGGAAAAGGCGGGGAAGCTGTTTTTGCCGCACCCCTTGAGCTCGGTGCTGGCATATTCACGAAAGGTGGGCGTCGAAAAGCGGACCGGCCGGGGAGAGACCAACTCCGCGCGCCGTTCCAGCGCGGCCACCAGCCCCGCGTCGAAATCCGCGTCTTCCAGATCCTCGATCCGCTTGATGTTTTCCAGCCAGCCCATCGCTCAACTCATCATATTACAAATAATGAACATGTCTGACGCCACCCCTTGGCAACCCCCGGCAATTATTCGGCCGCACCGCCAAGCGGCTGATCAACCGGCGAAGTAGAGAGCCGGACACGCGCCAGCAACGCCAGTGACGGGGCGGCGCACTTGGCGGCGAAACGCGCACGATCGGGGCAGCGCAGCACGGCGCGCGCGGCTGCTTTCGGATCGCGAACGCCGACCGCGCGCAGGCTCGCCACCGTCGGGTAGAGCGTCGCGCGCAGGAAGTGCCGCAGCAGAAACCGGAAAGTCAGCGCGAACAGTTGGCGTCGCGCCCAGCCCATGCGCGCGACGCGCGCTTCGAGAAAGGCCCGCGCGGCGGCGATATGACGCGCTTCGTCACGGTGGTGAAGCGTCAACACCCGCTCCGCGACCGGACAAATGGGCTGGCCTTCCTTGGCTTCCCGCAACGCGCGCACGGCGAGTGTGTCGGTCACCGATTCGCCGACATAGACCATGGCCCAGAACTCGGCCGAATCCGGCGCGAGTCGATGGGCGATCCAGGTCAACAGGCGGGTCGGGCCGAGCAGCCGGACGCCCGACAATCCGGCGCGATCGATCATTTCCAGGAACATCAACCCGTGGCCGGATTCCTCGCGCACCTCCTGCAACATCACGCGCGCCTCATCGGTGCGCACGGCCGGGAATCCACGCGCGGTGATACGGCTGATCAGCAATCCCTCGAGCCAGAGCCCGGCGGCGCACAGACGCGCGAACTCGGCGCGGCTAAACGGCAAAAGCATATCGCCCCCCTCGTCCTCGATCGCGGCGAGGCTCAGAATGCCAGGCGGCAGCCATGACCGATCGGGGTTGGCGGCGGACCAGTCGATCGCGGCCACCGGGTCTCGATATTCGGCGCCGAGCGCGCCAAGACGGTCCATCACGCCACCGCCGTTTCATCGTTTTTGTCGGCGTCGTCGGCCAGCGACGGCAGGATACGCTCGGCGATCAATTCGACGCAGCGCGTGGTCTTAGCGACCGGAAGATCGCCACCGCCGATCATCAGGCTGACGCGGTCAAGCCCGCTGGCGCGCAGGGCACGCAACCGGCGCGCGACATGATCGGGGTCGCCGACCGCGGCAAGCCCCATCCCCTCCAGCAGTTTCAACCCCATCGTCTTTTCCAGCACCGGCGCGGCCAAACCCAGCTTGCGGTATTCCTCATAGCCTTCGGTACGCCGCGCGAGGAACGGCCGCGCGATTTCGAACAGTTTGCGGTATCCCCAGACGATGCCCGCTTCGGCGCGGCGGCGCGCGGCTGCGCCGTCTTCCTCGCAATAGACCGCGAGGGTGAACGAGGTCTCGCCTTCGGGCCGCCGGCGGCGATAGCGCGCAAGATCGGATTTGATCAGCGGCCACGGCTTGAACGGCCCCGCCATTACGTTGAGCCCGAGGTCGGCCGCGAGATCGAAGCTTTGTGGGCTTACCGCCGCCAGCCAGCCGTCGCGCGGCACGCAGGTGGGATCAGGATGCAGACGATAGTCGACGCCGTCGCGCGTGGCCGCACCGGTCTCCAGCATCGCCCGCAGCGCGGCGAGGCGTTCGGTGAAGATCGCACGGCTGTCGGCGGGATCGACGCCGAAACCTTCGAGCTCGGTCGCGGTCACACCGCGCCCGACACCCCATTTCAGGCGGCCGTCGGAAATCAGATGCAATGTCGCAAGTCGTTCCGCGACGCGCGCGGCATCGTGGATCGGCAGCGGCGCCACGCCGAAACCGAGACCGATGCGTTTGGTCTCCCGCGCCATCGCCGCCAGCAGCATGTCGGGCGCGGCGGCATGGGAATATTCTCCCAGAAAGTGATGTTCGGCGGCCCACACCGTGTCGAAGCCGGACGCGTCGGCGGCGCGGGCGAGCGCGAAGGAATCCTCGAACACTTCGGAAGCGGACCGGCCGGCCGATGACGGCGCGGCGAATTCCATGAACAAATCAAGCTTCATCGTCGATCCGATGTGTTGCGACGGTTATCTTTTGTCCGGTCATCATATCACGTCTTCCACAATTGACGGACGCCTCAACGCTTGGACGCGTCGCTCGTGACGCGCGCCGGCGACTTGCGACAATTGGTCATGCAGCGAATGCCGGTTACGTCCGGATCGTCGCCGTCGACGCGGACGAAATTCTCCCGGTTGGGCATCTTGACCTTTGGCAGGGTGGCACGGTCGATCACCGCGTCCTCGTCCACCAGATCGTTGAGGAACAGCACATAGGCGGTTACCGCGTATGTCTGATCGTCGCTCAACGACAACCCCGCGCCGAACGGCATGGCGCGGCGGATATAATCGAACAGCACCGGCGCATACGGCCAATAGCTGCCCACCGTCTTCAGCGGTCGCTCCTCGGTCAGGGTATCCTCGCCGCCGGAAAGCGGCGGCCAGCGGCCGTTTCCTTCACCGAAATCGCCGTGGCACGAGGCGCAGCGTTCGGTGTAAAGCGCTTCGCCCACCTTCGCCGTGCCGCCGCCGGGCGGCAGACCGGTCCCGTCCGGCCGCACATCGATACTCCAGCCGGCGATTTCGGCATGCGTCGCAACGCGTCCGAGGCCCAGTTGCTGCGCCGCGCCGCTGGCCGACATCAACGTGACCAGCGCGATCACGGCGAAATCACGCCACCTGGACATTGAATACCTTGCCAGACGGCGCGACGCGCCAGGTCTGAATCGAATTGTTGTGATAGACGGAACTCATGCCGCGCGCCGCGCGGAGTTGCACGATGGTCGGTTGCACATAGCCGGTCTCGTCAACCGCGCGGCTTTGCAGAAGCGCCGGTCCGCCGCCCCAGTCCCAGTCCAGGCGAAACCGGGTCAGGCATTTGGACAGGACCGGCGCGGCGAGCCGGGCGGTGCGCCAATTGGCGCCGCCGTCGGTCGAAACGTCGACGCCGGTGATCTTGCCGCGACCGGACCATGCCAGCCCGGAAATTTCGTAACGTCCGCGCGCCTTCAATCCGCGCTCGGGACAAGGGAAGGTGATCACCGACTTCGCGTCGTGCAGCCAACTGAACTGCCGCGCCTTGCCGTCGGGCAGCAGGTCCGTATAGCGCGCGGTTTCCTCGCGCGTGAACCAGGGCTTGTCGCCGACCTCCAGCCGGCGCAGCCACTTGATGTTCATGTTGCCTTCGAAGCCGGGCAGCAGCAAACGCAGCGGATAGCCCTGTTCGGGGCGCAGCATCTCGCCGTTCTGGGCATAGACGACGAGCGCGTCGTCGAGCGCCTTTTCCATGGGGATCGAGCGGGTCATGACGGCATTGTCGGCGCCCTCGGCGAGAATCCATTTCCCATCCGGCTTGACGCCCGACTCGCCCAGCAGCGTCGCGAGCGGCACGCCGGTCCATTCGGCGCAGGAAATCATGCCGTGGGTGAACTGCACCCCCTCCATCTGCGCGCCGCGCCATTCCATGCCGCCGTTGGCGACGCATTCGAGGAAATGGACGCGGGATCGGGACGGGAAGCGCAGGATATCTTCCATGGTGAAAATTACCGGCCGGTCCACCAACCCATGCAGCATCAGCCGGTGGCGCGCCGGGTCGATGTCGATGGAGCCCGCGTGATGGCGTTCGAACGCGAGGCCGTTGGGGGTGATAATGCCGTGCAACGCATGAAGCGGGGTGAAGCTGACGGAAGATTCTGGCGAGGCGGTCAGCCAGGGCACGGTGCGACGCACGACGCCGGCTTCGAAGCCGGACGGCGCGCCGTAAGCGCGGCTCGCGACACCCTTGCCCATGGTGCGCGTCCAGCGCGGCGTCTCGGGCGGCGAGGCGCCGGCCGCCGCCGCGCCGAGCTTCAGGAACGACCGCCGGTCGCTTCCGTCTTCATCGGTCATGCCCATCCTCCGCCCCGGAGACTAGAAGTTGAGATCTTCCTCGACCGCCTCGATGCCCTTTAGCGCGCAAGCGTCGTCGGCGGCGCCACCGGGCGCGCCTGAAACGCCGACCCCGCCGACGGTGGAGCCTGCCGCCTGGACGATCACGCCGCCGCCAACCACAAGCGCGCCGGGCACGTGGTGGATGCCGAAGAAAGGCGAGCCGGGCTTCGCGAGGCTGGCAAGTTCGGTGGTGTTGGTGCGGAAACTCACCGCCGTCCACGCCTTGCGGGTCGCGGTCTTTGGCGTGTGCGCACCGGC
>CAZPMO010000121.1:0-15236 GCA_964587515.1 uncultured Rhodospirillaceae bacterium | reverse complement strand
CGCCTGCCCGAGAAGCCGATTTGCCTCCATCAAATGATCCTATTTGGTCGGATAGCGCTCTAGCTTATCGGGCGTGCGCGCTACGGTGCAAGCCGCGCGCTCGAATGCCTCTTGTGGAGCGCGAGGATCGCTGATTAAATCCCGCGCAATCGCAGAACCAATACCGGGCATCGCCCCACAATCTCCAGGAGCGCGAGATGGAACTCCCGACAGGCAACGAACAATATTTCAAGATGAGCGTCGATTCGTTCGACACCGATACCGTGCTGGCGAACGCGGCCAAGCAGCGCGACGCGCGCGGTCTCGAAGACGTGCTTATCGTCGATGTGGATTCGCATCACTATGAAAGCGAATCCATGCGTGAGATCGTCGAGTTCATCGAGGATCCGGTGTTGCTGCAACTCGCCAAATCGTCGATGCAGATCAACCAGCGCGGCTCGATGTTCGCGCTCGGCCGCGTCGGTTATCAGGATATTGGCGGGCGCGTGACGCGCTATCCGCTGCGCAAGTTGGAGGAGACTCCCGCCGATGGCGTCCACCGCGACGTCCACCTGACGGAAAAGTGGATGGACGCGATGGGCGTCGATTACACCTGCATGTTCCCGACGCCGATGCTGGCGCTCGCCATGCATCCGCAGTCCGAGGTCGAGAACCATCTCGCCCGCGCCTATAACCGCTGGATGGTCGAGAAGGTCCTGCCGGGCTCGCCGCGTATGTCGTCGATGCTTTATCTGCCGTTCAACGACCACAACGCGGCCTACAAGATGGTCCAGGATTTCGGCGACAAGCCCGGCGTGACCGGCTTCATGGTGACGTCCGTGCGCCACAAGCCGGTGCACGACAACGACTATATGAAGATCTATTCGCTGGTCGAGGAGATGGGGCTGCCGCTGGGCTTCCATTCGGGCTTCAACTGGGATGACCCGATGTTCCGCACCGCCAACCGTTTCATTGCCGTCCATGCGTTGGGCTTCACCTGGTACAATGTCATTCACTGCACCAACTGGGTGGTCAATGGCCTGCCGGTGCGGTTCCCGAAGTTGAAAGTGGTGTGGATCGAATCCGGCGTCACCTGGATCCCCTGGCTGATGACGCGGCTCGATAACGAATACCGCATGCGGTCGTCGGAATGCCCGTCGCTGAAAATGCTGCCCAGCGAATATATGAAGCAGATGCTCTATTCCACGCAGCCGATCGAGGTGCCGGACGACGACGATTACATGGAAGCGGTGTTCAAGTGCATCGACGCCGAGAACACGCTGATGTATGCGTCCGACTATCCGCACTGGGACATGGATTTGCCGAGCACGATCTGGGATCTGCCGTTCCTCGACGAGAAGGCCAAACGCAAGATCCTCGGCGAGAATGCGCGGGATTTCTTCAATCTCGATATTAGCGACCGTTTCCCGAGTTCGGCCGCCGCGGAGTAGGCCGGGCGCGGCGGTTGCGGCGATCCGTCAAACGGGGCTTAATACCTCCCGAAAAATAAATCAGGGAGAACTCAGACCATGACTTGGCGAATTCTCGTGGGCGCCTTCGCCGCGCTGCCTTTGCTCGTCACGACCGCCGCTATCGTGCCCGCCAGCGCCGACGCGGTGACCGACTTCTATCGCGGCAAGACCGTGAAGATCATCGTCGCCGCCGGACCCGGCGGCAATCACACGAAATATTCTCAGTTCATTGCCCCGTACCTGCAAAAATACATGCCGGGCAATCCGAAATTCGTCACCCAGAACATGGGCGGCGCCGGCGGCACCAAGGCGGCCAACTATCTCTATAATTCGGCGCCCAAGGACGGTCTCTTTATCGGCATCCTGTTGTCCGATACGCCGCTCGCCTCGCGCCTTCGCTCCACAGGGGTCAAGTACAATCCCAGCGAGTTCCAGTATCTCGGCGGCGCGGACCGCACCCGAAGCGCTTTCGTGATCATGAAGCAGGCCGGTATCCGCACTTTCGAAGACGCGAAAAAGAAGGAAGTCATCATTGGGTCGACCGGCAAGGGCTCCCAGACCTTCACCACGCCCACCATCGTCAACGACTTGCTGGGCACCAAGTTCAAGACGATCCTCGGCTATCGCGGCATGGGCGGCATTTACCTGTCGATGGAGCGTGGCGAGACGAGCGGATTCGCCAGTGTCTGGTCCTCCGTCCGTTCGTTGCGCCCGCAATGGATTTCCGAAAACAAGATAGACGTGATCGCGGCCTTGTCGTTCGACAAATTGCCCGACCGACCGGATGTTCCGTTGCTGCTCGACATGGTCAAGGACCCGTTGAAGAAGAAGATCATCGGTCTGATGGCGGGCAACGGCGTTCTGGGCCGCGCCTGGCTGGCGCCGCAAAAGGTGCCGGGTGATCGCATCGCCGCGCTGCGCACCGCGTTCGAGAAAACCTTCGCCGATCCCGCCGCGCGGGCGTCGGCCAAGAAGCGGCGCATGACGTGGGACCCGGTGCCCTGGCGTGACCTGCAGAATCAGGCCAAAAAGATCGTCGCGACCGACGATTCCGTGATCGCCCGGATGAAAGCGGCGCTGAAAAGTGGGAAGAAAAAATAGGCGAGGATCTACCTCCCGCATTTCTTGACATGGGCGCGCGCTTCGCCGGACCGGCGGGGCGCGCGTCTTTTCATGCCGATCGCCGTAAATTTGCTTTCGATAACCGGATAATGAACGCTTGCGTCTTGACACGCGCGGAGGCTCTGGTATCCCATCCTCAACAAGCCCGGCCGAGCGGACGATAACCGCACATAACGGCCGGCAAACGACAGGGAAGCGTTATGGAAGCCGATATGCTGGGCATGGCGGCAAAAGCCGCCGTCATCATGGCCGATCCTGCCCGGTTGGGCTTTCTATTCTTCGGCGTGGTCATCGGGTTGGTGCTGGGCGTGATCCCGGGTCTCGGCGGGCTGGTCGGCCTGTCGTTGTTATTGCCGTTTACCTTCAACATGGACCCCTATACCGCGCTCGCCTTCCTGATGGGTTTGCAGGCGGTGGTCGTGACCTCGGATACCATACCGGCGGTGCTGTTCGGGGTGCCCGGCACGGTCGGATCGGCGGCCACGATCCTCGACGGATTCCCGATGGCCAAGAAGGGCGAGGCGGGCCGCGCCTTCGGGGCCGCGTTCTCGTCGTCGGTGATCGGCGGGCTCTACGGCGCGCTGTTGCTCGCGATCAGCGTGCCGATTTTGCGCCCGGTGATGCTCTATATCGGCTCGCCGGAACTGCTGTCGTTCTGCGTCTTCGGCCTGTCGCTGGTCGCGGTGCTGTCCGGCGGTACGCCGCTGAAGGGGCTGGCCGGTGCCTGTATCGGACTGATGGTCGCCACCGCCGGCGACGATCCACAGACCGGCACGCTGCGCTGGACCTTCGATTCCCTTTATCTGTGGGACGGGTTGCCGGTAGTGCCGTTGGCGCTCGGCCTGTTCGCTATTCCCGAGCTTGCCGATATGGCGATCACCCGCCAAAGCATCGCCGGCGCCGGGGATTCCAAACTCGATTCCAAATGGCAGCAGATCGAAGGCATCAAGGACGTGTTCCGAAACAAGTTCCTTTTGCTGCGCTGCGCCACCATCGGCTCGTCGTTGGGCGCGGTGCCTGGCATCGGCGCCTCGGTTATCGACTGGATCGCGTATGGTCATGCGGTGCGCACTGAAAAAGGCGCCGCGACTAGCTTCGGCAAGGGCGATGTGCGCGGCGTGATCGCGTCGGAAAGCTCGAACAACGCCAAGGAAGGCGGCGCGCTGGTTCCGACCATCGCTTTCGGCGTGCCGGGCTCGGCCTCGATGGCGCTGATCCTCGGCGCCTTCCTGATCCACGGCCTGGTGCCGGGACCCGATATGCTGACCAAGCGGCTCGACGTTACCTATACGCTGGTGTGGTCGGTCGCCATCGCCAACATATTCGGGGCCGGCATCTGTTTCCTGTTCGCCAATCAGCTCGCCAAGGTCGCGCTGGTCCGCATCGGCGTCCTGGCGCCCGTGGTGCTGGCGATCACCTTCGTCGGCGCGTTCCAGGGATCGCGCCAATGGGGCGATATCTACGCGCTGCTGATCTTCGGCTTCGTCGGCTGGGTCATGAAACGGCTGCGCTGGCCGCGCCCGCCGTTGATCCTCGGTTTCGTGCTTGGCGGGCTGGTCGAACGCTACATGTTCATCTCGGTCGAACGCTATGGCGCGGAATGGTTGTTGCAGCCGGTCGTGGCGGTGGTCTTCATCATCTCCGCCTACGGCATTTTGAACCCCATCGTCCGCGGTTACGTCGCGCGCGCGCGGGCGAGCAAGGTATCCGGCGCTTCGGTGATCGGTTTCCAGCGCCAGAACATCAATCCCGATATGGGGTTCACGGTCCTGATACTGCTGGGCTTTCTCGTGACGCTGTACATCTCCGGGCAATGGGAATTCGGCGCCAAGCTGGTGCCCCAGGTGGTCGGCTGGGCGGGCGTGCTGTTCACCGGCTGGTTGCTGCTGTCGGGATTGTTTGTCGGCGCCGTGGCAATGCCTGAGAAGCTTACCACCGAATCGACCGCGAGCGACGCGTTCGCGACGGCCAGCGAAGATGTCCATTTCGATATCCAAGCGGATTATTCCGGTATCGATTCCCGTACGGTGTTCACCCGCGCGGCGACATATTTCGCGTGGCTGCTGTTCTTCTTCGGCGCGGCGGCGGTGGTCGGTATCCTGCCGGCGATGTTCGTGTTCCTGGTCGGCTATATGCGCTTCGAGGGCAGGGAAAGCTGGACAATGACGCTGACCATCGCGATTTCCATGTGGGTCTTCTGTTACGGGCTGTTCCATTACCTCCTGATCATCCCGTGGCCGCAGACCGTGGTCGGGGATATTTTCCCGGGGCTGCGCTCCAACATTTGGCTGAACCTGTTTTAGGACCGCAACGGCGCGCATCTCGCTGGCGGGACAGCTCGGCGGCCGTCCAAGGCATCCTGTGGATGACAGGCGCGTCGTTGTTTTTCGCCGTCAGCTACGTCCCGGTTCGCGAACTATCGCCGCGGTATTCGGTCTTCGAGCTGGTTTTCTACCGGGCGCTGCTGACGGTCGTTTTGATGCTGCCCTGGCTGATGCGCGCCGGCCTCGGCACTCTGCGCACGCGCCGACCCTGGCTCTATGGCGGCCGCGCCGTGGTGACTTTCGTGGGCATGGTTTGCCTGTTTTACGGGATCGTCAACATGCCGCTCGCCGATGCGACGGCGCTGGTGTTCACGGCTCCCTTGTTCACCATCGTGCTGACCGCGCTGGCGTTGGGTGACCCTGTCGGGCGGCGGCGCTGGGGGTCGGTGCTAGTGGGCTTCGTGGGCGCATTGATCATCATCCGGCCGGGTTTCGTCGAATTGTCCTGGCCGGTGATCGCGCTGGTGGTCACCGCCGTGACCTATGGCACATCGAACGCCGCGACCCGGGCGCTGACCCGGACCGAGGATACCAACGCCTCGGTGTTTTATATGTATGCCCTGCTGGTGCCGTTGGCGCTGGCGCCGTCGCTCTTTGCGTGGACCACGCCGGAGTGGTCGGACGCGCCCTGGCTTCTGTTGCTGGGCGTCGCCACCATGCTGTCGCAGCAATGCATTACGCGCTCGCTGGTGGTGGCCACTGCCGCGGTGGTGACGCCCGCCTATTACCTGCAACTCCCCTTCATCGCCTTGATCGCCTTCGCCGCTTACGGTGAAATTCCGGCGATCTGGGTTTGGATCGGCGCCGCGGTAATCTGCTCCAGCACCTATTACATCATACGGAGCGAGCCGCGCGGCGCTTGACGGGGCGGATAACTCCGAAAAGTCCAAATCGTTAACACGTTATGTATATACGTCGCGTGTTTATGGCCTCGCGGCCACGGATGCGATCGGCAATTCAGCGGCAACGCCATGCGACTCAATATCGCCCAGAAGATATTCGGCATTGCGCTGGTGATATTGGCGTTGATGACCACTATCGCCGTTTATTCCATCCATCTGACCGCTAAAATATCCGAAGAGTTGGAAATCGTCGCCGGCCGGCACATGCCGGTCAGCGAAACGGTGACCCGGATCAACGTCCATATGCTCGAGCAAGGCCTGGTGTTGCAACGATTATTCGTGCTCACCGGCGAACACGCATCGGAGAAGGCCGTATTGCGCGGCCAAAAACGGTTCGAAGCTCTGGGCGTCAAAATCGCCGATGAATTCGCCGAGGCGCGGCGTCTGCTTCACGAGGAGGAGAAGGGGCCGGCGCGGATACGCAAAACGATCGAAACATTCGAGCGGGTGTTGGCCGGTATCGAGCGCGAACACACCACCTTCGAGAAACATGGGTGGAAGTTGGTGGAGGCCCGGGAGGCCGCTGACCTGCATCTGTTCGACCCGCTGCTGGCGGAACTGAACAAGCGCCAGGACGCCATCGACGCCGAGATCGCTACCCTGCGCCGCCATGTCGAAGGCCTAACCAACGACGCCGTCGTCAGGGCCGATCGGGAAGAAAAGATACTGCTCGCCGTCAACAGCGTCCTGACGGTGCTCGCCACCCTGCTCGGACTCGGTTTCGCGTTAATCGCCACCCGCGTTCTGGTCAGGGCCGTGCGCAATCTGGTCACCGGCATGGAGGCCGTCGAGGGTGGCGATCTCGACACCGAGGTGCGGGTTACGACCCGGGACGAAGTTGGACGGCTGACCGGTTCGTTCAATCATATGGTGGGCGAGCTGCGCATGAAGGAGCGGATCAAGGATATATTCGGCAAGTACATGGACCCTCGCATCGTCACCAGTCTTCTCGACAATCCGGAATTCGCGGAGCCCGGCGGCGAGCGCCGCGAGATGACCGTGATGTTTATCGACCTCAAGGGATTTACCTCGATCTCCGAGGCGTTATCGCCGGACGATCTGGTCATGATGATCAACCGGTTCTTCGGCCACATGACCAACGCCATCTCCGAGAACAAGGGAGTCGTCGACAAGTTCATGGGCGATGCCGTCATGGCTTATTGGGGCCCGCCCTTCACGGAGGCGGACGAACATGCGGCGCTGGCGTGCCGCGCCGCTCTCGAGGCGCTTGATTATCTGGACCGGTTCCGCCTTGAGGTGAAGTCGGAACTCGGCGCCAAGGCGGGTTCGATCGAGATCGATCTCAGGATAGGTGTTTCCACCGGCGAGATGGTCGTCGGCACGGTGGGCTCGCCGTTGACCAGGAACTTCACCATCATGGGCGACACGGTGAACCTCGGCGCCAGGCTGGAAGGTGCCAATAAAGCCTATGGCACCCGGGTCATGATCTCGGAGCGCACCCGCGAACTGGCCGGCGAAAAAATAGCCGTGCGCGAACTGGACCTGATCCGGGTCAAGGGCAAGAACGAGCCGACGCGGGTGTATGAACTTCTTCACGGGGGCGGCGATCTGCCGCCGTATCCGGTGTCGACATACGGGACTTTCCATGCCGGCCTGAACGCATACCGCCGGCGGGACTGGGATGAAGCTGAAACCGCCTTCAAGTCCTGTATCGACACCAATTCCGGCGACCCCGCGGCTTCTGTCTACCTCGACCGGGTGGCGCAGCTCCGCGCCGATCCGCCGTCCGAGGAATGGGACGGCGTCTGGGTGTTCGAGACGAAGTGACGCGGGGTTTAGCGGCTGGCCGCGCGGCGATGGTCTCCGAGAATAATTGAAAGCGCGTCGCCTTGCGGGTCCGAGCCTTCGTCCGCCAGGAGCCGCCCTGGACGTTCGGGCGCGCGGCCGAAGCCGCAGGGCGCGGCGAGGCCGAAATCCGGGACAAATTTACGCACCGTGTTTAGCTGGGCGTCCGGCCCGTCAGCGCCGTGCATATGGTGGATGGCGCCCACATAGACCCGGGCGTCGCCGGGGTCGAGATCGCCGAGCGGCGCGAAGAACGACTCCTCGGCCGTCCCCAGTGTCGGAAAATGCAGGAAATCGACCCGCCGGCCCGACGCCGCGACCGCCGCGTTCAGCAACAGCACCGTCTCCGTAAGATCGACCGGCTGGCGCGACGGCCAGCCCGCCAGGGTGCCGAAACAGGCGTGGTAGCCGAGCGCGACCTCGGTCGGGATGTGCGGACAAATCTCGCGGGCCGGCGCCATCAAATGCTCGACCTCCAGGCGCGCGGCGTCCACCCCGCCGCTCGCCAGCGCTCTTTCCGTATAGCGGCTTTCGACCGCGAGATCCCACTGGATCGCGAGATCCTGCGGCGGGATTTTCTCGACCATCATCGCGATCTCGGCACCGAGCGCCGCCGTGAACCCCGGAATAACCCGTGCGTGATCCTCGGGATCGGGAAAGAACGAGACGACGGCGCTGTATGTCAGCGGCAGGCATACCTGGAAGCGGACATGGGCCGGTATCACCCCGTCCTTTTTGAGTTGGCGGAAGACGTAATAGGAATTGACCGCGTCGCGCGTATAGCCCAGCCGCCATCCGGGATCGCCGAACCGCACCTTGGCCACGCCCGGCTTCACCCGGAACCGGAACTGGTCGTCATGGCCCTGCGGCCGCCACCGCTCGACCCCGTCCGCGTCCGGCGCCGGTCGTTGCAGGGTCTCGATTTCCGGATGGCCGTTGAGCACCCGGTAGGCGATGCCGTCGATCCAGTAACGCCGTTCGCCGACTTCGCCGTCGGGCATGTAGTCCAGCCATTCGCCAAGCGCGGGCCCGAAGGTGCTGAACACTTCTTCCGGCGTGTCCAGGGGAATGCTGCCCACCAGCAAAAGCTCGCCCGCCATTTCGCTCTCCTTCGCGAATTCCTGATCGTCACATGAAATCCGGCCGGATGATCCAGGTCAATGGCCGGACCGGGCCGAATCGCTTATAATGATCGGCGATTGTCGGAATTCGGAAGGAATAACAGAATGCTGGACCTGAAACCGCCGCCGGTTGACGCCGAGACATGCGACATCGACCCGTTCGCCGACGAATTCATTCGCGAGCCGCACGGCTGGCAGCGTGATCTGCGCGACGCCGCGCCCCTGGTGTGGCTGAGCCAGTATCAGGTCTGGGCCGCCGGGCGCTATGAGGAGGTCCACGCGATCCTGAAGGATTACGAGACCTATGTTTCCAGCGCCGGCGTCGGACTGGCGAATTTTCATACCGAGAAGCCGTGGCGGCCGCCCAGCAAGCTGCTGGAAGCCGATCCGCCCGAACATACGCCGCGCCGCGAAGTGGCGGGACGGGTGATGTCGACAGCCAATTTGCGCCGCCTGCGTCCCGTGTTCGCGCGCGAGGCCGAGGCGCTGATCGACCGGCTGATGAAAAAAGGCACGATCGACGGCGTGACCGATGTCGCGCGGCCCTTCGTGCTGAAGGTCTTTCCCGACGCCATCGGGCTCGCGCCCGAGGGCCGTGACGATTTGCTGGTCTATGGCGACATGGTGTTCAACGGGTTCGGGCCGCGGAACGGAAATTTCGACCATTCCATGCGTGAGGCCGAGCGCGTGATCGATTACATCATGGGCTGCTGCACGCGTCCCAAACTCACCACCGACGGGCTCGGCGCGCAGGTCTACGAAGCCGCCGACGCAGGCGAGATCACGGAAGAAGAAGCGTTGTTCATCGTACGCTCCTTCCTGTCGGCGGGGCTCGACACCACGGTCGACCTGATCGGCAACGCGCTCAACTGCTTCGCGCAATACCCCGACGAATGGGAAAAGCTGCGCCGTGACCCGGACCGCATCCGCGCCGCGATCGAGGAAGTCGTCAGGTTTGATTCACCGCTTCAGGTCCTGTTCCGGACCACCGCCCACGAGGTGGAAATCGGTGGCATCAAGGTGGGCGCGCACGAGAAGATCATGATTTCTCCCGGTTCCGGCAACCGCGATCCGCGTCGCTGGGAAAACCCCGACAGCTTCGATCTCGACCGGGAAAGCGGCGGACATATCGGCTTCGGCTACGGCATCCATGAATGCGTCGGTCAGGTTACCGCGCGGCTGGAGATCACCGCGCTGCTGACGGCGATGGCGGAACGCATCGAACGCCTTGAGCCGCTCGGCCCCGGCGAACGCCGGCTCAACAACACACTGCGCGGCTTCGAGAGCCTGCCGCTGAAACTGCACGGCGCTTAAGGTCCGAGCGTCAGTCCGGAAGGTCGACCGGTTCGATCAGGCCGCGTCCGCCCCACACCAGGCCGGGCGCGACGCCGAGTAATTCGCGCCCGCAATCGCGGATGATGGGGGGCGCGTTGCTGCCGTGCTGGGTGGCGGCATGCATGTCGCGCAGGCAGCGCTGGATCACGCTTTCGCGCAACGAGACGCCGCCGCCGAACTTGTAGGCGAAGGCGCATACTTCCGAGACCGCGAGGTTCACGTTCTGAAGCGCCAGCCGCGCCAGGGTGATGTCGCGGACCGACGGGTCCTCACCGCGCTGGATGGTGTTCTGGACGCCTTGCTGAGCTTCACGCACCAGCGCGCGGGCGCTACGGTATCGGGCTTCGGCCGCGCCGAATTGTTCGTGGAAGCTGTCGTTGCCGCCGGTCGTGGGGATCATGCCCGACCGCGTGGGGTCCTCGTTGGCGATCTCGACGAGCTCGTCGAGGACCCGCCGGCCGATACCGAGCGCGACCCCGGCATGGCCGATCGCGCCCATGCCGTGGATGGCGATGCGGTATAAATCGCCGCCCCGGCGCGGTTTGTTGGCGATTTGATGATGGGTGTAGTCCTCGGGCACGAAGACGTTGCTGATCGTGTAGTCGATGCTGCCCGTCGCGCGCAGCCCGATCACGTCCCAATTGGCGAGAAGGTCGGCCTGGGCCACCGGCACGACCATGATACGCACCTCCGGCAGCTCACTGCCCGGCAGCTTGCGGGGTTCTCCGTTCTCATAAACGATGGCGCCGTTGTGGGTGTAGTCGCCGTGCAGCAGGCCGCTGCCGTATCGCCAGTTTCCGGTCAGCATAAAACCGCCATCGACCACATCGGCGCGGCCCATGGCGCCGCCCTGGCCGGTGATGATGGGCATCGAGGAGTCGAAGATTTCGTCGGCCGCGCGCGGGTGGAGATAGGCCGCGCCCGTGCCCGTCGAGACCTGCGCCGCCATCAGCACCCAGCCGGTGGAGGCGTCCGCATAGCTAACCGCCTCGATCACGTCGAGCGCCTCGACCGGCCAGGCCTCGGAACCGCCATAGCAACGTGGCACCATAAGCCCGAAAAGCCCGGTGTCGCGCATCGCGGCCACGGTTTCTTCGCTCAGTCGGCCGGCTTGCTCGTTGGCTTCGGCCTGGTCCGAGAAGAACGGCGCGAGCTCCTTCGCTCGCTCAAGCAACTCGGATGCGCTGGGTATTGCCATGCCCGGTCAGGCCGCCGTGACCTTCGCGGGCAGGGCGCGCAGATAGGGCATCACGTCCTGGGCGAACAGGGTCATGCTCTTGTGCGTGAGATCGGCGGGCAGGGTGCCGAACTGCATCATGCCGACCAGCACGTTGAAGCCGATGTCTTTCTTGTGATGGGCAATTGTCTCGCGCACTGTTTCGGCGCTGCCGCATATGAACATGCCGCGCTCGATGAAATCATCGCAGGTCGGCAGCTTATCGGTGGTGGTGCCGCGGCGGATTTCGCGCAGCCGCTTGATCGATTCCACCGAGGTATAGCCCGGCGGCAGCAGCATCTCGATCGGCATCCTGAGGAACTTGTTGAACAGCGATTCGATATGAGCCGCCGCTTCCTTGCGCGCGATCTCGTCGGTCTCCGCGACATAGATCGGCAGCGCCCAGCCAAGCTGATCCGGCGAGGCCTCATAGCCATAACGTTCCGCGGCTTCCTTCACCTCGGTATGGAAAC
The DNA here is from genome assembly GCA_964587515.1 of uncultured Rhodospirillaceae bacterium. Taxonomy (GTDB): domain Bacteria; phylum Pseudomonadota; class Alphaproteobacteria; order MPNO01; family MPNO01; genus CAZPMO01. The sequence continues at coordinate 3,486 of CAZPMO010000121.1, read as the reverse complement.
GCTTGACGATATCGACCGCGCTGAAGGTCTGCAGATAGGTGTATTTGCGGTCCGGGTGCGCCGCCCACTCGATGGTCTCTCTCGATCCCTGCGAGGGAATCCAGATTTCCGGGTGGGGCTGTTGATAGGGGCGTGGCCAGAGGTTCACATATTGCATTTGGAAATGCTTGCCCTGGTGACTGAAGGGTCCGGTCTCCGTCCAGGCGCGCAGGATCAAATCATGGGCCTCATGAAAACGTTCGTGCGATTTCGCCGGGTTGGCGCCGGTGATGTGGTATTCGGCGCCAATGCCGCGCACGAATCCGGCGATCAGCCGCCCGCCGGTGATATTGTCGAGGATCGCGTATTCCTCGGCTACGTTGAGCGGGTTGTTGATCAGCGGCAGCGCCCGGCCGAGCACCGCGATCTTCGCGCGCTCGGTGCGCCGCGACAGCGCGCCGGCCAGCACGCCCGGCATGGCCATCATGCCGTAGGCGGTCTGATGGTGTTCGTTGACGCACAGCACGTCGAAGCCGAGTTCGTCGCCATATTCCAGCTCGTCGAGGTAGCGGTTATAGAGCGCGTACCCTTCCTCGGGGTCATAATAGCTGTTGGGCAGCGACATCCAGGCCGCCGGGTATTTATCGGTGTAGTCGAGATCGAGCGCTCCGTAGGGCATCAGATGGAACTGGCAAATTTTCATGTTGTTTTCTCCGCGACGAAACGGTTGAACGCGTCGATGAAGGCGTCGGCCTGCTCGACATGGGGCAGGTGACCGCACGATTTAAAGATTTCGAGTTGCGAACCAGGTACCAGCGCCTGCCAAGCCTCGGCATAGGCGGGCGGGAAAATACGATCGTCGTCACCCCACACGATCAGGGTGGGCAGTTTGATCCGGTGAATCCATTTGCGAAGCTGCGGGTTATAGAAGCGCGGCGACCAGGCGAGCTTGGCGGTGGTGAACTCGTTCTTCAGCGCGAGGTCGGCCTCTTCCTCGGTCGGCTCGACGGCGAGGCGGGCCGCGGCCAGGCTCTGGTCGTGGAACAGGTTTCGTATCCTCTCTTCCGGCGTCCACAGGAAGAGATCGCCCTTGGGTACATCGTTCACATGGATACCGGCGGCCGCGACCAATGTCAGGCTTTTAAGACGCGATGGATCGCGGATCGCCATTTCCGCGGCGATCCAGCCGCCCAGCGAGTTCCCCACCAGATGGACATCGCTCAGACCTTCGGCCTCCAGAAAATCGAGATAGAAGAAGGCGAGGTCGGTGAGATCGTCGAGCCAGTCCGGCGTATCCGATGCGCCATAGCCGGGATGATCCGGCACGATCACGTCGAAGCTTTCCGACAGACTTTCCATGAAGGGCAGCCAGACCCCGGCGCCGCCCGCGCCATGCAGAAACAACAGCGGCGAGCCCTTGCCGTCGCGCAGCAGGTGGAGATCGCAGCCATCCAGCGATACTCTTGTTGTTTTATTTTGATCCGGCAAAGCTGTAAGTCCTTCGGTAATAAGCGTGTTTGCCCATGCTGAACAAGCGGCCCTTGATTGTCCAGTTATGAAGCCAGGTGCGCTGATATGTCCGAGTAGAGGCGTTCAATCCCCGATAAGCAAGGGGTTGAAGCGCGTTTCGCGGTCGTAAGCGTCGAGCCCTTCGCGGCGCTTCAGGAAACCCACCACACCGTATGTCAGCGGCGTCGCGGCCGCTTCATAGGCCGATTTGAACAGCCACTGGGTGATGATGGCGGTGACCAGCGCGCCGGTGGGGATTACGCCCCAGAACGCGATGGCGATGAACACGGCCGAATCGAGGCCTTGGCCGACCAGCGTCGAGCCGATGGTGCGGGCCCACAGAAAGCGTCCCTCGGTGGCGATCTTCATCTTTGCGAGCACATAGGCGTTGGCGAACTCGCCGATCAGATAGGCGAGGAACGAGGCGGCGAGAATGCGCGGCGCGGCGCCCAGGATCTGCTCATAAGCGGCCTGTCCCTTCCAGAACCCCACCGCCGGCAGCGCGCCGCCCGCGGCGATCGCCGCGACCACCACCACATTGGCGAGAAACCCGAGCCAGATCACCCGCCTCGCCTCGCGATAGCCGTAAACCTCGGTCAGCACGTCGCCCAGGATATAGCTGATCGGGAAGATGATGATCGCCGCCGGCAGCAACATGCCCCACAGCAACACCAGCTTCACCGCGATGATATTGGCCGATATCAGGCAACCAATAAACAAGGCGACGATCACCAGGAACCAGGGTGAATGCCCCGTGGTCGTGGACGGCTGAGTGGGCTGGCTGGTCATTCGTCTGTCATCTCACAGGAAAAAGGGCGGCGGGCTTCCCGATAGCATGGGACTCCCGCCGCCCGCAATGGCGTGGTTGGTTGTTTCTACTTGAAGCCGAAAACGGTCTTCATCTTCTTGACCAGCGCCGGTGAAACGTTGAGCCCGGCGGCGACGATTTTTTGCAGCTTCTCGCCCGCGATCGGCGAGACCGGCGCGCGGCGTTTCTTGGCGTCGGCCAGGAAAGCGGGGTCGGCCATGGTGTCCATGAAGGCCTTGCGCAGCGCCGCCAACCGGTCCTTCGGCACGTCGGGGTGGACCCAGAAGCCCATGCTGACCGCCTCGCTGACCTCGATGAAGCGCAACACTTTCTTGCCTTCCGGATCGGTGACCAGATCACTGAGCCTGGGGACGTTGGGCAGCTCCCGGATCTTCGGGCCGTACTGCACCAGATGGATGATTTTCTTTTGGGTAATCCAATGCCCCTTCACCGTGGTCCAGCCGGTGTAATAGTTCATGCGGCCCTGGACCTCGCCCTGCTCCATCGCCTTGTTGATCGCGCCGCCGCCCTTGTAGCCCTTCACGATCTTGAACTTGGTGCCGAGGTAATAGTTCATGAATTTGAGGGCGAGATAGGTCTCGGACCCAAGGCCGGTCGAGCCCATCACGACGGCGGTCTTCCTGGCTTCGGCGACCGTCTTGGCCGGCGCGGTGTGCCATACGGTGACCGTCGAGGGTCGGTCGGTGATCGAGCCCAGCCAGTTGAACTTCAGCGCATCGAACTTCATGTTGCGCAACGCCGGGGCGAGGACCGACGGGGCCAGCACTTCGGCGATGAACGTGCCGTCGCGCGGCGCGGCGTTGAACGCGAACGACGCGCCCTTGGTGCCGCCGCCGCCCGGCCGCGAGGTCAGAATAACGTTGGGTTTGCCCGGGATATGCCGGGCGAAATGTTCGGTGAACAGACGGCCATAGAGGCCGAGCGAGGCGCCGAGCCCCGACGGCACCATCACGGTGACGGTCCTGCCCTTATAGAAACTTGCGACATCGGCCGAGGCGGTCGCGCCGCCGATCGCCATCGCCATCGCCGCCGCGACGGCGAAGGTGAAATGGGTTCGTCTGGTCATTGCTGAACTCCCTGGATTTGTTTGTATTTAATGTTCGCGGGCAGATTAAGCCCGCCTTATTCATCAAACCCGTAGCATTCGGTCGCGTTGCACGTGATGCGGG
>CAZPMO010000120.1:0-15273 GCA_964587515.1 uncultured Rhodospirillaceae bacterium | reverse complement strand
AGACGATTCGTGTGAATCCCCACCCGATTCTCTCAAACCGTGAAACGCTCTAGGACGAGGCGGTTGGCCGCAGAACGTGTTCGCGGTAAGGCGCCCTGGCACCCAGGCGTTCGTACCACGCCGAGAGATTCGCGAATTCCGGCTTTGCCGCGTCGATCGCAAACCATCGGCTGGAATAGGTCCCCATGGGAATGTCGGCCATGGTCAGGGTCGCGCCCCCGATATAATCCCGGTCCGCGAGATGCCGGTCCAGCATCGCCCACAAACGGCTCGCCTCGTCGATCTGCCGCTGCACGGTCTTCGGGTCGCGGTCTTCGGGTGCGGTGCGGAACATGGTGATGATCAGCGGTCGCATGACCGCGCCGACGGTCGCGCTTTGCCAGTCCATCCAGCGGTCGGCATCGGCGCGTCGTTGCGGATCGTCGGGACAGAGCGTGCCCATGCCATGGCGCGCCGACAGATAGCGCACGATGGCGTTGGATTCCCAGAGGACGAAGCCGTCATCATCGATCGTCGGCACCCGGCCGTTCGGATTCATCGCAAGATATTCATCGGTATTGGTGACGCCATGCGCGCCGCCGGCGTCGATCCGTTGATGCGGGATGTCGAGTTCGGCGACACACCACATGACTTTCTGCAGATTGAACGACTCCGCGCGTCCCAAAATTCTTAACATCGGATGCGGGGCAGCCTTATTTAAGCCTGTTCATTTCGATGGCCAGCAGACCGAGCCATGTCTTGTAGATGGAAAGGCCCTTCTGCGCGCCGCTTATGGCGAGGTCGTAGGCTTCCTTTCCGGTGACGTGACGCTCGGCCGCCTCGAATAGCAGGTTCGCGTGCACGATATCGACTTCCATGTGCTCCTTGTTGGAGGGTTGCCGGGTAAGCGGAATTTTCAGGTCGCGCGCCATCTTCTTGCCGAACCGGTTGGCGATTCCGCCGCCGCGAACGATGCCGTCGGAATTCGCGATCTCCAGCATGCAGGACGACGCGAGCGCTTCGAGCCAGTTCGCGTGTTCGGCGATGTAGGCCCAGGCGCTGGTGCAGATCAGGGTGCCTTCCGAAGGCGGCTTGCTGAAATCCCTTGGTTTCAGACCGACCTCCCGGCCTTCCTTCATGCCGAGCACCAGATGGTTTTCGACGCCGCGCTCCTTGTCGCCTTCCAGCTCCTCCAGTTCGTGATGCCAGATGAGCTGCTTGATGTCGAACGGCGCGCGCGCCTGGACCAATGCCCAGCATTCGCGCCGGTTCAGATGAAAATGAGAGCGCTCGAAAATATAGTAGGCCGCGCGCTTGCGGGTCAGTCGGGTCGACAGAAAATTCTTGTATTCGCGCGTCTTGAAGACGTCGTTCCCCAAGGTCGACAATTCCCGGTAAAGCCGGGCCACCCGGGGATTCTTTTTCGTCATGCGTTTGTCCTTCTCTGTTGCCTGTGCATCATTATCAGCCGTTGCGCTGGTGAATCAACGCAATACCCGACCCTCGGCACGAACTGATCGCCCCAGCGAACGGCAAACAGGTGTATAGTGCGAACGATCGATAATGGGAGAAAGGGCTGCGCCATGGATACCATCGAAGGGACCGGCGAATTCACCGTCGACACGCTCGAACAGCTCGACGGCATATACGGCGAGGTTACGGCGGGGGCGCTCGGCAAGCAGACCGATTACGTCACCGCGCCGGGCCGCGCCTTCATCGAAGCCGCGCCGTTTCTGTTCCTCGCCACCGCCAGCGAGGACGGCGTCGATTGCTCGCCCAAGGGGGACGCGCCGGGCTTCGCGCAGCTTCTCGACGATCGTACGCTGCTGATCCCGGACCGCCCCGGCAACAACCGCATCGACGGCATGAGGAACATCATCGCCAACCCCAAGGTCGGGATCATCTTCATGGCGCCGGGCGCCAACGATACCTATCGCGTCAACGGCAGCGCGCGCATCAGCGTCGACCCCGCCCTGCTGGCGCGTTTCGAAGTGCGCGGCAAGCCGCCGCGCGCGGTGATCGTGGTCTCGGTCGAGGAAGCCTTCAATCACTGCCCCAAGGCGTTCGTGCGCGCCGATCTGTGGCGCGGTAACCGGCCCGACGGCGTCCCCACCCTCGGCCACTTCGCGGCGCACCGCGACGGCGAAGACGCGGACTATGCCGAAAAATATAACGCCGATTACAACGAGCGCATGCCCGGCACGCTTTATTGAGAATTCGCTCCTTCCCGCCGCGTTGATCCTCCCCGCCGGCTGCGTTAGTACTGAGGCGACTAAAAACAGAGCCGGAAGGGCTCTGAACCGAGGGGGAGGCGCGTGAGCAGGCGGTATTTCGGGGAATCGCTGAAACGCATCGAGGACCCGCCGCTGGTGCGCGGCCGGGCGCGTTTCGTCGACGATCTGCGTATGCCCGGCACGCTGCACGCGGCCTTCGTGAGAAGTCCCCATCCGCACGCCGCGATTGGCGCCATTGACGCCGCCGCCGCGCTGGCCGCGCCGGGCGTCCACGCCGTCTATACGCTGGCCGATCTGATGCCGCACCTTCTCCGCGAGCGTTTGCCGCTTGGGTTCCGCGACAAGCGCTTGCCCGACGACGTCACCCAGCGCGTGCTGGCCGGGGACGAGGCCTGTTACGTGGGCGAGCCGGTGGTGGCGGTGCTGGCGGAGGACCGTTATCTCGCCGAGGACGCCGCCGCGCTGGTCGACGTCGAGTACGACCCGTTGGCGTCGGTTTCCGATTGCCGCGAGGCGATCGCGCCGGGTGCGCCGCGCGCGCGCGGCCGCGAGGGCTCCAATGTGCTGATCGAGATGGCGCAGGATTACGGCGACGTGGACGCGGCCTTCGCGGGCGCGCCGCATGTCTTTTCCACCGGGCTGTTCCAACACCGGGGCGGCGCGCATCCCATGGAGGGGCGCGGCGCGCTGGCGCGTTTTGACGAGGTCGAGGACCGGCTGACCGTGTGGAGTTCGACCCAGATGTCGCACGAGGTGCGCGCCTCGCTGATCACCTTGCTGGGCTATGATGAAAATCGCGTGCGGGTGATCGCGCCCGATGTGGGCGGCGGCTTCGGCTGCAAATTCGTGATGTATTCCGAGGAGGTGGTGGCGGCGCTGGCGGCGCGGCTGACCGGCCGTCCCGTGAAGTGGATCGAGGACCGGCGCGAGCATTTCCTGTCGTCCATCCAAGAACGCGACCAGTATTGGGACGTGGAAATCGCCACCGAGGCCGACGGCAAAATCCTCGGCGTGCGCGGCGTGATGATCCACGACCAGGGCGCCTACACGCCGCAGGGCGTGAACCTGCCCTATAACGCCTCGACCGCGGTGCCGGGCCCCTACATCGTGCCCAGCTATCGCATGAAGATCATCGTCGCGGAAACCAATCGGGTGCCCGCCATGCCGGTGCGCGGCGCGGGCTATCCCGAGGGCTGTTTCACCATGGAACGATTGCTCGATCGCGCCGCCCTGGGTCTCGGCCTGGACCGCGCCGAGATCCGCCGCCGCAATCTGGTGCCGCCCGAACTGATCCCCTATGAGAGCCCGCTGAAGACCCGCGCCGGCACGCCGGTGACCTGCGACAGCGGCGATTTTCCGCACTGTCTGGCGCTGGCGATGGAAGCGGTCGGCTATGACGATTTCCCGGCGCGGCGCGACGCGGCGCGCGCCGAAGGCCGCTATCTCGGCATCGGCGTCTCCAACGGGCTGAAGGGTACCGGGCGCGGGCCGTTCGAATCCGGAATGGTGCGTATCGAACGCTCGGGCAAGGTTTCGGTGTTTACCGGCGCGCTGGCCATGGGCCAGGGGCTGAAGACGGCGCTGGCCCAGGTGTGCGCCGAGCAGATCGGGGTCGCCATAGAGGAAATCGAGGTCATCGCCGGCGATACCGGCACCATCGCGCTCGGCCAGGGCGGCTTCGCGAGCCGGCAGGCGGTGACGGCCGGCTCGTCGGTGCATATCTCGGCCGTCGAGGTGCGCGAAAAGGTGATCCGCATGGCGGCGCATCTGCTGGAAGCGGCCGAGGAGGACATCGAACTGGTCGACGGCGAGGCGCGCGTCGCGGGCGCGCCGGGGCTCGCCATTTCGATCCGCGAGGTCGCCGAGGCCGCGTCCGGCGTGCCCGGCTATTCGCTGCCCGGCAAGATCGACGCCGGCATGGAGGCCTCGGCCCATTTCGCGCCCGACGCGCTGACCTATTCCAACGGGGTGCATGCGGTCGAGGTCGAGGTCGATATCGAGACCGGCGGCGTCACGCTGCTGCGTTACGTGGCGCTCAGCGATACCGGGCGGCTGATCAACCCGATGATGGTCGACGGCCAGATCGCCGGCGGCGTGGTGCACGGCATCGGCAATGGGCTGTTCGAGCACATGACGTACGATTCCCACGGCCAGCCGCTGACCACCACGCTGGCCGACTATCTGCTGCCGAGCGCGCCCGAGATCCCACCCATCGACATCCTCCATCATGTGTCTCCCTCGCCCCTGAATCCGCTGGGCGTGAAGGGCGTCGGCGAATGCGGCACGATCCCGGCGGCGGGCGCCATCGTCTCGGCGGTCGAGAACGCGCTGGCGCCGTTCGGCGTGGTGATCGAGGAAGCGCCGATCAGCCCCGTCCGCATCATCGAGATGATCGCCGAGGCAACCGGAAAACAATGAAAATGGAAACCACATGTCACGATTGAGCATCAGCCTGGCGTGCTGCGATTACGACCGGACTCGGGCCATATTCGACGGGCGCGCGCCCATCGAGGGCTGCGAGGTGCTGGCCACGCCCATGGTGCCGGAGGAAGCCTTTCACCGCGCCTTTAAGTATCAGGAGTTCGACGTCTCCGAGCTGTCGTTTTCCAGCTACATGATGGTCACCGCGCGCGGCGAGAGCCCTTATATCGGCGTACCGGCGTTCGTCTCACGGCTGTTCCGCCACTCCTCGATCTATATCCGCACCGACCGCGGCATCGAACGCCCGGAAGACCTCAAGGGCAAGCTGGTCGGCGTGCCGGAATACCAGATGACCGCCTCGCTGTGGGTGCGCGGAATTCTGGAGGACGAATACGGCGTGAAGCCGTCCGATATAAAGTGGCGCAACGGCGGGCTGGAGGAAGCCGGGCGCGAGGAACGCGCGCCGCTGAAGCTGCCCGACGGGATCGAGCTTGAGTCCATCCCGACCGACCAGACCCTTTCCCAATGGCTGACGGAGGGCAAGCTGGACGCGCTGATCACCGCGCGCGCGCCGTCCTGTTTCCTGCAGGGCAAGCCCAATGTCGGGCGGTTGTTTCCCGATTATCCCGCCGTCGAGCGCGCCTATTACGAGAAAACAGGGCTGTTTCCCGTCATGCATCTGATCGGTATCCGGCGTTCGCTCTATGAGCGCCATCCCTGGCTGGCCGTGAATGTCTATAACGCCTTCGTGCGCGCCAAGAATATCTGCGCCGAGGAGCAAAGCGAGATCGGCCATCTGCACACCACCCTGCCGTGGCCGGTCGCGGCCTTCGAAGACGCGAAGCGGGTGATGGGCGAGGATTTCTGGCACTATGGCGTGGACGCCCCGGAGATCGAAGCCCTGACGCGCTACTCGTATGATCAGGGGTTTTCGGAGCGAAAGCTGACGGCCGAAGATCTTTTCGCGCCGTCGACATTCGAGTTATCGAAGGTTTAGGCTAGGGCATGATCCGCATCATCGCATCCCTCGCCCTGGCCGGCGTGCTGGCGGCCTGCGCCTCCAAGGAAGAGGCCAAGCCACCGGACATGGCGCTCGCCTGCCAGACCATGACCTGCCAATGCACCGAGACCAAGGCCGCGTTCCTGCGCAGCTCCAAGACGACGCCGATTCTTTGGCGGAAAAACGGCGACGCCTATTGTCCGAAGGGGTTCGGGCTCGAACGGTCGAAGGAGCAGTAGAAGATACCGACTGAACGCCGGGCTTACCGCAGATCGCCCTGGTCGGGCATGATGACGTTCAAAACGGCGCTCTTTCCGGCCTGAATCGATTTCACGGCTTCCCGAAGGGCGGGCTCCAGATCGGACGGTTGTTCGACCCGTTTCGCATAGCCCCCGACCATCGACGCGGCCTCTTCGTATTTGGGACCCTTGATGTTCACGCCGTAATAATCCTTTGTCGTGATCGATGTTCCCGACGGATAGAACTGGTCATGGAAGTGCTGCATCGCGGCGTATTTGGCGTTGTTCGCCACGATGATCAGCAGCGGAAGTTCGTACTCGTCGGCGAAGGCGAGCGCGGGAACGACCGGGTTATACATGAACGTGCCGTCGCCGATGGTCATGACGACGTTGCGTTCGGGCATCGCGAGCTTGACGCCGAGCGCGTAGCCGAGCCCCTGCCCGAGCCCGCTGGGCGCCCGGAAGAAGCTCAGCGAATCGTCCCACATCACATGATCGCGGATCGCGCCCGAATGGACGATGGTCTCGTCCACATAGCTGGTTTCGCCGGGCATCACGTCGCGCAGCGTCTTCATCAATAACGGCACCGTGATGACGTCGCGGCCGACCGAGGCCTCTTCCGCCGCGCGCAGACCGTCGCGCCATTTCACATGCGCCGCCCGCCAGCGTTCCCGCCGGGCCGACATTGCCGCCGCGTCGACGCCCAGCTTGCGCAGCGCGCCGGTCAGCAGCCGGAGCGTGACCGCCACGTCGCCTTCCAGATAATGGCCGGCATTCATGACCTGATAGACCATGTGGCCCTTCAGCGGGTTCGTGCCGATGGAAACGATCTCGGCGTTCTTCGGCATGTTGGACGGCGGATACCAGGGGGCGCGGCTCTCGACCAGCAGCGCGAGGTCGGTTTCTTCAAGGAAGGGATCGATTCTGGTTCCCATGTACAGATCGTGCGACTTGGGGAAATTGGCGAAGAAGGCCCCGCCTCCCTCCACAACCGGGATCGACATCAGTTCCGCCAGTTCCACCAGGGCGTCGAACGCCGCGCGATCCGGCCCGGCGTTCTCGACCGAAATCAGAGGGCATTTCGCCGCCGCGATCATCGCCGCCACCTTGTCGATATCTTCGGACAACGGTTGAAATTTCGGCGCGGTCGGCGCCTTGCGAAGCGTGTCGGGTTTGAGCCATGCCTGCATCATCGTTTCCATGGAGACGCAGAGATAGGTCGGGCCTTTTGGTTCACGCTGGGCCATTTCGCCGGCCCGGACGACGCTCTCATAGAGTGTTTCGGGCGCCGACGCCTGCTGCGCCCATTTCACGACGGGTTCGAGCAGGCGCTGCGGCCCGCCGACGATACCGAGATTGCGATACCATTGGGAGCCGGGGTTGAACTCGGTCTCGCCATAGCCCAGCGACTCGCCGGACATCACGACCATCGGCGTTTCCATGGCGCGCGCGGCGTTCACCGCCATGGTCCCCTGCATCAGCCCCGCGCCGGCGTGCAGCAGCACGGCCTGCATCCGGCCGGTAATGTGGGTGTAGGCGGACGCCATGGTCACCGCGAGGATTTCGTGGCCGCAATCCATATAGATCGGCCCCGCCGCGCCGTCGCGTTTCTGACGCGCCAGCGCTTCCCACAGCGGCGGCCATTCCGATCCCGGCGAGGAGATGATGTAATCGACGCCAAGGTTGCGATACGCTTCGAGAATTGCCTCGCCGCCATCGTGATAATTCTTCACCTGTCGTCTCCCAAGAATTTCATTTTTTCCGCCGAGAACTTGTCAGCCAGCCATCAGGTCCCATGCCTTGGGCAGCCACAGCACGACTCCGGGGAATATGGTGATCACCGCGAGCCGCACCACATCGGCGCAGAAGAACGGCAGGATACCGGCGAAGATGGTCTTCAGCGGCAGCGTCTTGGCGACCCCATGGAGCACGAATACATTCATGCCAATGGGCGGGGTAATCATGCCGATTTCCATGGCCACCACGTTGATCACGCCCCACCATACCGGGTCGTATCCCAGTTCCACGATCACCGGGAACACGAAGGGCAGCGTGATCACCATCGCCGCCACGGTATCGAAAACACTGCCCAGAACCAGATACATCAGCAGGAACAGCGTGACCACGGCGAGCGGCGGCAGACCCAACGAATTGATGCCGGTCACCACCGCGTCGGGCAGATGCGACAGCGTCACGAAATAGGCGAAGATCGAGGCGCCCATGATGATGACGTAGATCATCCCGGTATTGCCGGCGGTCTCGCGCAGCGCGTTCAGGAAGCTTTGCCAGGTCACCTTGCCGCGCGCCACGGCGAAGCCGAAGGCAATCGTGGCCCCGACCGACGCCGCCTCGGTGACCGTGAAGACGCCCGAGTAGATGCCGCCCGAGACCACCGCCGCCAGGAACACGATGCCCCAGCATTCCGCGGCGACCTTCCAGCGCTCCGACCACGGCATCCGCGGGCCGGGCGGGCCGGATTCGGGCTTGATCCGGACGTAGATCGCGATGGTGATGAAATAGAAGACCACCGAGATAAGACCTGGAATTATCGCGGCCGCGAACAGCGCGATTATGAATTCCTCGGTCAGGATGCCGTAAATGATCATCACCAGAGACGGTGGGATGATCATGCCCAGCGTGCCGCCGGCGGCGATGGACCCTCCCGCCAGCGTGGGCTGATAATTGCGGTCCAGCATCTCGGGCAGGGCGACGCGGGTGAATGTCGCCGCCGTCGCCACCGAGGAGCCGCATACCGCGCCGAACCCGGCGCAACCGCCGATGGTGGCCATCGCGAGGCCGCCGGGGCGGTGGCCGACAAAGGCGTAAAACAGCTTGTACATGTCGGCCGCCAGACCGGCGAGACCGGCGAAACTGCCCATCAACAGAAATAGCGCGAGGACGGCGAGTTCCTCGCTGGAGATCTTGGAGGACGGTTCGGTGCCGAACAGTGACACCGCCGGATCCCAGCCGATCAAAAATCCGACGCCGACGAAGCCCGCGAGGCCCATCGCCACGCCGATCGGCACGTGCAACGCGATCATCAGGAACATGCCGCCCATGCCGAGCAGACCAAGGGTGATCGGGTCCATCAGGCGTCGCCTTCCTGTTCGAGCCGTTCGGGGAGCGGCTCGCGCGTCACGCCCGAAACGGCGCTGATCAGACGGTCGACGCAGACCCAGACCTGGATCGGCACACACAGCGAAATGATGCCGGTGGTCACCCACCACCACGCGGCGATGGGCATCTCGATGGTCTCGGTTACGCGGGAATTGACCTGGTAATCGACCGTGATGACAAAAAACTGCCAGACCAGCATGGCGAAAAACGCCAGCGTCGCCAGCGCCCCGAAGCAATCGAGCCATCGGTGGGCATTCGGTCCCAGCCCCGATCCCAGGAACCGGATCGTGATGTTGTTGGCCCGGATCAGGCCGGCCGGGAAGCAGGTGGCGATGACGACGGCGAAGATGACCTCGCCGATATCGGTAAAGCCCGGGATGCGCGGCAACGACGCCCAGCGCATGAGGGAATCGAACATGGTGAGCATCGCGAGGATCGCGAGACCGGTAAAGCCGATCGTCGCGATCCTGCGTGTCCACAGATCAATCAGCCGCTCCTGGCGGTCGAGCGTGTCCATGGCAGTGGATCAGGCGGTCGGGTTACTAGCCGCGGAGATCCTTGAGCGTCTTGTTATACAGATCGAACACCGCGCGGCCGTTCTTGGTCTTGTTGATCCACCATTCGTGGATCGCTTTGGAATCACGCTCATAACGCTTCATCAACGCCGCGTCCGCCTCGACGAACTTGATCCGGCCTTTCTTGATCTGCCCGTCGCGAATTTTCTTGGTGGCCGCGTCGTAAGCCGCGCCGCCCATGCGCGCCATCTTCAGCCCGCCGTGACGGCTGAACGCCGCCTTGGCCTTGCCCGAAAGCTTGCCCCAGGTCTTCTTGTTCATCAGCAGGATGAACGGGATCGTGCCGACCGGCACCTCGTGGGCATGGCTGACCAGTGACATCGACTTGAACGTGCGCATGCCGGTCCAGCCCTGGATGACGCCGTCGATGATGCCGCGATTAAGCGCTTCGTTCATCTTGGGCGAAGCCATGGTTTGCGGCGAAGCGCCGAAATTCCTGATCCAGCGCGCGTGTACCGAGCCGACGCTGCGGACCTTCCGGTTCTTCAAATCATAGAGCGATTTGATCGGCACCCGCGAAAACACGTTGCTGGCGGCGCTGGTGAACAACCCGATGGGGTGGGTGTCCTGGAAGCCGTCGGCCAGACCGGCCTTGGTGATATTCCACGCGGCGACCGAGCTTTCGACGCCGTTGCGCGCCATGAAGGGCAATTCGAACACGTGAAGCTGAGGGAACTGACCCGCCGTATAGCCGGGCAGGACCCAGGTAACATCGGCGACGCCGTTTTTCACCAGTTCATACTGCTTGAACGGGCTGCGGCCCAGCGAGCCGCCCCAGTAGCCGCGCAAATTGACCTCCGCGCCAAGCTCCTTGCTGACCGCCGCCATCCACGGCTTGATCACGCGGGAAACACCGATGCTTTTGGCGGGCACGAAAGTGCCGATCTTGACGTTGATCGTCTCGGCGCCGGCGCTCGCGGCGCCAAGCATGGCGATCGTCGCGGCGGCGGTCATGAAAATTCGAAACATCTGGTCCTCCCCGAAAATTATGTTTAATCGCGTGGTATCGCGCGAAGCTGAGCCACTCTATTGAAATTTCAAGCGCGTTGCTAGTCGAGTAGATATCCAAATTTTTCCCGCGCGCGCCGTTTCGCCTCGGGTGACGGCTTGACCTGACCGGGAAACCGGTCGCGCCAGTGGAACGGCATGCAGGCGTCTATGATCATGCGGGAATTCGTCAGATTTCCCTTGGCGCGTTCGTCGGGATGGACGCGCGGGTCGGCGGGCGAGGTCCAGCAGTTGGTGATGAAGTCGATGGAGGTCGCGGGGTCGGCGCGGGTCAGCGCCGCCGCGAGGAGATCATCGAGATTCGCGACATCCACATCATCGTCGACAACGATCACCCATTTGCCGCCATAGGCGCCGGCATGGCACTGACACGCGATATGGCCGGCCTGTTTCGCGTGTCCGGGATAGCGTTGTTTTATGGAGACGCCGAGGAGCATGCGCGAGCCGCCGACCTCATGGGCCCACACCGCGGCCACATCGGGCACGCCGGCCGCCATGATATTCTTGCGGACCAGCGCCGATCGCGTCACGGCGCGCAGACGCGAATACTCGTCGGGCAGGCTCTGGGGTGAAAATCCCAGAATGATCGGGTCGTCACGATGATAGACCGCGACGACTTCGGTCAGGGGGCGGACCCGACCCGGCTCGGTATAGGTGCCGGTCCAGTCGCCGAACGGCCCTTCGGGGACAACCGTTTCGGGGTGCACGTAGCCTTCCAGGACAATCTCGGCATTGGCCGGAAACGGAAGCCCCGTGACGGGCCCACGCACCAGTTGCAGCGGCTTGCCCCGCATGCCCCCGACCACATCGAATTCGCTGATGCCCTCCGGCACCTCGCCGCCGGAGATCACGAATGTAAGCGGATCGCCGCCGATCACCATCACGACCGGCATTTTCTCGCCCCGGGCGGCGTATTTCTCGTGGTGGAGACGGCCGTGCTTGCCCGGCGCGGCGTTATAGGTGACCGATGATTTGTCGTGGATCATGATCCGGTAGCAACCGAGGTTCAGCCAGCCGGTATCCATATCCCGGGTTACATTATAGCTGCCGGTTCCCATGTAACGGCCGCCGTCGCCCTCGTGCCAGACGGGCGTCGGAAACGTCAGGAGATCGACATCGCCGCCCTTCATGGCGTTGGCGAATACGGGGCCGTCATCGACGAACACCGGCGGGATCAAAGAGGATTCGGGCGCGTAGACCTCGGCGAACGCATCGCTCAGCGCGACCTTGTCCATATCGTCGGGAAAGCCCAGCGTCAGACTTCGGCGCCGGCCGGCGAAAATGTTGGTCAGCACGCGAAAACCCGGTGGGCAACCGGGCACATCATCGAAAAGCAACGCCGGTGAATCATCGGCGTGGCTGACGATTTCGGTGGCTAAACCGATTTCTTCTTCCCAGTTTGCTCCTTGCACCTCACGCAGTTCGCCAAGCCGGTCGGCTTCGACAATCCACTCGCGCAAATCTTCGTATTGCACGCGATGCGTCCAATTCGCACCGCGGTCATCCGCCCCAGTCATATCGTCCCCTCCGTCAATTACTATGCCGTCAAAATTTTTGTATGTCGCCATTCCCGTTGGCCTGGCCAGCCCATGTCGGTAATGAGGTACGCCAGGGTCGGAAAATCGGTTAGATTGTTCGCAGGGCCGACGCCAATTGGGAGAAACGACCATGAGCAGCGTTATCGACAAATCCGCGGCCGATGTTCGGGCGGATTTCTATCGCCGCGTCGATGCCGAAAACCTCTATCCGCTGTGGGAGGCGATCAAGGAGATGATGACGCCGGGCCCCCAGACCGAGGCGACGCCCCATCTCTGGCGCTTCGGCGACATCCGCCCCCATGTGGTGACGGCGGGTGATCTGGTTTCCGGCGAAGAGGCCGAGCGCCGCACGCTGATGCTGGAAAACCCGACCATGCGCGGCAAGCGCCGGATTACCGAAGCGCTCTATACCGGGGTCCAGTGCATTATGCCGGGAGAGATCGCGGAGCCGCATCGCCATACCCCGTCGGCCATGCGCATGGTGATCGAAAGCGAGGGCGGCTACACCTCGGTGAATGGCGAGAAATGCGACATGGCGCCGGGCGACCTGATCCTCAACCCGTCCTGGACGTGGCACGGCCACGGTCACGAAGGGGCGAAACCCCATATCTCCATGACCTGTCTCGACATGCCGCTGGTGCGTTTCCTGGGCCCGGTTTTCGCCGAGCCCTGGACCGGCAACACCGTGTTTCCCGACGGCCGGCCGGAGGGCGACTGCCACGCGCGCTACGGCGCCAACATGCTGCCCATGGACCACGCGGCCGAGATCCCGACATCGCCGATCTTCCGCTATCCCTTCGCCGAGACCCGCGCCGCGCTGGTCCAGCTGGGTGGCGCCGGCCTCGACATCGTCCATGGCGTCAAGATGGAATACATCAACCCCGAGACGGCGGGGCCGGTGCTGCCGACATTGTCGGCGTTCATGCAGTTGTTGCCGGCCGGTTTTCGTGGCGAGACTTACCGAACCACGGCCGCCTGGATTTATCACGCGGTCGAGGGCTCGGGCCGGACGGTAGTTGGCGACAAAATCTTGGAGTGGGGACCGAAGGATATTTTCGTCGTTCCGGCATGGTATCCGCACCGTCACGAGACCGACGGGGAGAGCTACCTCTACAGTTTCTCCGACAAGGGGCTGCACCAGAAACTCGGCCTTTACCGCGAACTTCGCGGCGCGGACGCCGAGGCGTAGGAATGAGCCAAGATTAGGTATGTGCATCGCCGCCGGACTGAACGAGTGGCCCCATGACCCGGAAAACCTCGCTTGAATATGCCCCGCGCGGTCTGATCGGCGGATTGACGCCGCAGGCCAATACCACCGTCGAGCCGGAGCTATCGATACTCTGGCCGTCGGGTTTCGCGATGATCAACGCACGTTTGGTGTCGCCGCACGCGTCGTTGAATTCGCGGCTCCGCGACTATTGGACGATCATCGAGGCAACGCTCGACCGCTTTGCGAACGCGCCGCTTTCGGCGGCTGCGTTCGGCTGTACCGGCGCGTCCTATCTGGTGGGAAAGGATGAAGAGGATTCGCTGGTGGCGCGAATCGAAGACGCCAGGGGATATCCTTTCGTGACGTCGGCGCTGGCGGTCACGGACGCGCTTCGCGCCCTTGGCGCATCGCGGATCGGGCTGGTTTCGCCGTATCCGACCGACCTTACCGAGGCCAGCATCGCCTATTGGTTGAGCCGGGGGTTCACCGTCGCGGAGACTTCGGGCGCGTTTGAGGCCGGAAGCTCGTTTCATCCCATATACAGCCTCGCCGCGTCGTCGGCGCAGGAAGCGCTGAACCAACTTGCCGAGAAGCCGGTGGATGCGATCGTCATGCTTGGAACCGGTATGCCGACCCTGGCGCCGATCGCACACGCGGCGCACTGGGACGGCCCGCCGGTCCTGTCCTGCGTCCTGAGCCTCGCGTGGCGGACGATTCTCGCGATCGAGGGCGAGCCGCCGGGCGCCGGGAATGTTATGGGCTGGATCAACGGAGC
Organism: uncultured Rhodospirillaceae bacterium; assembly: GCA_964587515.1. Classification (GTDB taxonomy): domain Bacteria; phylum Pseudomonadota; class Alphaproteobacteria; order MPNO01; family MPNO01; genus CAZPMO01. The sequence continues at coordinate 1,177 of CAZPMO010000120.1, read as the reverse complement.
GGACTGGGCGGCGCGGCTTTCAGCAACGCAATAAAATCGTTCGAAGACAAAAAAACGGCGGGACCGAGGTCCCGCCGGTTCGTCGTCGTCAGGTTTTGTATCAGGTGCACTTATCGGCTGGATGCTGGTCGAACAATGTCCAGGCGCCGCCCTGCATTTCGATGATATAGCCGGGAAGTTCCGCGTCGCCATGTTGGTCGAAGCAGACATTCCTGCCGGTGATGCCGGTGAACACGATGCCCTTGAGCGCATCGCGGATCGCCGTGCGTTCGGCTTTCAGCTTGGACGAATCCCCGGTCACGCCGGCTTTTTCCATCGCCTGTTTCAACAGATAAACGATGTCATAGGCCTGTGCGTCAACATGGTGCGGGAACGGCCTTTTAAGACCGTGGCGCTTGACCTCCACGTCGAATTTCTTGGAGAACGCGCGGGTCTTGTCATTGAGCTTGTACCAGAACCCGGACGCGAACAGCGTCCCGTCGGCTTCCGCGCCGAACAGATCGATATTGTTCGGATCGGCGAACAGCTGGGACCCGATCATGCGACCCTTGAAGCCCTGGCGGCGCATTTCCTTCAGCACCTTGGCGGCGGGCGGGCCGATGCTGGCCACGCCGATGATATCGGGGTTGGACTGCAGGGCCTTGGTCGCCTGGGGCGCCAGATCGAAACTCGAATAGCTGAACGCGATGGGTTTTCCGACCTTGATATTGTGCTTCTTCAGCAGCGGCGGCATCAGATAGACGCCGACGATCTTGGAAATCCGTTCATCGGATACATAAAACACTTCGGCGCTTTTCGCCTTAACGTTCTTGCGCTTGATGGTCTTCATCAGACGCGTGAACTGCTTGCCCTCATCCTCGGTCAAGCGAAAGGCGTAGGATTTCTTTTTGGTCAGCCCTGGCGCAGACGACGCGTTGGGAATCTGGACAATGCCGAGCCGTTCACCGACCGGAAACGCCGCGCCTGCTTCGCCGGAAGAGAACGGCCCGATGATGGCGAGCGCGCCGTCATCCTGGGCGAATTTCCGGGTGGCGACCACCGCCTGTTTCGGATCGCTGCCGGTATCGAACTTGACGATGCGGATTTGCTTGCCGCCGATGCCGCCGGCCGCGTTGATTTCCTTGACCGCGATATCGACCGCGAGTTCGGTGCCTTCGCCGGGCGTTTTCAGCGGCTC
>CAZPMO010000119.1:0-15453 GCA_964587515.1 uncultured Rhodospirillaceae bacterium | reverse complement strand
TGCAGGGTGGGATCGAATGAACAACCTCGTGAGAGATCACAACTAGGAAAGCTTTTGCCCGACGGCATCGACGGGTCCCGCTGGTCAGAATATCCCGATTGATTTACCATTGGCGGGCAAAACCTCGTCGAAAGGCGGTGCGGCGATGAAAAACAAGAAAACCAACGGCGCGGCGGGCGGCTGGGTCGACGTGAAGAACGGCTGGGTGAGCCGCGAGGCGTTCGTCGATGACGGGGTCTACCGGCGCGAGCTTGACCGCATCTTCGACCGGTCCTGGATGTTTCTCGCCCATGAAAGCGAAATTCCGGCCGAGGGCGATTATGTTTCTCGCCAGCTCGGCAGCGCGCCGGTGCTGGTCACGCGCGGCGCATCCGGCGAGATTCATGTGGTGCTCAACAGTTGCCGCCATCGCGGCGCGCGGGTCTGCCGCGCCGACGCGGGCAACGCACGCAACTTCGTCTGCCCCTATCACGGCTGGGCTTATGAGACGGACGGGCGGCTGATCACCACCACCTTCGACCACCATTTCCCCGACGGCACCGATATGTCGGAGCTTGATCTGGTGCGCGCGCCGCTGGTCGAGAATTACCATGGCATGATCTTCGGCTGCTGGGACGAGGGCGCGCCGGCGCTGGCCAATTATCTCGGCGACATCGACTGGTATCTCCAGGCGGTTTTCGGGCGCACGCCGGGCGGCATGGAGGTTCTCGCGCCGCCCCATCGCTGGCGGGCGCGGGCCAACTGGAAGATCGGCGCGCTGAATTTCATCGGCGACAGCCAGCACGTGCTGACCACCCATGCCGGACCGGTGACGCTGGATTCCGCGCGCTCGACCGCCGAGGGCTTCACCAACGCCGGCCAGGACAGCTTCCAGGTGGTGACCGACGACGGGCACGGCTGCACGCTGACCTATCTGGCGCCCGGCATGCCGGAGAAGAACTACCTCACCCATGCGCCCGACCTGCTGCCCCAGTATGAGAAGATGCTGAGTCCCGAACAGATGGAGATGCTGCATCATCTGCGGGTCATCGTCGGCAATGTCTTTCCCAACCTGTCCTTTATCGAATCGCAAGTCAGCGCCGGCGAAAAATCGGTGATCATTCGGCTGTGGCAGCCGACCGGTCCGACCGAGATGGAGATTCTGAGCTGGGTGCTGGCCGAGAAGGAGGCGTCGGCGGAATACAAGGAACGGGTCCTCAAGCACGGATTCCACAATTTCGGCGCGGCCGGCGTGTTCGAACAGGACGATCTCGAACTCTGGGCCTCGGCCACCGAGGCCAGCAACAATCCGATCGCGCGGCGCTATCCCTACAGTTTCCAGACCGCGCTGCGCTATCATGGCAGCCAGGCCGAGGATCACGTCTGGCCCGGCCGGGCCTACCGGCCCGCCAATACCGAAGTCGCCCAGCTCGAATTCATGCGCCGCTGGGACGAGGTGATGAAATCCAACGAATAATCCAAAGAACACGATTGGATGCAGCCATGGCGAACGACCCGGTAACCGACAGCGAATTCATCGAGATACAGCGTTTTCTGAATTACGAGGCGGGGCTGCTGGACGATCGCGCCTACGGCGAGTGGTTCGCACTGCTGACCGACGATATCGAATACCGCATATCGGCCCAGGTCGCGCGCGACGCGGCCGCCGGTATCCAGGAAAACGCCATCCTCGACGAGGACGCGGCGAGCCTGCGCATGCGGGTCGACCAGATTTCAAACCCGAAGCTGACGCTGGCCGAGAATCCGCCGTCGCTGACAAGGCGCATGGTCTCCAATTTTCATTCGCACATTGCGCCGCCGCCGGATGCGTTCACGGTGGAAACAAATCTGCTGGTCTATCGCAGCCGCGGCGTCGCGCCGGAAGGCGGGCTCTATGTGGGCAAGCGCACCGATACGCTGCGGCGCACCGACGGGGGCTTGCGCCTCGCGCGCCGCCACGTGCGGCTCGACCAGACGATCCTCTATGACGGCTCCCTGAGCATCCTTTTCTGAGGCGGCATGAGCAACGACACCAACAATCCCATCCGTCTTGGCATCGCGGGCCTCGGCCTCGCGGGCACCATGATGATCCGCGCCGCGCGCATTCATCCGCGCGTCGAGATGGTCGCGGGCGCCGATCCGCTGGCCGCGCCGCGCGACGCCTTCGCCCGCGATTTCAACGCGCGCGTTCACGACGATTTCGATGCGCTGTGCGCCGACCCCGGCGTGGACGCCATCTATATCGCCTCGCCGCACGAATACCATGCGGATCAGGCGGTCACGGCGCTGGCCCACGGCAAGCACGTATTGGTCGAAAAACCCATGGCGCTGAGCCTGGCCGATTGCGACCGTGTAATCGACGCCGCCGACGCCGCCGCGACCCATTTGATCGTCGGCCACACCCACGGCTTCGATCCCAATGTGCGTTTCATCCGGGACCTGATCGAAAGCGGCGAGATGGGCCGGCTCGCCATGATCCTCAACTTCAACTACACGGATTTTCTTTACCGCCCGCGCCGGCCGGAGGAACTCGACACCGCGCGCGGCGGCGGCATCACCTTCAACCAGGTGAGCCACCAGATCGAGATCGCACGCGCCATCGGCGGCGGCCGCGTGCGGAGCTTACGCGCCAACGCGGGAGTCCTCGATCCCGACCGGCCGACCGAGGGCAACGCCACGGTGTTCCTGGAATTCGAGGACGGCGCGGCGGCGACGCTGGTGTACAGCTCATACGATTTCTTCGACAGCGACGAGATGCATGGCTGGATCGCCGAGGGCGGTAACCTCAAACAGCCGGACCGCCACGGCATGACGCGGCGCGCGCTTGATGAGGGTGGCGGAGACGAGCCCCAACGCCAGCGCCACCTGGCCTATGGCGGGCGTGACATGCCGGTCGAGCAGCCGCATCTGCCGCATTTCGGCGTGCTGATCGTGACCTGCGAGCGCGGCGATATCCGCCTCTCGCCCGACGGGGTGGCGGTCTATGGCGTCGACGGCAAGCGCGAAGTCGAAATCGAGCGCGGCATGGGGCGTCCCGGCCATGGCGACGCGCTGGATGCGCTGTGGGCCGCGATGCGCGAAGACAAGCGTGATTTCCACGACGCGCGTTGGGGCAAGGCGACGCTGGAGGTCGCCCTCGCGGTCTTGCAATCCGCGCGGGAACGCCGCGAGATCACGCTCAAGCATCAGACCGGAACGGTTTGACGCGAGGTGTTGGGGGCGCACGGCGCGTCACGTTACGGTGATGCTATCGGGTCCCGCCTTGAACCGAATCCGGCCCCCCGGATAGTAAGTCTCTCGACGGTTGCGAACCGGCGTTATCTGTTCGCCGGCGCCGTCGGGAGAAATTCTTCATGCGAATTGTGGCGATCATCGCGCTTCTGATCCTGGCCGCCGCCGGCGGCGTTTATTGGTTTTATGCCGATGAGGTCGCCATCGTGGCCGGACCCGCGCCGGTGCCGCCCGAGGTGGCGGCGGGCGAGGACGCGCTGGCGTTGCCGGGGCTGGTGGCGATGATGCATGCCGATGTCGGTCACATCGTCGCGGTCGAGCGGGCGGCGCTTGGCGAGGAAGACCGCGAGGCGCTGCTTGGCCCGGCGTTGAAGACCCATCCCGTGCTCGGCGTCTTCCATCAAAACGGCATCGATCTTCGCGAGGCCATCGATCACGCCGTCGCCGGGTTGGTCGTGACGGATGGGTCGCCGTCGGTGGCGACTTTGCTTTACGGCCGTTTCGATCTCGGCCGCGTCCGCGAGGCGCTGCCGCGCGCCTTCGAGGTGACGTCGTCGCGCATCGCCGCCGAATCCGTGCTGGTGCTGAAGACCATCGACCGGGACAGCTGCAAGGTGTCCGCGCCTATCGCGGTTCATCTGACCGACGGCCGCATCGTCGCCGCGCCGCCCGGTCTCATCGGATCCATCCTCGAGCGGTTGCGCGCCGCCGCCGGCGGCGAGACCGATTTGGGCAAGTGGCGCGCCTACCGGGCGGGCAGGCTGCTCAGCATTGGTCTGTTCGTCCCGCCGCTGGAAGCCGGCAAAGCCGTCGAGAACGGCTATGCGCGGCTCGCCGCCCGCGCCGGCAAAGACGCGTTGTCGTCGGTCTCGCTGCTGTTCGCGGGCGTGCGCGTCGCGCCGCGCAGCGCAGGGCTCGACGTCAATTTTCATGCCGAATTACGCAACGCGGATGCGCCGCGCGAGGCGGTGGCGGCGTATGAGAAATGGCAGCGCGATTTGACGCGGGAGACAGAGGCGAAGATTCCGTCGCTGGCGAAGCTGCGGGAGTATGTCAAGGTCGTGGCGGATGGCGAGAGGCTCGACGTGGATGTCGCTCTCAACAAGGACCTGCTGAACGATGTCGGCCGCGTGCCGGCGGAACTGCTGACCCTGGTCTTCTCGTCCATGGGGGCGAATTCCGCGTCGCTGAAGCGTCCGACGCCCGGCGCGGAGCGCATTGTCGCCGCCGAAAAGCTGCTGCAATACGACGCCCGGCTGTCCCACGACCAGTTGAAGCCGTTCGCGGCGACCGGCGGCCCGGAATTCAAGACCGAAACCAAGACCGGGCCTTTTGGTATCCGCATCAAGTCCTATCGGTTGTCCGCCGAAGATCCCGATACGGTCGAGCTCGAGGTCGAGACGCGGAGCGGCGAGTTGTCCAATGTCGATGTCGATTCGATGCACCGGATCAAGGATGACGCGCGCGCGCAGCTTTTCGTGACGGCGGTGCGCGGGCGGGACGGCGCGAATTTGCAGCGCGAAAACGATTGCGGCAAATGGCGGGCCGAGCGGGGCGCCGGTCTGGCCCCCCGCAATGACCACCGGTTCGTCGACAAGAAATTCGTTCGCGTCCCCGCCGTGGGCGGCGGCAAGACGGTCCGGCTGAAGCCGGGCGCGCGGCTCGCCGATATCGCGTCGCTCGAAGGCCATGTGCGGCTTCGCCTGCCGACCGAGGTCGAGACGCGCCGGGTAGAGGCGCCGTTCAAGGACAAAATCGTCGAAGCGCCCGGCCTGCGGGTTCGCCTCGCGGATGGCGGTCCCGGTTCGGTGAAATACGAAATCAGCGGCGGGATCGACCGCGTCCTCTCGGTGCGCGCGTTGAACGGCCAGGGCCGGTATCTCGCGACCGCCGAATCCTATTCCTCCGGCCGCTTTCTCGGTTCGGGCAAGACCGTCGGCAGATCGTTCGCCGGCCGTCCCCAATCCGCGGAATTCGTCATCGCCATGGCCGAGGAAGCCAAGGAATACGGCTTTACCATCGCGTCGGTCAGGCCGGGTTTCTCCAAATGGGGAACCCCCAAGCCCTATACCGTCGCCGCGATCGGCCGGCGCGCGTTCAATCGGCAGTTCGCGCGCTTCAGGCACCGGGCCTGCAAGAAGGGGGTGGCGGCGTCTTCGGTTCGCCCCTTCCGGATTTGCGCCGAGAACCTAATACCGGGTTGGCGCGGCGGCTTGCGCGGCAGTTTCATCATCGCCGCGCCGGCGAGCAACGCCTTGCTCGGCAATCTGTCGGCGGTCGAACTGGTCATCGAACGGGTCACGGTCGCCGGGCCGGGCCGGGTGCGCGATCGCACCACGAAGATCGAGCTGCGGCGCTACACGGAATTCCGGAAGGCGCGTCGGAAAGGCGTTCTCGACAATCGCTTTAATCCTTATCTGTCGATGGACGAGGATAAGGGGTTCAAGGGCAAGACCATTACCGGCGCGCGCGGCCGGCTGATCGCGCGCCTGCCGGGCCGGCTGTCGGCTCTGACCCTGGACGCCGCCGATCTCGGTTCCCGGGCCGATCATCCGAGCGGGATCAGCGCCAGGTTGATCGAGTTCAGCGACGGCGGCATAAAATTCGAGATCAAGGGCCCGCGCGATCGGCTGGTGCAGTTCGTGCCACGCGATTCGGGCGGCAAGGCGCTCGCCACCAACGTTGTCACCGTCAAACCCGCGAAACAGCCGGGCCTGTGGCATGGCCGGTTCCGCGTGTCGGGCCGTCCGGCGACCGTCGATCTGGTGATCGCGGATCGGCAGGATGTGATCGAGTATCCGTTCAAGGTCCGTTTCGGAAAATAACGCACGCCGTATTTAGCCTTGCGCCCGGCGCGGGAAGTAATGCTAACCTCCCTCCCAAGAACAACGTCGAGTACCAAATCAACAGGGAGCGAGAACATGAATATCCTGCGCAGGACTTCCATCGCCTTTGCGATCACGGCGGCGGCCGGGTTCGTGGCGGCGTCGGCCCACGCCCAGACCGTCAGTATCGGCTCATTGCCGCAAGGGTCGCTGTCCTACAGCATCGGCGCGGCGGTGGCCAAGGTGATCGGCGACAAGACCGATCTCACCACCCGCGCCATCGGCATCGGCGGCGGCAATATCTATTTCCCGCAGGTCAATCAGGGCCGTCTGGACATGTCGACCGCGGCCGGGCCGAGCGTCATTTTCGCCACCAACGGCACCGGTCCCTATGAAGGTCACAAGAACCCCAACCTCCGCGTGCTCTCCCGGCTGCTGGAATTCCAGACCGGTTTCATGGTACGCAAGGATTCCAAGATCCAATCGCTCGCCGACCTGAAGGGCCAGAAAGTGCCGTCGGGCTTCACCAGCCAGAAGCTGGTCGGCACCCTGGTCCGCGCGGCCCTGGCGGCGGAAGGTCTGTCATACAAGAACGTCAAGGGCGTGCCGGTGCCCAACTTCGTGCGCGGCACCGACGAGATGGTCGCGGGACGCGTGGTGACATCCTATCTTGCGCCGGGTTCGGGCATCACGCGCAAGGCGCACGCGTCGGTCGGCATCCGGTTTATTTCGCTCAAGGAAAGCCCCGGCAGCCTGAAGACCATCCAGGACATCGCGCCGGGCGTATTCTACGCCACGGTCAAGCCCTCCAAGCGCATGCCGTACATCACCAAGCCCGTGAAGATGCTGGGCTTCGACTATCTCATCATCGTGGGATCGAAAGTCAAAAACGAGGTCGCCTACAAATCGGCCAAGGCGCTGCATCTGAACAAGAAGTCGCTGGTTTCGGCCCATGGCGTGTTCCGAGGCTACAAGCCCAAGCTGATCGCCAAGAAGGGCCTCGGGGTCGATTTCCACCCCGGCGCGGCGAAATACTACAAGGAAGCGGGGCTGCTCTAAGCGGCATATCCCGTGACCGAAGCGACTTCCGACCAGGCCGTTCAGCGGCTGAACCGCCCGCTGAACGGCCTGGTTTCCGTCTTTGCGACGCTGCTGACGTTCGGCTCCATCGCCTGGGCGGCGGATTGGTATAACGCCGTCGGGCTGGTTCTCTATAACGAACAGTTCCTGGCCGCCATGCTGGGTCTGGTGCTGCCGCTGGCCTATCTCAGCGTGCCGCTACGCAAACACGGTCAGGGCAAGCTGCCCTGGTACGATGTGGTCGCAGCATTGGTGGGGTTCACCGCTTCCTGGTACGTGGCGGTGCAATACCCGACGCTCGCCAATGAAATCGCCTATCGGCCGCTGGATGCGATGATCATCAGCGTGGTCCTGCTGTTGCTGATCCTGGAAGGGGTGCGGCGCGCGGCGGGGCCTGTCCTGGTGATCATATTGCTGTTCTTTTTCGCTTACGCCATATGGGGCCATCTGATCCCCGGCAAGCTGACCGGCCGCGACCTCCCGCTCGAGGATCTGGTGATCGGTCTGGCGCTCGATCCGCAGGCTCTGCTGGGGATCCCCATGAAGATCGGCACCACGGTGGTGATCTCGTTCCTGTTTCTCGGCCAGGTTCTGTTCCTGTCGGGTGGGTCCGGGTTCTTCACCGGCATCGCCATGTCGGGCATGGGCCGCTATCGCGGCGGATCGGCCAAGATCGCCGTCGCGGCGTCGTCCCTGTTCGGCTCGATTTCCGGCAGCGCGGTCTCGAACGTGGTGTCGACCGGGGTGATCACCATCCCGCTGATGCGCGATTCCGGCTATACGGCGGAATCGGCCGGCGCCATCGAGGCGGTGGCCTCGACCGGCGGCCAGCTCATGCCGCCTCTGATGGGCGCCTCGGCTTTCGTGATGGCCGAGTTCCTGGAAGTTCCCTACGCCGACGTGGTGCTGGCCGCCCTGATCCCGGCCTTCCTGTATTATCTCGCCTTGTTCGTGATCACCGATCTTGAGGCGGCGAAGACCGGCATCGCCCGGATCGCGCTCGACAAGATGCCCAAGGCGTGGCCGGTCATCAAAGCCGGCTGGTTCTTCCCGCTGCCGTTCGGCGTGCTGATCTATGGCCTGTTCGGCGCCAATCTGCGGCCCGAGGAAGCCGCGCTCTATTCCGTGGTCGTGCTGCTGGCTTGCGCCATGGTGTTCGGCTATGAGGGCAAACGCGCGGGTCCGATGATGGTGCTGCGGGCGCTGGAGGAAACCGGACGCTCCTGCATCGAGCTGTTGCTGATCGTGGCGGTCGCCGGGCTGATGATCGGGCTGCTGAACATTTCGGGGCTGGGTTTCGCGCTGACCTACACGCTGGTCGAGGTCGGCGGCGGCAATCTGGCGGTGCTGCTGATCCTGGCGGCGTTTATATGCGTCGTGCTGGGCATGGGCATGCCGACGCTGGGCGTCTATGTGCTGGTCGCGGCGCTGGTGGCGCCGTCGCTGGTCGAGCTTGGCGTGTCCAAGATGTCGGCGCATCTGTTCGTGCTCTATTTCGGCATGATGTCCATGATCACGCCGCCGGTCGCCATCGCCGCCTTCGCGGCGGCCAGCCTGACCCGGGCCGACGCCATGCGCACCGGTTTCGCCGCGGTGCGCTTCGGCTGGGTCGCCTATGTGATCCCGTTCCTGTTCGTGTTGTCGCCGGGGCTGCTTATGGAAGGCGGCGTGACGGCCGTCGTCATCGCCATCGTGACCGCGTCGATCGGGGTGTGGCTTGGCTCGGTCGGGCTGATCGGTTATTTCGTGCGGCCTTTATCATGGCCGATGCGGACGGTGTTCATGGCGACCGGGTTCTGCGCCATGCTGCCGGCGGAGGCCTTCACGGCCGGGCTGACCTTCAAGCTCGGCGGAATCGCTCTCGGCGGCATCGTGGTGATCGCCGAACTCGCCATCCGGCGGCGCGCCGCCGTCACTTCCGGATAGCGCCCTAGGACGAGACGCCGCAGATATTGAGCGCGGTCATCGCGAAGATCTTCGCGGTCGCGACCAAATCATCGATCGCGATCGGCCGCTGCACGCCGGCGGCGCCGCGCGCGGCGTCGGTCTCCCGGGTGGGCGGGCCGTAGCCGATGGCGGGGATGCCGACCTCGTTGAAGGCGTTGCTGTCGCGCCACATGCTCATCGCGAGCGGCGTGGCGTATTCCAGCTCGCCGCCATTCACGGCCCGGTGCGCCGCGCGCAACGCGTCTAGCACCGGGTCGGCGTTATCGGCGATGAAGCCGAGCTTGAAATCGTACGGGTCGATGCGGCACGGAATGCCGGTTTCATCGATGGCGGCGCGCACCGAGGCGCGGATTTCCGCCGGCCGCGCTTGCGGTGGGAGGCGGATGTCGAAGAAGATCAGGCAGGCATCCTCCGGGTCGGTCCAGGGCGGGCCGGCCGGCGCAACCTCGAGGATTTGCGCCTTGGGAACCAGCGAGCCGCCCCAGAATTCGAACCGCCCGGTTTCCTCGTAGTTCCGCGCCCATGCTTCCAGCCGCCCCATGACCAGGGCCGCGCGTTCGAACGGGTTGCGGTTATCCGCCGGCTCGGTTCCCCGGTTGATACCCGGCGTGTAGGCCATCACCCCGGGCACCCTGATCCTCAGGCGAAGATAGCCCGATTGCGCCACCGTGACCTTGAAGTCGGAAACTTCGCCGATCAGCGCGTAGTCGGCGACGATTCCGTGCTCGACCAGCCAGCGCGCGCCGTGGCCTTCGCGCACCTGACTGACGCCCGGCCCCAAGCCGGACCATGCCTCCAGCGATCCCGACATTTCCCTCGGCGCCATGGTCTCCTGCGCGACCGCCGTCACGTAGAGGTCTTCCTTCAGCATGACGCCCGCGCGGCGGATCGCCCGGGCCGCGATCATTTCGGCCGCCACCTGGGCCTTGTCGTTGGCGACGCCGCGCCCGTGAATGAAAGTTTCGTCCGCCCAGGCGCCGCGAATTCTCTTCTCCGCCTCCTCGCCGCCGGACGGTATGTCGCCCTGCGTATCCAGATGGGCGTTGAGGATCAGCGACCGCGCGCCCGAGGCGCGGTCTCCGGTTCCCCGCAGGATACCGACGGCATTGGCGCTGTGTTCGGACAGATGTTGCAGCCAGGCCTCGATGCCGGCGTCTTCCAGCCACGCCACCACCGCACCGGCGACTTCGCGCTCCTCGCCGGGATAATCCCGCATATTGCCGAGCGCGAGACAGAGCGCCACCACATCGTCGCGGTCCCCGTCGATCGTCTCCAGTATTTCCGCCGCCACGGGATCGGTCGTCATTTCCGGGTCACTTGCCGTCGGGATAGAGGGCGATGAAGTTTATTTCGATCTCGCCCACGCCGATCAGGCTCGCGACTTCGACGGTAGAGCTGGCCACGTCGGCATTGGGGAAGAACTCCTGTTTGACGCGGGAGACCACGTCACGGTCTTTTATGGAGCAGACGAACGTGGTGGTCGACACCACGTCGTCGAGCGTCAGGCCGCATTTCCCGAGGACTTGTTGCGCCCATTCGAAGATCCGTCGCGTCTGGAAGGCCAGATCACCCTCGGCGCGGGGGTCGAGCTCCCACGTCTCGAGATCCCACTGACCGGTCATGCCGGAGACGTATAGAAATTGCCCGGCTCGGACGGCGCGGGCGAAGTGGCGCCCTTTTTCGTCCGGAACAAGTAGCTGTTTCGCCATGGCGCGTGCCCCCCTTGTCTGGAGGCGCAATCTTGGGTCGGTTCCGGGCCGACGTCAAAAAGATTATGCCGGTAAAAGGGCGGGGCGGGGACTATGCCGTGGGGCGATCCGTATTACGCGAACAATCAGAGGGCGGTCGAATCGAAAAGCGGGCCCTCGTCGATCGCGCCGGCTTTCTTGCCGTTGCTCTTGGGCACGGTGACGCGCACCGAGCCGGTGCAGGTTCCGCCCTGACCGTCGTCGGCGGTGAAGCCCACATAATAGACGCGGCCGGTTCCTTTGCCGGCGCGCTCGGCCCGAAGCGAGGCGAATGCGTCGCCCACGCCTTCGCCGTCGGGCGCCAGGCTGTCGCCGCCTTCGTCCACCAACTCGTCCTGGAAGATGCTGTTGATGACGATGGTGAGCGGGTCGCCATCCGGGTCGGTGACGCCGAGAACGTCGATGTCGTGAAATTCGTGGTCGGGCGGCCACAGGCTGGCGACGCTGGGCGTCGCGGCCCTGCAGTTGGGCGGCGAATTGGTCGACACCGTCAGGATCACGCACCACTCGTTCAGGGCGCCGGTATCAAGGCGCGCATTGTCCGAGACCGTCAGCGTCCATGTGCCCAGCCCGTCCGGACCGTCGAACGCCCGCAACAAAGTGTTGTCGATGGGATCGCCGCCGACCACCGCGTCGCGAATGGCCGGCGACGCGGCGAAACACATGGTTTCCGCGTTCAGTCCCGCCTCGTCGTCGACCGTGGCCAGAATGTCGTCGGACCGGCACCCGATGGTGTACCCATCGGATCCCGGTCGGTTGATGATGGTTTCGCCGGCGGCCGATCCCGAGTGATCGAGGGTGACCCGCAGATCTCCGATGGATGTATGGGAGATATCGAGAAAGACATCCACGTCGACGATCATGCCGGTCGGTTCGCCGACAATGATCGAATCGGTGGTCGATCCCTGGTCCGGAATGGCCGATCCCGGGGCGCCGCAGATCGGCGGCAGGGTCTCTTCGGCGGCCGACGCGGCGCCGATAACGATGCCCACGAGGAGGAGGCCGGCGGGCAATGTTTTCCACCGGGCCGCGGTCGCCCTCCCCATGGCCGCGACTCCGTCCAGCGCCACGCGCAATGCTCGACTTCGCATTTGCCGTCTCCCTGCTTTCCCGCATTCGACGCCAATTCGACACGGCCTCGGGAACCGACAAATCGGTCGAACCCCGGGGGCGCGCCATGGGCGGCGTATCAGCGGTCGTCATCCCGGACCGTTTGGGTCCTGATCTTGCTCGAAAGGGAAATTCGCCTTTCCACTCCGGCCGCGCATTCAACGCGACCCGCCGAGCAAGTTCGGCTCAGCTATATCAAGGCCAGACCAAACAAATCGTCAAATTTCAAGGTGAAGCGGGGATAAAAATTCAGGGTGAACCCGCCGTAAACGACCCAATCCCCTAATTCGTTGACACCATACTAATTAAATAAACAACGGTTTTCATTGATATTTTCTAATTAGTATGGTGTCAACGAATTAGGGTAGTATGGTGTCACCGAATTAGGCTCGGCGATCAGCGCCGCGCGCCTGCCTGTCCAAGTATTTCGGCGATCGTCGCATGGCCGTTTTGCAGCGCCAGCGCCAGCGGTGAGGCGCCTTTTCCGTCCGCCAGATTGACGTCGGCACCGGCCGCGACCAGGGCCCGCACGATGGCGATATGACGCGGCCCGCCGTCGCCGAGCACGATCGCCTCGATAAGCGCTGTCCAGCCGAGATTATTGACGTGATCGAGAGGGGCCTCGCCGTCGATGAGCGCCTGCACCACGTCCACATGCCCGAGATGGGCCGCCGCGATAAGGGCCGTTCCCTGGTACGGGCTCGTGATCAGCCCGGTATCGGAACCGGCCGCGATGGCCAGCTTCACCATGTCCGGATCGTTCAGGACCGAGGCGATGGTCAGCACATCGTATCGCTCGCGATCGAGCGCGTTGAGTTTGGCGCCGGCGTCGATCAAGGCCCTGGCGGCGGTCCGGTGGCGCGCGTAGGCGGCCACCATCAGCGGCGTTCGCCCATGACCGTCCCGCGCCTCGATATCGGCACCGCCTGAAGTCAGTCGCCTGATCGACTTTATGTCGCCGGCGGCGGCCGCCGCGTGAAGCCCGGTATAGCGGTCCAGCTGGTCCCGGTCGGGCGGAATCTACGCGAGCTGGACATATTCCCGGCCGGCGACCGGCAACGCAACGGACGCCATGGCCGCGTCGCCGACGAACAGGGCGGCGAGCAACACTGCGACGGCGTTACGCCAATAGCGCCGGGTTCCCCACGCGATCATCTCCGCCGCTCCCAAATTCCGCCTAATACGGTGACACCATACTAATTCTATAAACGGCGGAAAACAGGGCCTGCCATAATTAGTATGGTGTCACCGAATTAGGTGTCACTGAATTAGAGGCTCAGCGCATGACCGACCAGTGGCCGGCGCCGCGGCGGCAGGCGGTGCCGTTGCCGTGCCGGGTCGCGCCCTGGATGGTGACGCTGTGCCTGAAGTCGCGGCACCAGTTTCCCTGGGCGGTGCGCCAGGTCCGCACCGGCGTGAAGGTCCCGGTATTGCCGTTTCCGGGGTTGCGCCAGTTGGACGCGGTGCCGGCGCGGAGCGACTCGAGGCCGCGCTGCGCTGCCGGCTCGGCATAGCTTCGGTCGGCCGCGTCGATGCCCATGGCGGCCACCGTCGCGCGCGCGCCGATCACCTGTACGCGGACCCGCGCCGTGCCCTGGTGGCGGAACCCGAGCCGCTCGGCGGCGGCGCGCGAGACGTCGATGATGCGATCGCCCACGAACGGTCCCCGGTCGTTCACCGTCAGGGTCAGCGAGGCGCCGTTCTCCAGATTGGTCACGCGCACCCGGCTCGGCAGGGGGAGCGTGGTATGGGCGGCGGTCATGCCGTTCATGTCGTATGTCTCGCCGGTGGCCGTTGGGCGGCCGTGATATTTCGGGCCGTACCACGACGCGATGCCGGTCTCGTCGTAATCGGGCGCGGCGGCCGGCGTGTACCAGACGCCGTTGATGCTGTATGGCCGGCCCACCTTGCCGGGTTTCGCCGGCGGCGCATGCTCGGGCGCGTAGATGCCGCCGGGCGGCGTCGCGCGCCCGGCCGACCGGTCCGGGCCCGGTCCGGCGACGCAGGCCGACAGCGCGAGCGCCATGAAAATCGCCAGGCACGCGGCGGTCCCGCCGCGCCTGGCCGACGAATATTCCGTTCTCGGTGATGTTGTCATGCGGCTGTTTCCCTGGTCTCGCGATGGGTTTCCGACACCGGCATGAACCGATATCGCCGGGGGCGCGTCAATTGCGCGTCCGGTCTACCCCGAAGGGGTTGAAATCAAAGCCCCATGGGGTCTTTTGGTATTACCTTCAAATGGTTAGCAAATTTGAAAATCTCGTTGGCGGTACTTACTATTCCGGTCTATGGGGAAAAATTTAATCGTTGTACTAAATATTGATCGCGCCGCTATTGGCGCCCCTGTCGTGGAGTCCGGTCATGATGCGTCTGGTTTTATGCGTTTTCACAGCCCTTTTGATCACCGCTTGCGAGGCGAAGGTCGAAGGCCCCAAGCTCAAATTATCCGTTCCGACCCTGGATATCGCGCCGCACGGGAAATTCTGTCCGCCGGGACAGGCGAAAAAGGGCCGCTGCTGAGCCGCACCCCCTGCATCGCAATGGACGCGACCATCCGCGGGCCATAGTATTCCGCCTCGCGATTTCGCAGGGAGGACTTCGATGGCCGTCGGGACCGCTACTTTCACGACCGAGGATATGGAATATCTGCGCCACGGCGAGCGCGCGCTTAGCCTGCGGCTGTTCCGGCCCGCGGGGGCGGGGCCGTTTCCGCTGGTGGTCGATCTGCACGGCGGGGCATGGTGCAGCGGCAAGCCCGAGGAATGTTATGGGCGCGACGAGGTGCTGGCCGAGGCCGGCTTCGCGGCGGCGACGCTCCAGTTCCGCCACGCCGGCGACGGCTATCCCACGTCGCTGATCGATATCAACTACGCGGTGCGCTGGCTGAAGGCCCGCGCCGGTGAACTACGGCTCGACGCCGGACGCGTCGCGTTGTGCGGCCAGTCGAGCGGCGGACACCTTGCCATGCTGGCCGCCATGCGGCCCTTCGATGAGCGCTACGCCTCGATCCCGCTGGACGGCGGCGCCGACGCGCGGGTGAACTGCGTCGGCATGCTGTGGCCGGTGATCAACCCGATTTCGCGCTACCGCAACGCGCTCAGGGCCCGCGCCGGCGAAAACCCGCCGGGCTGGGTCGGCGATCTCCCGGAACGTCACGATCTCTATTGGAAGACCGAGGCGAACATGGTCGAGGGAAATCCGGTGCTGGCCATGGAGCGCGGCGAGCGGATCGAGACCCCGCCGGCGGTCTGGATCCAGGGCCGCCCCGACCCGGTACATGATTACCGCGACCCGGACTCGCCCCTCGACCTCAACGAACCGGAACGATTCACGGCGAATTACCGCAAGGCCGGCGGCGAGATCGAGATCGTCGATATCGAACAGGCCACCCGCGCGTCAAACACCGCCTGGGATCCCCTGGCCCAGTTCCTGCGCAAGCACCTGTAGTGGTGCGATCGACTTGGAATAGGTAGCGGAACGCCATCCTTCGAGACGGGCCTTCGGCCCTCCTCAGGATGAGGATATACCTAGCT
>CAZPMO010000118.1:0-15495 GCA_964587515.1 uncultured Rhodospirillaceae bacterium | reverse complement strand
CAAAGAATGCCAAAACTACTTCAGGCACGCCGGATATGCGTAAAACTAAACGGGCAATGCTCTAGTCTGGGTTTTACGCAGTATGGAACTTTCGCGGGCGTTTCGCTCGTAGCGGGTGGCCAAGGCCACGTCGCGTTAATCGGCCGGACGTTCTTGAGCAATTTCGTCATGATTTACGACGGCGTTCGCGCGCAAGTGACGCTCGCCATTTAATACCGGAATAGTGGATACGGTCGAACACGCTATAGCAGGAAGCTGACCGAACCGAGGCCGCCGAGTTCCTGGGAGTCGAGGATCGCGGTACGTTGGGCGATGCGGAAGCCGCCGTCCGTGCGTTTTAGCCGATAGACGTAACGCCCGACATATTCGCCGATACGCTCGTCGCGGCGGAAGCGATAGACCACGAAATTGGCCTCGATATCGACATTGTCGCCGTCGGTCCCGGTGATGCGCACGTTGGAGATGATCCGCCGCGTGCGTGATTTCGGGCTCTCGGCGTGCGCCTCGGGGCTGTTCAGCCGCTTCACCCGGCCCCGAATACGGGCGATATCGTCGGCAATGGTGAACAGCGTGTCGCGCGGGTCGCCGTCCGGCGCATCGTTGGACGGAACCCGGTAGACCGCATCCTCGGTCAGCAGTTCGAGCCAATCGTCGAGCCGCCACGCGTCGAGCAGCGCCGCCTCTTCAAACAGAAAATCCTCGATCTCGGCGCGGGTGATCTTGGTCATGACGGTGCTCATGCTTCGGCGCCGGTCATCCGCGCGTCCCATTCGCGCCAGAAGGCGCGCAGATGCAGCTCGTCCGTATTGAGCTGCTCGCCCTCTTTGTTCATGCCGCGCGAGATTTCCGACCATGGCACTTCCCGCCAGGTCGCGAGACCCTGCTGCACCATCTCCAGCACCTCGACGTCGTCGGGCGTGGCCAGCCCGCCGGGACCGTAGAAGGTCAGAAAACTGTCGAGCCGGCGCGCCCGCGATGTCTCGGTCTCGTCTTCCGGGCCAACCGCCCAGGCGGTAACCCGCATGCGATCGGCGGCCAATGGCCAGAATGTCCGGATGGTGACCGCCGAGCCGTCGTTGATGACAAGGTTCGGAAACACAATCAGGTTGCGGTTGGTGTCGGCGACGCGGAAGGCGCGGTCTTCGCCGAGGCGTTCGACCAGTTCGGCGCGGATCGCGGCGACTTCGTCCTTCGATTGCTCGCCATAAATCGGGATCCAGGCGGCGATCGGCCGGCCCCGGAAATTGATGTTGTCGACCACCGCGTGGCCGTTGCCGAGCGCCTTGCCGACACCGGGCTTGGGCATCACCAACCCCTTCGGGATACGCACGTCGACGCCGGAATCCTTCATGTAATCGAGATAGGTCGAATGGGTCGAGGCGAGGTGATAGTCGTCGAAGCTGTTCTCGACCAGCAGCTTCCAGTTGGCCTGAATGTCGTATTCCTGGGTGCCGGTGATGACCTGGAGACGACCGGTCGGCGATTGATCGACGATCAGATCGATATATTCCTTCGCCCCCGCGAGATAATCGGCGAGCGGCTCGGCGTCCGCGTCGAAGTTGATGAACCAGAAGCCTTTATACTGTTCCAGCCGCGGCGCTTCGACCAGGGCGAAATCCGCCGGGTCGAACGCCGGCCCATAGGAATCGCGCGCCGGCACGGTGACCAGTTTGCCGTCGATATCGAAACCCCAGCCGTGATAGGGGCAGGTGAAGCGTTGCGCGCTGCCGGCGCGCTCGCGACACACCGTGGCGCCCCGATGTCGGCAGGTGTTCAGATAGCAGCGCACCACCCCGGCGCGGTCGCGGGCCAGCAGCACCGGGCGCCCCGCCACCGTGCGGGTCCGGAAATCGCCGGTCTCGCCAAGTTCGGACTCATGGCCGGCGTAGATCCAGCATTTATTGAAGATCGCCGACTTTTCACGCCGCAGCACATCGGGCTCGACCAGCACCGAGCGGTTGAGCTGGAATCGCTGGGACTCGGGATCGTCGATGATATAGGGGCCGTTTTGCATCTCAATTCTCCACCCGCCCATGATGACCGATATGGCCGATAGCGTCCACGACGGCCGCCCGCGAATCGGGAATTAGCCGTGCGCAAATCGACGCACCCCAGCGCGGCGCGATGGGCTATAAACGCGTTCGTGGTTTAAGCCAAGCGAGAAAAGGGGAGGAATTGGAGGACAGCGCGAAAAGTCCCGTGGGGCCGGTGTTTATGATCGCCATGGTCGCGGTCACGCTCACCGGGCCCCTGTCGGTGCATGTCTTCATTCCGGCGCTGCCGATCATCCGGCGGGCGTTCGAGATCGATGCGCCCACGGCGCAGCTAATGCTGAGCATTGCGCTGTTCACCATGGCCGCATCGACGCTGCTGTATGGTTCGCTGTCGGATCGTTACGGACGCCGGCCGGTGCTGGTGGCAGGAATCTTGCTTTTCCTGGTGGGCACCGGGCTGTGCGCCGTGGCCGACAGCGTCACCGCCCTGGTTGTCGGGCGATTCGTTCAGGCCGCCGGCGCGGGGTGCGGCCTGGTGCTGGCGCGCGCCAGCGTCCGCGACGTATACGGCGACGACAAGCTGGTGAAGATGACGGCCTATCTCACCATGGCCTATGTGCTGGGGCCGATGCTCGCGCCCGCGATCGGCGGCGTGCTGATCGACGAATTCGGCTGGCGCGCGATCTTTTATATGGCGCTGGCCGGCGCGGTCGCAATCCTGCTTCTCACCGTGACGGCAATCCACGAGACCGCGCCCGGCCGGAGCGGCGGCGGCGGATTTGCCCGTATGGGCCGCGATTACGCCCGGCTCGCCTGCATGCCCCGCTTCCTGGGATACACCTTCTTCAACGGCTTCGTCTCGGCGTCGTTCTTCGCCTATATCACGGCGGCGTCCTACATCATGACGGAGGTGCTGGAACGCCCGGCCGCCGAATACGGGCTCTGGTTTTTGACCCTGCCGGCCGCCTATCTGCTGGGCAACTTCGTCGCCGGCCGTTTCGGCGGACGGGCGCGCATCGACTTCATGGTGCTGCTGGGCGGCGGCATCGCGCTGGCTTCCGCGTTGGTGTTCGTGTTCGCGGCGGCGATCATGCCGCTGACCCCGCTGTCGCTGTTCCTCCCCTGCTTCATCGCCAGCATCGGCCAGGGGATCGCCATGCCCAACGCGCAGTCGGGCGCGATCATGGTCGATCCCGAGCTTACCG
Organism: uncultured Rhodospirillaceae bacterium; assembly: GCA_964587515.1. Lineage (GTDB taxonomy): Bacteria > Pseudomonadota > Alphaproteobacteria > MPNO01 > MPNO01 > CAZPMO01. The sequence continues at coordinate 12,296 of CAZPMO010000118.1, read as the reverse complement.
GCACCGCGTCGGGCACGGTGATGTTCGCCCATCTCTGCATCGGCGCGACCGGCGCCCAGGTGATGGGCTTCCTCGCCGACGGCACGATGCTGCCGATGGCGCTGATGTATGTCGCATGCAATGTGCTGGCGATGGGCGCGGCGCTGGTGCCCGCCCTGATCCGCGAGACCCAGCCGGCCGCGAGCTAAGGACTGGCGCGGGGCGGGGAAATCTCGTCAAATAATGCGGCAACAACACGATCAAGGTGAACAGTGATGCAATTCACGGTGACGCCGCTGTCGGACACCATTGGGGCGCGCATTACCGGGCTCGATCTGCGCCAGCCCCTCGACGAAGACACCGCCCGCGCCATCCGCGAGGTTTGGCTCGATCATTGCGTGATCCTGATCCCCGACCAGGACCTTACGGCCGACCAGCAGGTCGCGTTCGCGGCAGCCTTCGGCGAGCTGGAGCCGCCCCGCGCCGCGAAATCGCAAAGCGCCGATGAACCCAACGTCTTGCTGATCACCAATGTGGAAGATACCGGCATGCGCACCGCGCTGGAGGAAGGGGAGATGTATCTCCATTCCGACGGCGCCTATTACGAAGTCCCGTCCATGGCGACGCTGCTTTACGCCATCGAGGCGCCGGCGGTCGGCGGACACACGATTCTCGCTAATTGCTATCACGCCTATGACGCCCTGCCCGGCGAGACCAAGGAGAGGATCGCCGGGCGGACCTGCGTGAATGCGTTCGAGCTCGAGAATTATAACGGCCGGATGACACGGCTCGGCGCCGACACGCCGCACTTTTCCCATCCGCTCGCCATTACCCACGACGAGACCGGCCGCAAGGCGCTGTTCGTCAGCCGCATGCAGACGATCAGCATCGACGGCATGGACGACGGCGAAAGCAACGACCTGCTGGCCGGCCTGTTCGACCACCTGGAACGGCCGGAATTCACCTACGAACACAAATGGACACCGGGCGATCTGCTGATGTGGGACAATCGCTGCACCATGCACGGCCGCACCGACTTCGACCCCAACGACCGCCGCATGCTGCGCCGCCTGACCCTGAAGGGCGTGCGCCCAAACTAGAAATAAGGGTTACGGCACCACCGCCGTGGCTTCGATTTCCACCTTGGCGCGGTCTTCCATCAGGGCGCAGACCTCGACCGCGGCCATCACCGGATAGTTGCGGCCGATCACGTCGCGATAGGCCGCTCCGACGCCCTTGAGGTCGGCGAGATAGTCCTGCTTGTCGGTGAAATACATGGTCAGCCGCACCAGATGTTCGGGCCCCGCGCCATCTTCGGCCAGCACCGCGCAGATATTTTCCAGCGCCTTGCGGAACTGACCGGCGAATTCATCGGTCTCGAACTCCTCGTTTTCGTTCCAGCCGATCATGCCGGCGACGAACACCATGCGTCCGCTCACGGAAATACCGTTCGAGTACCCCTTGGGGCGCGGCCAGCCGGACGGATTCAGAATGTCCATCGCGTCGATCCCTCTTCTTGAAATTCTGCAATAATTGTTTTAAGTTTAAAATATTCTAGACTGAAACGTCCAGCCCCATGACGGATATCCTCCACAAACCCGAAAACGGATTGATCGGCGGCGCGCCGCTGAAGGGCCGGCACGCCGCGGTGACGGGCGCCGGGCGCGGCATCGGCTGGGAGGTCGCGGAAACGCTGGCGCGGCTCGGCGCCAACGTGACGCTGATGGGCCGCAACGCTGAAACGTTGTCGGCGCGCGAAACGGAGATCAGCGCGGCCGGCGGCAAGGCCCACGCCATCGCCTGCGACGTCGCCGACGAGGCCTCGGTCACGGCGGCGTTCGACGGCGCGGCCGCCGCCATGGGCGCGGTCGAAATTCTGATTAACAACGCCGGCATCGGCGCCAGCGCGCCCTTCCACCGCATGGACAGCGAACACTGGCGCAATATTCTTCGGACCAATCTAGACGGGACGTTCTTTTGCACCCGCCATGTCTTCCCTTCCATGCGAGAGGCCGGCTGGGGACGCATCGTCAACGTCGCCTCGACGGCGGGGTTGAAGGGGTACGGCTATATCGCGGCCTATGCGGCGTCCAAGCACGGCGTGATCGGGCTGACGCGGGCGCTGGCCATCGAGGCCGCGACCAAGGGCGTGACGGTGAACGCCGTATGCCCGGGCTATACCGATACCGACATCGTCGCCGACACGGTCGACAACATCGTCGCCAAGACCGGGCGCAGCGCCGAGGAGGCGCGCGCCGAGCTCGCCCACCACAATCCGCAGGGCCGGCTGGTGCAGCCCTGGGAGGTCGCCGAGACGGTTGCCTGGCTTTGCCTGCCCGCCTCGGCCGCGATCACCGGCCAGTCGATCGTCGTCGCCGGCGGCGAGGTCACATGATGCGGGACGACGGCGATCGCGCCTCCGTCGAGCGCGACGATTACGAAAGCGGCGTGGGCAGCGCCGACCGCATGGAGCTTCGAATCTGGCTGCGCCTGATCACCTGCTTCAACCTGATGGACGGCGCGGTGCGCCAGAAGATGAACCAGGAATTCGACACCACCCTGCCCCGCTTCGACGTGCTGGCCCAGCTCTACCGGTCCTCGGCGCCCATGACCATGGGCGAGCTGTCGCGCCGGCTGATGGTCACCAACGGCAATATCACCGGGCTGATCGACCGGCTCGATCGCGAGGGGCTGGTCGAGCGCCGCGTCTCCGACGAGGACCGACGCCGCCAGATGGTCGAACTCACCAGGCGCGGCCGCGCCTTTTTCGAAGACGTGGCCGAGGACCATCACGGCTGGGTATCGGATATGATGGACGAACTCAACGGCGCCGAGATGCGCGAGCTTTTCGCCCTGCTGGGCCGGCTCAAGGGATCGATATTGGACGCGCGCGAAAACGAGGAGCAGGCGTGATGGAAAAAGTGAAGGCCGCCGACTTTAAGCCGCAACATTTCGACTGGCGGGTGGAAGACAAGGTGGCGACGATCACGCTCAATCGGCCAGAGCGTATGAACCCGCTGACATTCGAATCCTATTTCGAGATCGGCGCGACGTTCCGCAAGCTGACCCACGCGGACGACGTGAAAATAGTGGTCGTGACCGGCGAGGGCGGGAATTTCTGTTCCGGCGGCGACGTCCACGAGATCATCGGTCCGCTGCTGACCATGGACATGCCGGAATTGCTCGACTTCACCCGCATGACGGGCGAATTGGTGAAGGCGATGCGCGCCGCGCCGCAACCCATCGTCGCCGCGATCGAAGGCGTCTGCGCCGGCGCCGGCGCGGCGATCGCCATGGCCAGCGATTTGCGCTACGGCACGCCGGAAAGCACCGTCGCCTTTTTGTTTGCCCGGGTCGGTCTGGCGGGCTGCGACATGGGCGCGTGTTCGCTGCTGCCCCGTATCATCGGTCAGGGCCGCGCCGCCGAATTGCTTTACACCGGTCGCTCCATGAAGGCGCCCGAGGCCCTTGAATGGGGTTTCTTCAACCGTCTGATCGAGCCCGGCAAGGCGCTCGAGGAAGCCATGGTTCAGGCCCAGCGGCTCGCCAACGGCCCCACCTTCGCGCACGCCATGACCAAGCGCATGCTGCACCAGGAATGGACCATGAGCGTCGACGAGGCGATCGACGCCGAAGCCGACGCCCAGGCGATCTGCATGCAGACGCAGGATTTCCAGCGCGCCTACGATTCCTTCTTGGCCAAGGAAAGGCCCGAATTCGAGGGGGATTGAGCGATGTCCGACCAGAGCTATCTCGACTGGCCGTTCTTCGAGCAGGCCCATCGTGATCTGGTGAGCAGCCTGGGCGACTGGGCGGATAAGGAAATCACGCCACTGGCCGACGAGGAACCGGCCGACGACGACGCCATCGACGATCTCGCGCGGCGGCTGGTCGCGCGCCTCGCCGCCGGCGGTTGGCTGGGCTATTGCGTGCCGGCGCCCCATGGCGGGCATCTGGAAACGCTCGATGTGCGCGCGCTGTGTTTGATCCGCGAGAAGCTGGCGCAATATTCCGGCCTGGCCGATTACTGTTTCGTGATGCAGGGCCTCGGCACCGGGTCGATCTCGCTGTTCGGATCCGACGCGTTGAAGGCCGAATATCTCCCCGGCGTCGCGGCGGGCGAACGCATCGCCGCCTTCGCGCTGTCCGAACCGGAAAGCGGCTCCGACGTCGCCGCCATGGCGACCGCGGCGCGCGAGGACGGCGGCGACTATGTGATCGACGGCGAAAAGACGCTGATCTCCAACGCCGGCATCGCCGCGCAATACGTGGTGTTCGCGCGCACCGGCGGCGACGGCGCGCGCGGGCTGTCGGCCTTCGTGGTCGATGCCGATACGCCCGGCCTGGCGGTCACCGAACGATTTCCGATCATCGCGCCGCACCCGATCGGGACCGTTCGCTTCGATGGCTGCCGGGTCGCGAAATCGCACATGCTGGGCGCGCCGGGCGACGGCTTCAAGGTCGCCATGTCGACGCTCGACATATTCCGCTCCACCGTCGGCGCGGCGGCGCTGGGCTTCGCGCGCCGGGCCATGGACGAGGCGATCGCGCGCGCCAGAACACGCAGGTCCTTCGGCAAGCCGATCGGCGAATACCAACTCATTCAGGAAAAGATCGCCGACATGGCCCTGAAAATCGACGCGGCGGCGCTTCTGGTCTACCGCTCCGCATGGACCAAGGACACCTACCAGAGCCGGGTGACCCGCGAGGCCGCGATGGCCAAGCTCTACGCCACCGAGGCCGCGCAGGAGATCATCGATCAGGCGGTGCAGATCTGGGGCGGCCAGGGGGTGGTGGTCGGCAATATCGTGGAGCGGCTCTATCGCGAGATTCGCGCGCTGCGGATTTACGAAGGCACCACCGAGATCCAGAAGCTGATTATCGCCGGCCAGACCTTCGACGCCGCGGAAGGTTGAGGAAGGACCGGACATGAAACTCCTCGAACCCCTCGACATCAACGGCATGGTGATCCCCAACCGGACGCTGGTCCCGGCCATGGTCACGCGCCTGTCGGGCGAGGACGGCTTCGTCACCCAGGACATCATCGACCGCTATGTGCGCTATGCCGAGGGCGGCATCGGGCTGATCGTGGTCGAGGCCATGGGCATCCACGCAACGCGCTCGGGACCGCTGCTGCGCATCGGCGAGGACCGCTTTATCGACGGCCAGCGCGACATGGTGGAGCGGGTTCACGGCGCGTCCGATTCGAAGATCGTGCCGCAGATCATCCATTTCATGAAGGTCGCGCGATCGGGCTGGCGCCAGACCATCGATTCGCTGTCGGTCGCGGAGATCGACGAGATTATCGAACAGTTCGGCGCCGCCGCCGGGCGCGCCCGCGAGGCCGGCTACGACGGCGTCGAGCTGCATTCGGCGCACGCCTATACGCTGTCGTCCTTCGTCTCGCGCCTGAACCCAAGGCGCGACGAATATGACGGGCGCACCCTGGAAGGCCGGCTGCGCATGTTCGGCAAGGTGATGGCGAGCGTGCGCCGCCGCGTCGGTGATGACTGGCCGGTCGGGGTGCGTTTCCTGGCCGAGGAATGCATCAAGGACGGCTATACGGTGGACGAAGCGCGGCGCATCGCGCTGCGCATGGCGCAGCTCGGCGCCGATTACATCTCGCTCTCCGTCGGCGGCAAATTCGAGGACGCGATCTATAGCGAGGGCGAGCCGCTCTACCCATACACCGGCTATTCCGGCGACCGTTGCATGCCGGGCGCCTGGTACCCGCCGCTGACCAACGCCGACAATGTGGCCGCCATAAAATCGTTCCTGACCGAGCATGGCTTCGAGACGCCGGTGGTGACGGCCGGCAAGATTTCGACCCCGGCCGAAGCCGAGAAGCTGCTCCAGGACGGCAAGGCCGACATCATCGGCATGGCGCGCCAGCATCTCGCCGATCCCGACTGGGTCACCAAGGTGCGCGACGGCCGCGCCGAGCAGATCGTCACCTGCATCTGGTGCAATGTCTGCAAGAACCTCGACGAGAAATTCAAGGAGGTCCACTGCTTCCTGTGGCCCAAGGGCGCGCGCCAGGCGCCGGCCGAAAGCGAGGCAGACGCGCCAGCCTGGGGCGACGGCAGCGGCGGGCTGACGGTCACGTCCCGCGACGACGGCGGGGCCGAGCTTAAATGGTCGCGCGCCGCGTCGGGCGAGGTCGAGGGCTATGACATCTACCGCGCCGAGGACGGCGGCGAAGTGCGCTGCATCGAGGCCGTGAAAGGCGCGCGCTTCGTCGACAAGACGGTGCTGGGCGGGATCGCCTATATCTATTACGTGCGCGCCTTCGACCGCACCGGGCGGCCCAGTCCGCCGTCCAACAGTGTCAGCCATGCGCCGCCGGTGCCCGATTTCGGGGCGGCGGCGAGGGAGCCTGCCGATGCCTGAACCTGGGGGTGTTCCGACCGCGTATGCCGACCGGTTCGCCAGCGCGCATCTGCCGCCAAGGGAACTGTGGCCGGTATTCGACTACGACAGCCTGCCCGAGCTCGCCGCCTATCCCGATCGCATGAATTGCGGCGCGATGCTGCTCGATGACATGGTGGCGGGCGGCCACAAGGACCGGCCGGTGCTGCATTACGAGGAGACGAGCTGGACCTATGGCCAGCTCATGGATCTGTCGAACCGTATCGCCAACGTGCTGGTCGACGATCTCGGGCTGGTCCCGGGCAACCGGGTGCTGCTGCGCGCCGGGAACCATCCGATGCTGGTGGCGTGCTGGTTCGCGGTTCTGAAGGCCGGCGGCATCTGCGTCACCACCATGCAGTTGCTGCGCGCGCGCGAACTGACCTACGTGATCGAGAAGGCCCAGGTCAGCCATGCGCTGTGCGATTTCTCACTGGCCGAGGAGATGGAAGAGGCGCGCGATCGCACCGCCGGGATCTGCAAGCACCTGATGCTGTTCTCGCCGCTCGCCGACAGCCCGGCGACCGCCAGCCTCGACGCGGCGGCGGACAAGAAATCCGCCTCGTTCAAGGTCTGCGAGACCGCGGCCGACGATACCGCGCTGATCGCCTTTACGTCGGGCACCACCGGCAATCCCAAGGGCACCATGCATTTCCACCGCGACGTGATCGCGATGTGCGACTGTTTCCCGCGCTATCTGGACATGGCGGCGCCCGACGACATCTTTACCGGCACGCCGCCGCTGGCCTTTACCTTCGGGCTTGGCGGGCTGACCACCTTTCCGATGCGCTTCGGCGCTTCGACGCGGTTCTTCCCGGGGCCTTTAGCGCCCGAGGAAATGCTTGAGGCCATCCAGCGCCACCGCATCACGAACCTCTATACCGCGCCGACCGCCTATCGGGCGATGGCGGCGGCGGCCGGGAAATTCGATCTCTCGAGCCTCGTGAAATGCGTCTCCGCCGGCGAGACCCTGCCCAAGGCGACCTGGGAAGCGTTCTTTGACGCCACCGGCATTCCCATTGTCGACGGGCTGGGCTCGACCGAAATGCTGCACATTTTCGTTTCGGCGTCTCGCGAGGAAATGCGGGCGGGATACACCGGCCGCGCCATTCCCGGCTATCAGGCGCGCGTGGTCGACGACCACGGCAATCCGATGGGGCCCGGTAACCCGGGGCTTCTGGCGACGCGGGGACCGACCGGCTGCCGTTATTTGGACGATATCGAACGCCAGCAGGTCTATGTGCGCGACGGCTGGAACTATCCGGGCGATGTGTACGAAGAAGACGAGGACGGCTATTTCCGCTATGTGGCGCGCGCCGACGACATGATCATCTCGGCCGGATACAACATCTCGGGCCCCGAGGTCGAGGCGGCGCTGCTGGATCACCCCGACGTCGCCGAATGCGCGGTGATCGGGGCGCCGGACGCGGAGCGCACCAATATCGTGAAGGCCTTCGTGGTGCTGCGCGAGAGCGGCGGCGCCGACGCGAAGACGTTGCAGGATTTCGTGAAAGCCGAAATCGCACCCTACAAATACCCCCGCGCCATCGAATTCGTCAGCGAACTGCCCAAGACCGAAACCGGAAAACTCCAGCGCTTCCGCCTGCGCCAGCAGGAAGTCCAAAAAGCGATCGGCTAAACCATCGGGCTGGTGGGGGGCAGGCCGAATTCGATTTGGGCGTAGGTCGACGCAGCCACGTCCCAGACCAGCGCCGAATGGACGCCGACCGCGTGGGCGTCGCGCAGCTTGCGCTGGATCTCGCTTTCCAGATAGATGCCGGTCCCGCCCATCCCGCCATGCACCCGGTCCACCGCTTGGACACAGAGCTGCGCGGCGAAACCCATGTCGCGCCGGTTGCGGCCGCGCTGCGCCATGGTCAACTTCTCGCCCCCGCCGACAATCTCCATGCTTTCCGCGCAACTCCGCTCGATCAGAAGCCGCGCCGCGTCCACCTCGGCCGACGATTGCGCGAGGCGCAGCTGAACCGCGCCCTGCTCGGCGAGACGGTTGCCGCGCGTGACCCGATCGCTGGCCCATTCGCGATAGATATCGACCGCGCCCTGGGCGATACCGATCGCCGGCGCGGCCAGGGTGAACGGCACGCAGGCGTGGCGCGGCAGGCGGTAGAGCGGATTGGGATGGTAATCGCCGCCCGGCCCCGACCCGTCGGCCGCGGTATGCAGCCCGAGCGAGCGATGCTCGGCCACGAATAGCTCGTTTTCCAGGCGGATGTCCTTGCTGCCGGTGGCCGCCAGTCCCATCACCTGCCAGGTATCGACGAACTCGAATTCGCTGCGCGGAATCAGGAACAGCCGGGGCGGTTCGGGATCACCGCCGGCGTCATTGGTGGGCACGCTGCCGACGAAAATCCAGTCGGCGTAATCGCAGCCGCTGCAAAACCGCCATTGCCCGCTCAGAAGAAAGCCGCCATCGACGCGCACCGCCTTGCCGGCCGGCATCAGGCAGCTTGAGATCAACGCGTCCGGGTTCTCGCCCCAGATCTCTTCCTGTACCTGGGGTTCGAACATGCCGACGGAAATATTGTGGTCCGACATCACGCCATAAACCCAGGCGGTCGAAGCGCAGGCCTCGCCCAGCGTGGCGATGATTTCACAGAGCTCGCCCAGAGGGATCTCATAGCCGCCGTAGCGCGCCGCCAGCCCGGCCTTGAACAACCCGCTGCCGATCAATTCCGACATGGTCTCCGCCGGAACGCGGGCGTCGCGTTCGGCCGTTTCCACGCGTTCACGCAGCCGGGGCTGCATCGAGCGCGCGATCTCCAGCAGTTCCGCCCCTTTTTCGGATCGTCGAGTCATCGTCGTTTTCTCCCCTTATTCTTTTTGGCCGAGCGTCGCGCGGACCTCGTCGGAACGGTCCCACAGGTTTGGAACCAGATGGTTGGAATAGCCGGACACAAATGGTTTCGCCGCGCCGGTTTCGGCGTCGAAGACATGGCGCGCGACGGCGCCGATATTGGCACCGTAGACATGGATGCTGATCGAGGCGCGATCGGCAAGCGCGTTCGCGACCTCATGGATATCGCCGATCGTCGGTGAAACCGCCGCGACGTCGCCGGGGTTCAACGTTTCCTCGCCGGTCAGGACCAGGCCGTCGTCGCGCGAAAAATTCCGCGCGCGCTCCGCGCCGCGCAGCATGCCGATCATCCCCCAGACGCAATGATCGTGCACCGGCGTCCTCTGGCCCGGTCCCCAGACGAAGCTCACCACCGAGAACCGCTCCAGGGGATCGCAATACAGCAGATATTGCCGGTAGCTTTCGGGATCGGGCGCGGCGAACTCATCGGGCAGCCAGTCGTCGGTCGCCACCAGCGCGCCCAGCAAATCGCGCCCGCCGGCCAGCACGGCAGACTCGTCCGCCCCCGCATCCTCAACCAAACGCGTCATCCCAAGGATGAATTCGCGCAGTTTTTCGTTCCCGCCCATTTTTTCCCCTTTTTGGAGAATTTTTCGCCACAATTTCCTTGGAAGATTGCAGACCGCCGCAATAAGCTTTCCGACAGGGATCATAGCTGAGTGGCCGGCGGAATAAAAACAGGGAGGAACGCGATGGCCGGAAATTCATTTTTTGCGCCGGCGCGAATTGTCGCGGCGATAATCGTGCTCGCCCTGCCCGGCTGGGCGGCGACGGATGCCGGCGCATTCCCGGCCAAGAAAAAATTTACCGTGGGTATCTGGTTGGGGAATGCATTCCACAACAACAAGACAAAAAAATTTAGCCATTGCGGGATTGCGGCGCACTATGGCAACGGCATCACCATGGTCATGACGATTACCCGGAAATATGGTCTGGCCATCGGATTCCTGAAGGACGGCTGGCGCCTGCGCGAGGGGGATAGCTACGAGGTCAGCGTCGATATCGATAATCGACTATCGGAGACGCTCTCCGCGACCACGGTAAAGGATTATGGCATTCGCGTCGGATTCAAAAGAACCCGCACCTGGTACAGGGCGCTGCGCAAGGGCCGCAATCTGACGCTGCGCGCCGCGCAGGGCGAATTCGATTTCAAACTTAAGGACACCAGTATCGCGCTGGCCCGCGCCGCCGACTGTGTGGACGAGGCGCTGGCGCTGGAGAAAAAAGCGATCGGTCCCAATCCGTTCCAGGCGCGCTCCAGCGACCAAGAACCCCGCAACGCCAAACAACAAACAGCCCGCAGGGTCGAGCCACCCCGCGCCCAGGAACGTGAAAACATACTTACCCAGGCCGATATGCTGACCATCATCACTGCGTCCGGTCTCGACGGTTATGAATTGCTGGGCAAGACCGATCGACGGAAACGATTCCCGAGCGCGACACATGTTTGGCTCAGCAAAAAAGTAATCGGGCTGGTCTTCCAGCCGCGGAGGAAAAAATCCCGAACAGTGGATGGCCTCTCGGCCAGCGTAATCGAAGATATCAACAGAAGGTGCAAGGGGACTTTTGGCTCGGGCAGCCGCCGTTCACGACAACTGGGTGATTTCCAGACCAAACGCATGTTCGCCAAATGCGAAAGCGAAAGAAACTCAGCCGTTTATTACATCACGGTGATATTTTCAAAATCGCGCACGGCGACGGCATTCCTGCATTTGGGCGACCCGGCGGACCGTCAAGAAGTCGCGGCGGCCGACGAAAAAATCGCGCGCTATCTCGTCAATACATTTGGGAAATAAACCTCACTCCCCTTCTGGCTCCAGCTTCAGCGAGACGGAGTTCATGCAGTAGCGCTGGCCGGACGGCAGGGGGCCGTCGGGGAAGACGTGGCCGAGATGGGCGTCGCAGCGCGCGCAATGGACCTCGGTGCGGGTCATGAACAGGCTGCGATCGACCGTGGTGTCTATGCTGCCGGGGCCGATCGGGGCATAGAAGCTGGGCCAGCCGGTGCCGGAATCGAACTTGGTGCCGGACGTGAACAGCCGGTTGCCGCAGCAGATGCAATGATAGGTGCCGCTATCCTTGCAGTCGTTATATTCGCCGGAGAACGGGCGTTCGGTGCCGTGCAGGCGGGTGACCTCGAACTGTTCACGGGTAAGTTCCGCCTGCCATTCCTCATCCGATTTCACGATCTTCTCGACGGTCTTCTCAGCCATGGGCCAACTCCTTATCGCGCTCGGAAACCCCACGCCACAGCCCGCGATGCAGCGCAATGTAACCGGGCTCGACGACTTTCAAATGGTCCTTCATGTCACGATGCAACTCCGGCAGCGCATGGAACGGCACCGAGGGAAAGACGTGATGTTCGGTATGATAGGGCATGTTCCAGGCGAGCGCGCGCACGATGGGGTTGGAAATGGTGGTGCGGGCGTTGGCGGTCATGTCGTCGCCCGATGCGCAGCCCACATGCTCGCCCATCAGATAGAGCCTGAGAAAGGGCTGGCCCAGCAGGATCGGCCCCAACCAGTATTGCAGCGCAACCCAGCTCTCCCAATAAACCGACGCCGCGATCACCAGGATATAGCCGGCCCACATCAGCCGCGCCTCATTGACGCAGCCCGCGACATCGCGATCGCGCACGAAGGGCTGTTTCGCGTGGCCGGTGAATGCGTGAAAGAGGCTGGTGCCGAACCGCCGCCACATATAGGGGACACTCAGAACCCACCACAGATAGGCCGCGCGGGTCGCGGGCGGGGCACCAGTTCGGGATCGCGCGCCGGGTCCTGGGTGTGGCGGTGATGGGCATAGTGGAAAAGGCGAAAATAGAACGCCGGGTAGAACACCAGCCAGCCGGTGACGACAGCGACCGCGTCGTTGACGATCGGCCGCGTGAACACCGTGCGGTGGATCAGTTCGTGATGAAAACAGAATATGAAGGCGATCACGATACCGTGGACCACCATGGCGGGCGCGAGCCACCACGTCCCGCCCGTCCACCATACCAGCGATCCGGTAACGACCAGCGCCACGGCATGCA
>CAZPMO010000117.1:0-15561 GCA_964587515.1 uncultured Rhodospirillaceae bacterium | reverse complement strand
ACCGCCGCGCTGGCCCGCGAGCACGGATTCGCGCGCGTCGAAAGCGCCGCCGGCGACAGCATTGCGCTGGCCGCCCTGGTGCGCGGACGACTCGATCCCTCCGACGGTCCATTGTTGCATGGCGCGGGCGCGACGGTGGCGGGCGACATGGCCGCGACGCTCGAAGCCGACGGCTTTTCGGTGCGCGGCGTGGTGCTGTACGAGGCCAAACCGGTCGAGGCGCTGGCCGAGGAGGCGCGCGAGTCGCTGGCGCGTGGCGAGCTCGATTTCATCCTGTTTTTCTCTCCCCGCACGGCGGAGACCTTTGTTATTCTCGCCCGCGCGGCCGGGCTGGAAGCGGCGTGCGCGAACGTCACCGCGGTCTGCCTTTCTTCGGCCGTCGGCCAGGCGCTCGCCGCGCTGGAATTTCGCGACGTGCGGATCGCCGAGCGTCCCGACGCCGACGCCATGATCGACTCGGTCCGCGAGATACAAGCCGACTTGGTCGGCGAAACAAAAACCGACCTGGTCGGCGAAACCGAACCCGACCCGCCTCCCCGTTCGGAAAACGAAGAGGAGGAACCGCCGCCTGACGAACCCGAAGAGCCCGAAGAGCCCGAAGAGGAACAACCGGACGAAGAGATGAGCGAGGCCGAAAAAACCAAAATCCCCGAATCCACCACGGCGCCCGGGCGCGAAACCCCGCGCGAAACTCCGCGCGCCGCCGGCGGTGGTTTCCGGGTGGGCGTCTGGATTGTCCTGATCCTGCTTGTGGCGGCGGGCGCCGGAATCGTGACCTGGCCGAGCTGGAAGGGTTATGTGCCGATGGCCGGCAGCGAGGCCGGCGAGACCCTGAAACGTCGCATCGCCGAGCTGGAGGAACGTATCCAGCGCCTCGGCTCGGCCGCGCCGGCACCCACGCCCGCGCCAGCCGCCGCGCCGCCCGATCTGGGACTGGCGGCGCTTCGGGAACGCCTCGACCGGCTCGAGAAATCGGCGCCCGACCTCGCCGCGCTGACCCGGCGCATTAATGACCTGGAGAACGCGGTCGCCGATCTGCGCGGCATGGCGGCGCGGCCGCCCCAGACTGCCGAAACCCCATCGGATATGGGCGACCGTGTTGGCAGGCTGGAAACCGCTGTCGGTGAATTGGCGAGCGAATTGGCGGGCGAATTGGCGGATAAACTGGCCGCGACCGACGACTTGAGCCGGCGGCTCGAGGCGGTCGAGAGCCGCCCGCGCGCGGTCGTCGCGAGCGGCGCGAGTTCCGGCGACGCGCTTGTCCTGGCGGTCGGTCAGTTGCGCGACGCGCTGTCGCGCCCCGGACCGTTCGCCGAGGAATTACGCACGCTGGGCGCGGTCGCGTCCGGCAACGGGGAGATCGCGAAGGCGCTGGCGGCGCTGGAGCCATACGCCGGGAACGGCATCGCGACGACGGCGGCGCTGAAACAGCGTTTCGTCGGCGATGCGTCGCGCGCCGCGCGCGCCGCCTTGTCGTCGGGCGACGGACACTGGGTCGACCGCACCGTCGCGCGGCTCGCATCGGTGGTGACGGTGCGCCGCGTCGGCGACGACGTTACCGGCGATGGCGCCCAGGCGGTGCTGGCGCGCGCCGAGGCGCGGCTGGGATACGATGATCTTGCCGGCGCGGACGCGGAATTGGCGCGGCTCGCGAACGAGCCGGCCGCCGCGATGGCGGACTGGCGACGCGACGCGCAGACGCGCATCGCCGCCGACCGCGCCCTCGCCACGCTGACCCGCATCGCCATCGGACGCCTTTCGGCCTCCGGCGGCAAGCGCGCCGATTGACGGTCGGGCCGGTCGCCGCATGGTTCGCGCCCTGATATGGATCGTCGCGCTCGCGGTGCTGGTGGCCGCCGCGGTGTGGTTCGCCGACCGGCCCGGCACCGTGACGTTGCACTGGCAGGGCTGGCGGATCGATACCTCGATCGGATTCCTGGCCTTCAGCGTCGCGGTGGTGGCGGCATTGTTCGCGGCGCTCTATCGCGGCTGGCTGTTTCTCCGCCGTGGCCCCCGACGCTTCGTCGCCTTCCGGCGCAACGCGCGGCGCAATCGCGGCTACCGGGCGCTGACCGAGGGCATGGTCGCGGTCGCCGCCGGCGACGCGATCGAGGCCTCGCGCCAGGCGCGGCGCGCCGATTCACTGCTCGGCGATCCGCCGCTGACCATGCTGCTGTCGGCGCAGGCGGCCCAGCTCAACGGCGACGAGGCCGCCGCGCGCAACTATTTCAACGCCATGCTGGAGCGGCCCGAGACCGCCTTCCTGGGGCTGCGCGGGCTGCTGGTGCAGGCGCAGCGCGACGGCGACGACGGCGCGGCGCTGAGCTATGCGCGGCGCGCCTATGAAATGCGCCCCAAGACGCCCTGGGTGCTGCCCACATTGTTCGACCTCCAGGCCAAGCAGGGAAGCTGGGTCGAAGCGCTGGCGACCCTCGAGGAAGCGGTGCGCCGCCGCGCGGTCAGCGCCGAGGAGGGACGGCGGCGGCGCGTCGTGGTGCTGCTCGGCTGCAGCATGGAGGCGTCGGCGGCCAATAATCAGTCCGACGCCATGTCCTATGCGCGCAAGGCCTATAACCAGTCGCCGGAATTCCTGCCGGCGACGGTGCGCCTGGTCGGGCTGATGACCGAGGGCGGCCGTCTCAGGCCCGCCTCGCGCATCATCCACAACGCCTGGACCCGCGAGCCTCACCCGGAGCTTGCGCGCATTTACGCGACCATGGGCGGCGACGAGGATTCCCTGAAGCAGGTGCGCCGCTTCGAACGTCTGCTGTCGTTCAACCCCGATCACCGCGAGAGCCACATCGCGCTGGCCGAGGCAGCATTGGAGGCGCAGCTCTGGGGCACCGCGCGCAACCATCTGGAACGCGCCGCCGGCGACGCGCCGCAGGCCCGCGTCTGCCGCCTGATGGCGGACCTGGAAGAGGCCGAACACGGCAACGCCGAGGCCGCGCGCGAATGGCTGATCCGCGCCGCCACCGCCGAGCCCGACCCGGCCTGGGTGTGCGCATCGTGCGGCGCGGTGTGGGCCCATTGGGGACCCCGCTGCGCGCGCTGCGGCGAACTTGGCGGCCTCGACTGGCGGGTGCCCGAACGCGCCCGCGACCTGGAGCCGCCCGCCGCCCCCGCCGCCGTCCTGGACGCGCCGGGAGAAACGGAGACCGGTGACACAGACGACGATCCACCCAAGGAGACATAGCGCAACATTGACGCCGCCGTCACACGGCGCTAAGCCTCTCCCGCGTTAACGTAGTTTTCAGGGTTCCCGGACCCATATAGCGCCAACGCCGCCTTAGCTCAGCTGGTAGAGCATCGCATTCGTAATGCGGGGGTCGGGTGTTCGAGTCACCCAGGCGGCACCATTTTTCGCGAACCGTGGCCGAAGGCCGCGTAAGTCGCGAAATATCCCCCGGAGGGTGTTTCACCCTTTTTTTAAATTATCGAAGTGGCGCCCGAGTGGCAGCGAACCTAGGAAAGGTGTTGGTGCGGGCCTTAACGCTGTACCCTTCATATGTTTCCGGCACTGCCTTAAAGACCTCATGACTAGCGCCAGCATCTATGTCAACAGCCATTTGAAGGGTGTGATCAGTGTCGCCCGCAATCACAGTTACGCCGATAATATCCTCAGGAAACTTGGCACATAGCTCTAACCCAAGACGCTTTGCTGCCTTGTGAATGGTGAGCCCATTTCGCCCCATCAATGCCACCGATCGTTTCCAAAAATTCCGATCAATCATACCACCGAAAGCGTTAATACTTTCTTGAATTCTGATACGACCAACAGCCCACCTTTTTATCGTTAGTATTCAAGAAATTTTTTATTTTGTTCCTGTCCTAAAAGAAAGACAAATTCGACGCATCCTCGAGCTTAGACCATGGAGTCGCAAATCCGAGAATTGGGTCTGAGAAAGAAATTGAGTGGAACAAACCTACAGCGTTGTCACCAATATGCGACAACAACAACGCACCGCTATCTCCCTGGCCAATCGAGTCGAACCGAATTTCGAATTGATCCTGGAATGCGAATTTATTTCCCTGATTGTCTTTTACGATTTTCAACGGGGCCAATCCCATAATTTTTCCATGCGTATGACCAGACGTTTTACCATTTAGACTAACCGGAATTGCCGTCACTCCGCCGCTAAGCGCAGGGACAAGATCGACTTTCTTTGTTGGTGTAATTCCAAGCGGCGCTATCGTGTGATCAACGCCCACATCAGCCAAAGGTTTGCACCAAGCGAAATCCACGTCGTTCAGTGATTGCGCCAAATTATTCCGATCGTACAGCTCCAAAGGAACACTTCCCACGACTTCGCCAATAACCTTAGTAGTCGAGGGACTGCTGTCACCTTTACCCGGGTGAATGACTTCACTAGGGATATGATGGGTGCCATTTTCGGTCAAAACGTGCTCATTGGAAATGCCGAGAATATTTCCAGAAATTTGTTCCCGCAACCAAGCGCCGAGAGTTCCCGAAAGCTGGCCATTCACATTTCCGATGCTGCTTCCACCAACGCAAGGGGTGGAGGCACCGTTGGCCGCAAATCGTATCTCGTCAACCTCAACGTACTCTACAGGCATATCTGGAGCGAAGGAATTAGTTGAATTGAAGTGGTCGCGCAACAACAATTTGCATTCTCGGGAAACATAAAATCCGATATGACGTTGGCCTTCAGACGATAGCCGCACGCACACCCCATGAAATCCGTCTTGGATTCCGGACGGGGCGGAAACCCCGTCCTTCGGACCGGGCCGCTAGCACGGAGACCTGATAATGGCGAGAATCGATCCGCTGAAACGGGAAGACATGAACGAGGCGCAGCGCCAAGTCTATGACGAGGTTGCGGCGCGCGGCGGGCGGCTGGGTGGGCCCAACGGCATCTACATACGGGTGCCCGAGCTGTTCAGACTGAACCAGGAGCTGGGCGATTATCTGCGCGCCAACCATCTCGAGCCCCGGCTGCGCCAGCTCGCGGCGATTGTCGCGGTGCGGCGCTGGAACGGCGCCTATGCCTGGGGCGCGCAGGGCCGCGACGCGCTGAAGGCCGGCATTTCGCAAGACATCGTCGATGCCGTGAATGAGCGCAAGACGCCGGTCCTCGACGACGCCGACGACCGGGCGGTCCATGACGCCGCGCTCGAGCTTGCCGATACCGGTTCGCTTTCCGATGCCTCGTTCGAAAAGGCCATCGCGCAACTCGGTTTCAACCGGTTGCTCGACCTGGTCGCCTCGGTCGGCTTTTACACGGCGGTGTCGCAGACCGTAAACGTCTTCGAGGTGGAGCCGCGCGCCGAGTTCCCGGTAACCCTGATCCCGTGAAGCCCCCTATCCCCAGCAGCGCACCCGGGCGATGAAGCGCTCGGCGCGGGCGAGGAGGGTCTTCGGATCGAATTCGGGACCGCCCCGGCCGGTGCGGAATTTCACCGCGAATCGGTCCAGGAAACGCCGCACCGTGGCGCCCTCGATCGCGATGCCCACATGGCGCACCAACTTGCCGGTGCGGCGATAGACGGCCGGGGTGTTGATTTTCGCGGTGACGACGGCGATCACCCGCCCGAAGCGGTCGAGCGCCGGGCCGCCCGAGTTGCCGCGCCGCACATCGGCTTTCAGGCGGATGCCGATGCGCCCGAAGGCTTCGTGATCGCCGGACCCCAACACGTGACCGGCGGTCGAGATCGGTCGGATCGCGACGCGGCCGTGCAGCGGATAGCCGATGATAAGGATGGGATCCCCCTTGGCGTACGAGGCCGGCGCGTCGAACACGGCCATGGCAGGGCCGGGTTCGCGCGCCCGCAGCAGCGCGAGGTCGGCTTTCTTGTCGATGCCGATCACATCGGCGAGCACCGCTTCGCCCGTCGCCGGCGTCACCGAGACCGCGGCGCAGCGCTTTATCACGTGATGGTTGGTCACCAGTTCGCCCGCCGCGCCCACGAAGAAACCCGAGCCGCTGCCGATGGGGCGCTTGCCGGGCACCGGGCCGCGCGGCTTGCCGTCGATCTGGCGGCGGATGCGCTCGATGCGCGCCGCCTCGATGGCGGCGGCCTCCTCGGCGCCGATGATCCGGCCCTTGCACCAGGCGGCCGGCATGCGCGAGACCAGGCCGCGATCCACATCGAGACAATTGATGTCGGCGGCCGCCGCCGGGGCGGCCAGGGCGAACGGCGCGGCGGCGGCGGCCAGGATCGTCGCCAGGGCGAGGATTGCGGGTCCCGGGTTCATGGCGCCCACCATAAAGAACCACCCACAATCACCGGTTAACGGCCGAGCGGGCGACGTGCTAAAACGCTTCAAGTCAATAAGACACAGGGAGCGCTAAGAATGGATAATCTCATCAACGCGATGCGCGACGTGGTCGTCGCCAACCGCATCCTCGCCCGCGAAGGCGTGGTCGACGCCTTCGGCCATGTGGCCATCCGCCACCCCGACGACCCGGAACGCTATCTGATGTCGTGCTCGCGCAGCCCCGAGCTGGTGACGCTCGACGACATCATGGAATTCCGCCTCGACGGCGAGCCGGTCGACGATCGCGGCCGTCATGGCTATGCCGAGCGCCATATCCACGGCGCCATCTTCGAACAGCGGCCGGAAGTGATGTCGGCGGTGCACAACCATTCCCACGAGGTGATCCCGTTCACCGTCACCGGGGTGCCGCTGCGCCCGATGGCCCATGTGGGGGCCGCCATCGGCACCGAGCTGCCGGTGTGGGACATAAGAGAGAAATTCGGCGACACCAATCTGCTGGTGGTCAACATGGAACAGGGCCGCGACCTCGCCAACTGCCTCGGCGACCGCCAGGTGGTGCTGATGCGCGGCCACGGCTGCGCGGTTTCCGGCCGGTCGGTGCAGGAATCGGTGATGACCTCGGTCTATCTGCAGGTCAATGCGAAGCTCCAGGCCAACGCCATGCGCATGGGCGAGGTCACCTATCTGTCGCCGGGCGAGGTCGAGCTGTGCCACCAGACCTTCATGAACGAGATGTCGGTCGCCCGCGCCTGGGAATATTTCCGCGTCCGCGCCGGCATGGCGGGGCAATAGGGTTTATCGACTTACGTCGCCCGCCGCCGGCCCGCACCCCTACCCGCCCTCGCCCCTATAGCCGTTGGTGCAGTACGCGATGTGATCGAGGCACACCGGGTCGAGGTCGAAACGGGGTTCGGGATCGGCGTCCCAGTGGCCGAACCGGTCCTCGCCCTGGACCAGCATCGCCGGGCGCCGGCCCAGCGCGCACCGCACATGCGCCGGCACGAAGATCATCGACATGCCCATGCGCCGATCGGTCGACCGGTTGGGGTTGGAGCCGTGCACCAGCCGTTCGTGATGCATGGAGAACTGTCCCGGCGACAGGATCATATCCACAGCGCCGGTCTCGTCGACATTTTCGATGGTCTGGCCGCGCGACAGCAGGTTCGCCGGATCGCGGGTCTCCACATGGTGCAGGTCGGGGCCGCGATGGGTGCCGCCAAGCACCCGGACGCAACCGTTCTCCACCGTCGCCTCGGTAAAGGCCAGCCACACGGTGACCTCGTCATGGGGCTCCAGCCCGTAATAGACCGAATCCTGATGCCACGAGACGAAGTTGCCGTCCTCGGGTCCCTTGAACCACAACGTGGAAAGATAAAGCAGGATATCGGGGCCGATCACATCCTCGACCGCGCCCAGGATGCGCGCATCCCGCACCAGCTCGGTCAGCCAAGGAAAGCCGAGATGCGCCTTCACCCGCAACTGACTGCGCGCCGACGCGCCGGATTCGCGCTCATAGGCGTCGAAGCGGGCGCGGTAATCAGCCGCCTCGCCGCGCGAGAGGCAATCGACGGGGAAGACATAACCATCGGTGTCGAACCGCGCGACCTGTTCCGGCGTCAAAACCCGGGTCATGGGGGAACTCCCGTTTATTGTGTTTCCCCAATTGCACCCGAGGCGACGGCACCAGTCAACCGCCGGGCCGCGCCCCGGTCAGAACAGGCGTCCGCCGAACCGGATGGGCAACGACAGCGACAGTGAGAAATCGCTGGCGTCCTCGGTCAGGCCGATGCCGACCGCCAGATTCAACAAGGTGCCCGTGGCCAGCAGGGTGGAGCCGCCGATAATGAACGTGCCGATGGTCTGGTCGCTGCCCTCGACCCGGCTCCCCGATAGTTCGGTTTCGAACCGGTAGGCGCCTGACAGGACAAGGCGTAACGACGTCTCCGGGCTCAGCGCGACATAACCGCCGAAACTTGCGCTGGCCGTGGGGCCGGCCTGCACGTTGTTCGCCTCGAACGAATGTTCCAGGGACAGCCCGCCGACGAAGGCGACCGGGTCCTGCCGCTTGATCGCGGACAGCGAGCCGCGAAGCTGGTGGACGCCGCCGCCGAGAGAAACACCGTCATGGCTCGCGCGGCCGGTATCGCTGTCCCAGGTGAGCCGCCCGACAAGGTCGGGGGACCACAGCCCTTCGCGCAGCAGCGTTTTCGCCAGCCCCACGCGCAGGTCGCCAACGCCCATGCCCCTTTGCGTGGACGCGCCGGTCGATGCAAAGCCGACATTGGAGACGGTCTCGACCTGTCGCCAGCGATAGGGAAGACCCACTTCCAGCTGCGTATCCCAGGGCAGGCCCAGGCGCACGGCCAGATCGGCGGTCAGCCGGTCGGAATTGCGCTCTGTCTCGCCGAGGAAAACCAGGCCGCCGGAGGTGATGAAACTGGGTACGGAATCTTCCTGCCGGGCATAGGTAAGGCCGGGTTCAGCCTCGAGAACTCCCGACGGCAGCAGCACCGCGCCCTCACGGGTCAGCGACCGCTCCAGCGCCCGTTCCGCGTCTTCCTCCTTCACCACGACCGCGCCCGGCGCATTTTTCCGCGCTGGTTTTGGGACGTCTGTTTCTGTTTGGGCCTTGGCGCGGCGCGGCACGCCGATGCGCCGTTCGAGAACCTCGACGCGATCCAGCAACTCGGAGATCACCTTGTCCCGCTCGCGCAGCTTACGCTCGAGCACCGGCACGGACGTCTCGGCGGCGGCGGTGAGCGGCGTGAGCACAAGCGCGACGACAACGAGCCGTATAATGTTTGGTCCCATTAAGAATACCTCCGGCCCCCACCGTGATTATCTTGGCGCGATGAAGTCCCGCGCCCTCGCGGTCAGCCGTCCGGGCGGCGCGGGCTTTCCGGATTTCGTCACCATGAAGCCGACCTGGCCGATGCCCCGGTATTTGATCCATCCGTTTGTAAATTTTTCGATCGACATGGTGACGTTGCCAAAGGCCGGATCGGCAAGCAGCACCTTGTTGGACGTCGCGCCGCGAAACACCACGAAGTGCGGAAAACCCTGCAAATTCACCGGAACGATGATCGGCGCGCGCGCAAGCAGATCAGAAAAATCGAGCTGCCCAAGCCCGACGCCCTCATAGCCGAGCGCATCGACGAATCGTTTCAGATCAAGCAGGGAAAAGCCTTGGCGAAAACGCACCAGATCCGGGTTCTTGATATATTCGTCACGATCGATCAGGCCCAGCGCAACCGAACGCTCGGTCACCGGAACGCCGTACTGGTAGCGCAATATAGTCGCCAGCGCGGCGGCGGCGCAGCTCAGCTCCCATTGCTGCAGAACAACGTTCTGGTGCCGCATTTCGGCCAATGACCGAACCGGCGCGGCGGTAACGGCCGCGCCGCCGCACAGGTTCGCGGCCAATAGCGAACACGCCACGGCGGCCGTGCCGATCGATTTACGAATAAAGCTCATTCGATATCCGGTCACACCGGACCCGACTTTCGCCGGGTCCGGTGTCCGCGGTTTATCAGGGCGTGCCTTCCCAAATTGCCGTGTACGTGGAATCACCCGGATTCGCGTATGGCCCCCCGGGCGAGCCCGCGCCATCGTCATTGGTCGCACCGATTGGAACCGCAACGACGGCGCCAAAAACACTGTAATCGCCCTCACCGAGCGGCCCGATACCCCTGGGGCTGTTGAGCACGGCGTCCGTGGTAATCACCGGACACACGAACCCGTCCACCAATTCCACGCCGCCCGCCGCGACGGAATCCATCTGCGCCGCGCTGAGCGAGACGGGCGCCGCATAAGCGCCGGATGCGAGCAGAACGCCGGCGAACGCGGCTAAGGTAATTTTCATTGTCTTTCTCATCATTCGAAACACCTCCATTGACTCATTTGTCGACCGGGAATTCGGCCGTCCGGTTGGGTCGCCACATGCCCGATCGTCGGGACGTGGACCGGCGGAAGTGTTTCAGGCGGGATTAATGGCGCGATAAAGAACTGGTAAAGATTTTGTAAAGTCGGCGCGGGCCGAAAGCCTGGGCTATCAGTGCGGGATTCGCGATTGGCGTGGAAGTAGCGATCAAAAATGGCGGCTCCGATCACCCACGTTACGGAGGCCATTTTACAGAGCCATGGTTCCGCCGCCTAAAATTGAGAGTTGCAATATTTTAGATTTATAATAAAATCTAAAATAACAACCTGGGTAATATTTGTATAGGGCACATACGAAAAAATGAAAACGTTTAAAGCCGGACAATATGTTCAGCAGGGTCACTACAAGAGTTTTCAGCCCAATCCCATCAATCGAAAGTGGGTTGTGACAGATATGGAGTTGCTGCATCTACTCGGTCAAGCCGACCGGGAATTAGGCCGGCTCGACATGTTTTCCGACTATATACCGAACATCGACCTATTTATTCAAATGCACGTGCTCAAAGAGGCCACGCAATCCAGCAAGATTGAGGGTACCCAAACGAATATGGAGGAAGCGCTATTAGACAGAGAAGATATTGCTCTTGATCAAAGAGACGATTGGGAGGAGGTGCAAAATTATGTGGCTGCCATGAACGAGGCAATAGACAAGTTAGAGAAGTTTTTTTTTTCGGCGCGCCCTGCCCGGGAGACACACAAAACATTGCTTCAGGGCGTTCGCGGCGAATACAAGCAACCTGGAGAATTTAGGCGTAGCCAAAACTGGATTGGCGGTGCGTCAATTAAGGATGCGATTTTTGTTCCACCAATTCACACATCCATAAACGACTTAATGAGCGACATTGAAAAATTCGTTCACGGCGACGACAAGCACTTCCCTGAATTGCTCAAAATCGCATTAGTCCACTATCAGTTCGAAACTATTCACCCATTTCTTGACGGCAATGGCCGTGTTGGCCGGCTGCTAATAACGTTATATCTCGTCAGCAAGGGCATCTTAAAAAAGCCCGTTCTTTATCTCTCCGAATTCTTCGAACGTAATCGCACTCTTTATTATGACAACCTGATGCGTGTTAGGGAAAAGAATGACTTGCTTCAATGGTTTAAGTTTTTTCTGGTTGGAATTATCGAAACAGCCAAAAGCAGCATCGAAACTTTTGACGCCATACTCCAGCTTCAGAAAGAAGTAGAGGAAAAAATTCAAACATTAGGCAGTCGTGCCACGAATGCGCAAAAAATTTTAAACCACCTCTACCAACGGCCTATAATCAATGCGGCCAGAGTTTCGAAGGCTGCGGAGATATCCCCAGCTTCCGCTTATAAGCTGATCGCGGATTTTGAGCGCCTGGAAATTCTAACTGAAATTACTGGCGGAAAGCGCGGAAGAATGTACTTATTCTCCGATTATCTTCGCTTATTCACACAATAAGCCGTCCTCTACGGAATAATCACGGGCCTCCGGTGACCATCGCGATCACACCGTCGGCGTCATCGGGCGGTGTGTTGCCGCGCCAGGCGACGTGGCGGTCGGGGCGGATCAGGACGAGGTCGCGGCCATAGAGATCGCGGGCGGCCCCGTCGTCCACCTCGATCACATCCAGTGGAACACCGCGCGCCGCGGCGGCGTCTTCGAACGATGCGGTGGACGCATCGGTACCGCCCAGCTTCGCGAGCGTGAAAGGCTTGCCCAGGCGATCCAGCATGGAGCTTCCGTCGGCGAGCCAGCAATGGGGGGCGCGGCCGCCGGGACACGCGCTGGGGACGTAATCGACCGGGGAATCCGGCGGCGGCGGCGACCCGTCCGGGACGATCAGGGGTGAATCGTCGTAACGCATGCCGAGCTGGATGCCGAGCGAGGCGAATTCTTCTTCGTAGCCATTGAGATGGTCGGAAGCGGCGGCGCGGGCGCGCACACCGTCAGGGGTGTCGTCTTCCAGCGTCGGCGAGACGTCCATGGTCGCGACCCGGTCGGCAAGCTCGCGCGAGGCGCGGGTATTGCGAAGCCCGATGGGGCGGCGCTCGCTCTCATAGGTGTCGAGCAGGCTCTCCGACGCCCAGCCCTGCACGATGGCGGTGAACTTCCAGGCCAGATTGATCGCGTCGTCGATGCCGGTGTTCATGCCGAACCCGCCAGTGGGCGTGAACAGATGCACCGAATCGCCCGCCAGGAAGACGCGGCCGTCGCGATAGCTGTCGGCGACCAGCGCGTTGCCGGCGACCCAGGGCTGCACCGACAGCACCTTGACCTCCACATCGGCGCCGATCGCGGCGCGCGCCACGGCGGCGACATCGATGTCGCCGGGCTCGGCGCCGTCCTCCAGCCGCGAGAGAAAATTGTACTGTCCCTTGCCGTCGAGCGTCACGAAATTGGTGCGCGTATCGGCGTTCACCGTCCAGTTTTGCCAGGCGGGCGGGTTGACCATCACGTCGGAAATCGCCGGCACGTCGATCCAGCTCGACAGCATGCGGCCCATCATGAAGGTGACGTCCTCGCCGCCTTTGCCCTGATAGGAGATGCCGAGCGCGCGCCTGACATGACCCTGCCCGCCGTCGCACCCGGCCAGCCAACGGCTGCGCACGGTTCGGGTCTCGCCGGTCGCGACGTTCTCGATCACCGAGTCGACGTGATCCGCGTGCTGGGTGAAGCCGGTCAGCGACCAGCCGAATTTCAGATCGACGGGGTCGAGGGTTTCGGCATGGCGCAGAAGCACCGGCTCCACATAGAACTGCGAGGCGCGGTGGATCGGCTCGGGCGTCAGAAAGCTTTCATCGCGCGCCTTGATACGGCGCATTTTCTCGGCCGATGACGGCATGCGCAGCCGGGCAAGCTCGTCGCCGGTGAAGCGGGTGAAATAGGCCACGTCCGTACAATGGTCCGGCGGCAGCCCGACCGCGCGCACCGCTTCCGCCAGCCCCAGCCGCCGGTAATGTTCCATGGTGCGCGCGTTATGGGTGTTGCCTTGCGGGTGGCGGGCGGTGGTCTCGCCGGTATTGACCAGCATGGAGGGCACGCCGCGCCAGGCGAGCTCGATCGCCAGCACCAGCCCGACCGGCCCGCCGCCGGCGATCAGCACCGGCAAATCGTGGGTCGGCATGATCAGAGACCGAGATGCGCCAGCGCCGCGCGGGCAAGCGCCCCGTCAGGATCATTGAGATCGAACACGATGTCGAAATGGTTGAACGCGGCGCGGTCGATATAGTCGCAGGTGAGTCCCTTGGCGCGCCACGCGGCGGCATATTCGTCGGTCTGGCGTTTGAACTCCGCGGTCTCGTTGCCGCCGTATGAAACCGTCAGCGGACACGCGGTATCGGGTAAATGGTGGATCGGGCTGTTGCGCCGCGCGGTCTCCGCATCGAGGCTCATCCATTCATTGACCGACGACAGGCGCACCGGCTCCAGATCGTGCAGCCCGCTGAGCGCGATGGCGCCTTTCACGATATCTTCGGGCACGCCGAATTCCGCATGCCAGCCGCCGGCCAGCAGCATGCCGATCAGGTGGCCGCCGGCGGAATTGCCGCAGATCACGATGCGGTCGGGGTTGCCGCCGAAATCGGCGGCGTTGCGCCAAGTCCAGGCCAGCGCGGCGCGGCATTGTCGGACGATCTCGTCCAGCGTCACGGCGGGGGCCAGCGCATAATTCACGGTCACCACGGCGGCGCCGTTGGCCACCAGATTGGGCGCCATGAAGGCGGAATCCTTGTGGCTCAGCATCCGCCAATAGCCGCCATGGACGAACAGGAAGATCGGCGCGCCGGCGCCGGCCGGGAAGATGTCGACGATTTCCGCCGCGCTGTCGCCATAGGGCTGGTCGAGCCGGCATTCCATGGTCTCGCGGGCGCGGGCGCTATCCTCGCCATAGCGCCCGATAATCGATTCGAACTGGTCGAACGGGACGCTGTCGCGAATGGCGTATTCGCGGTCGAGTGTTTCCTGATCGAAATCGCCATAGACGGTCATGGCCGGGCCTCCCCCTTTGTTATTCACTCGGGCGCCATTAAAGCATGCGCCCGGTCACCGCGCTTAACACAATAGAGATGATGAGATCGAGGAGCACCACCCCGGTCGCGGCGATGCCGCTGATTTCCAGCCCGACGCGGGCGATGAACCATTGATAGACCAGGATCGCGAATGTCGCGGCGAAACTCAGGGTCACGCCGGCGCCCGGGCTCACCATGCCGCTCTGGGCGACCAGGGTGATCACCAGGAAGAAAAGCATCTGCACGACCGTCGACCAGTTATGGGCGACCATGTAGCGGAAATATTGTTCTTCCCGGCTGAGCGTCAGCGACACGTAGAACATCGCAAAGGGGAAGGCGACCCAGTCGGTGACATAGGAGATCGTCTCGACGGTCAGCACGGTCAACGGCCCGACGCTGGGCGGGACCTCGGCGAAGCGTAGCGCGACCAGTATCGCGAACATCGGCGCGACGATGACGGCGGCGTAGAACGAGCGCCAGAACGCCTCCAGCGTGTCGCCGAAGAAGGCCATGCCGGCGCGATCGAAACGCGCCAGCCGCAACGCGCCGTAAGTGGCGTAGGCCACTTCCGCGACGGTGATCATTTGCCGCCGGGCGACGCCGGGGGCGCGAAATATCCCTCGAGGACAGCCTCGTAGATCTCGGTCAGCGCGGCGATATCCTCGAGCGCGACCTGTTCGTCCGTCTTGTGCATGGTCTGGCTGGTCAGCCCGAACTCCGCCACCGGGCAGTAATCCTTGATGAACCGCGCGTCGGAGGTGCCGCCCGAAGTGGAAAGCTCGGGCGTGACGCCGGTGACCTGTTCGATCACGTCGGCCAACAAATCACTGAACGGGCCGGGCGGG
This sequence comes from uncultured Rhodospirillaceae bacterium, assembly GCA_964587515.1. Taxonomy (GTDB): domain Bacteria; phylum Pseudomonadota; class Alphaproteobacteria; order MPNO01; family MPNO01; genus CAZPMO01. Next base: position 558 of record CAZPMO010000117.1, on the reverse strand, counting down.
GTCAGAAAGGAATCGCCGGTCAAATGCAGGTCGAGCTCGTACGCGCCGCCCACCGCGTCGAACGTCTCGCGCAGCCAGTCGCTCAGCCCGGCCCCGGTGTGCAGATCGTTGAATCGGATGTTGAACGCGGCGCGCGCCTGGCCCGGGATAATGTTGGTGGCGGTATTGCCGACATCGATGGTGGTGAGCTGGATGTTGGAGGGCTGAAAATGATCGGTGCCGTGATCCAGCGGCTCGGCGATGATCGCCGCCAGCATGGCAAGCAGACGGGGCAGCGGATTGTCGGCGAGCTGCGGATAGGCGGTGTGGCCCTGCACGCCGTTCACCGTGAGCGTTCCCGACAGGCTGCCGCGCCGGCCGATCTTGACCATTTCGCCGAGACGGGTCGGGTTGGTGGGTTCGCCGACCAGACATGCATCGAGGGTTTCGCCATTTTCGGCAAGCCACTCGAGAACCTTCTTCGTGCCGTTGATCGCCGGGCCTTCCTCGTCGCCGGTGATCAACAGGCTGATCGAGCCCTCGAAGCCCGCGCCGCGCCGCGCCAAAAAACGCGCGGCG
>CAZPMO010000116.1:0-15623 GCA_964587515.1 uncultured Rhodospirillaceae bacterium | reverse complement strand
GCGAGAAGCTGCAGGAACGGCTTGCGAAGCTGGCCGGCGGCGTCGCGGTGATCCGTGTCGGCGGCGCGTCCGAGGTCGAGGTGAAGGAACGGCGTGATCGTGTCGATGATGCGATGAACGCCACCCGCGCCGCGGTCGAGGAAGGCATCGTCCCGGGTGGCGGTGTTGCGCTGTTGCAGGCCTCGCGCGGCCTCGACAAGGTGAAACCCGATAACCACGATCAGCAGGTCGGCGTTGACATCGTGAAGCGCGCGCTTCAGGCGCCCATGCGTCAGATCGTCGAAAACGCCGGCGTCGAGGGCTCCGTGGTCGTGGGCAAGATCCTCGAAAGCAAGGACGCCAATTACGGCTTCGACGCGCAGTCGGAAACCTATACCGACATGATCAAGGCCGGCATCATGGACCCGGCCAAGGTTGTGCGCACCGCGTTGGTCGATGCGGCGTCGGTGGCGGGACTTCTGATCACCACCGAAGCCATGGTAGCCGAGAAGCCATCCGAAGCAGCGGCCATGCCGGCAATGCCCGATATGGGCGGCATGGGCGGCATGGGCGGCATGATGTAGACCGGTTCGCCGGAATACGGGAAAGGGGTCGCGATTTCGCGGCCCCTTTTTTGTTGGGACTTATGGCGACAGAAACTTGCGAACGCCTTCGAACGCCTCGGCCAGCCCGACGCGCTCGACCGCGACATCGGCGGGAAAGGCGCCGGCCAGACGCGACGGCAACCTGGAATCCATCATGACGAATACGCCCTTGTCGTCGGCGCGGCGCACCAGCCGTCCATAGGCCTGCTTCAGACGCAGCCGAGTGATCATGTCGTCATAGCGGGTGCGGGTGAACGCCGCGCGACGGTGGCGGTGCAGGATCGACGGGCGCGGCCACGGCACCCGGTCGAACACGATCAGCCGCAACGACCGTCCCGGCACGTCGACCCCGTCGCGCACCGCATCGGTCCCCAGCAGGCAGGAATTTTCCTCGGCGCGAAAAATATCGATCAGGCTGGCGGTGTCCATATTGTCCACATGCTGGGCCAGCAACGTCAGACCGGCGTCTTCCACGGCCGGCGCAATGTGTTCGTGGACGCCGCGCAGCCGGTTGATCGCGGTGAATAGGCCGAGCGCACCGCCGCCCGCCGCAATGAACAGTTCGCGATAGGCGGCCGCTACCTGGGCGAGGTCGTTTTTGTGGACGTCGGTCACCACCAGGATGCGGGTCTGTTCGGCATAATCGAAGGGCGAGGGCGCCAGTGCCCGTATCGGCGCCTCGGCCAGGTGCCGTGCGCCGGTCCGCTCCTCCGCCGCGCTCCAGTCCGCGTCCTCGTCGCCGGTGCCGTCGCGCAGCGTCGCCGAGGTGATCACCATGCCGTGGGAAGGGGTGGCCACCAGGCGAGCGAAGGGAATCGTCGGATCGGTCCAGTGCCGGTGCATGCCCACATCGACGTCGCGCCCGGCGTTGCGCTCGACCGCGAACCAGTCGACGAACTCCTCCGGCGTCCCCTCGGCCAGCGCGCTCAGCATGCTCCGCCACGCCTCGAGCTGACCTTCCGAGCGTCGCCGCAACCCGCGACAGACCGCCTCGATGCGGTTGCGCGTCGGCGGGTCGAGATCGGCGGCGCGTTCGTCAAGCTGGCCGGTCAGCCGTTCGGCCAGCGCCCGAATGGGTTGGATCAGCCGGCCCAGCGCGTCCTGGAACGCCTGCGCCGCCTCCAGCAGCCCCCCCACCGGGGTCGCGGTATCGGTCTCCAGATCGTAGGGCGTGTTGGGATTTTCAGATCGCGCATAAACCTGCTGGCGCACCAGGGCGAGAAAGCTTTCGCCGGGACCATGGGGCGCGCCCGATCCGAGGCGCTGTTGCCACCCGGGAGAGGGCAGCGCATGGGCCGCTTGCAGCACGTCCTCGAGAAATTGCTCGGTCGCCTCGTCGACGGCGGCAATGTCCTCGATGCGGCGTCTCAGCCCGCGCGCCCGGCTGCGCCGCCCTTCTTCGGGTCCGATCAGCCAATGGCGCAGTTCGGCGCACTCGACGCCGCCGAGATGGGCCGAGAACGCGCTGTCGGCGGCATCGAACACATGATGGCCTTCGTCGAAAATAAGCCGCGTCGGCACGAAGCCGTCGTCGAGGCCGCCGGCCGCGGCCTGGGTCATCACGAGCGCATGGTTGGCGACCACGATGTCGGCGCGCCGCGCGCGGCGCACCGCGCGCTCGATAAAACATTTGTGGTAATGGCGGCACGCCGAATAGATGCATTCGCCGCGTCGGTCGGTGAGCCCCAGCGTGTTGCGGTAACCGCCCAGATCGGTCAGCCAGGCGGGGAAATCGCCGCCCACCATGTCGCCGTCGCGCGAGGCCGCGGCCCAGCGCGCCATCAGCCCGGTCGCGACGGCGTCTTCGGGCCGCATCGCGAGGCGCGCCGTCGCGTCCTCGAAGTTCAGCAGGCAGAGATAGTTCTCGCGGCCCTTGCGGATCACCACGCGGCGCGCCTTGGTGGCGGCGTCGGGACAAAGCCGGTCGAGCTCGTCGTCGATCTGGCGTTGCAGGTTGCGGGTATAGGTGCTGATCCAGACCGGCGCTTCGTTCTTTTCGGCCCACAGGCTGGCCGGCGCGATATAGCCGAGCGTCTTGCCGACGCCGGTGCCGGCCTCGGCGACCACCAGATTCGGATGGTCTTCCTGCTCGCGCGGCGTAAAGGCGAGGCTGACCGCCGAGGCGTAATCGGCCTGCTGCGGGCGCGCCTCGGCATCTTGGCCCAGCAGATCGGCAAGCCGTGTGCGCGCTTCGCCCGGCTTGACCGGTATGTTGCCGGGCGGCGGCTCCGGGGCGTGTTCCGACCATTCGCGCAGCCGTCGCCAGGTCTCGATCCCCGCCGTATCGGCGACGGCGGTGATGTCGGCCCGGAGCGCGGCCAGAACCGCCCGCGCCCAGGCCCAGCCGCCCCGCTCCATGGCCCTGGCGCACGAGACCGCGTCCTCGCGATCACGTCCGTCGAGCGCCGCGAGCTCGCCGAGCAGGGTTTGCGTGGCGGTCGCGAGCACCCGCGCCGAGGCTTCGAGGCCGGCCGGCCGGTTAAGCCCCAGCGCGTCGGCGACGCCGTTCACCGTCGGCAGGCAGGTCCGCGCCGGGCGCGCGAACGCGATCAGTTCGAGAATATCGCGCGCCGCGAACGGGCCAATCCCGAGACGACGCGCCAGCGACGGACGATGGCAGACGATGGGCGGAGCGTCGGCATCCAGCGTAGCGGCGGCCTGGGCATGGGACATTTCGTGCGCGGCGCCGTCGCGGCCCAGCACCAGCGCGCGGCGCGCGCCCGCGACAACGGCGGGCGGGCCGGATAATGCGTCGGTACTGTTAGCGGCGGGGTCGATCTGCGTCACGGCCTCGGCATGACCGTTGCGCACTTGTCGCAAGTCCGGAATTCCTCGGAATCAAAGAAGTTCTGATAGGCCTTGGACACCGGATCGAGCGCGTAATCGTTCACGACGAAGGTTTCTTCGTGCAGGAAATTGTCGCAGGACGGGCAGAACCACTGGAACCGGTCGATCTCGCCCTCGCGCCGTTTGCGTTCGATCACCAGGACGAAACCGTCGGGCGGGAAGCGCGGCGAATGGGGCACGCCGGCGGCGGTGTATATGGTCGAGCCCTCCTTAAGGACGGAGATCTCTTCCTTGCCTTCGGGCGTGCGGTAATGAAGGTTCATATCCCCCTTGATCATGTACATGACCTCGTCGGCGGGATCGATATGGAACTCGCTGCGATATTCTCGCCCGCGCGCGACGAAGGCCAGCGATTCGGGTTCCTGCCAGAGGACGCGGACGCGTTCGCCGCTTTCGGCGAGGTCCCGCGCGATGGCGTCGAGATCGGCAATCGGCATGGGCAGCATGGGTCGCCTCCTGATCTTTCGGACCGGAGCAGCTTATCGCGGTTCGCCTACTGCCGCGATCTATTCCAGCACCTTGGGCCAGTTCGCGTCGGCGGCCGATATATTGCCCGGGATGTCCTCGGCCCAGCGTTCCTGAATGTCGAGGCTGTAGTTGAGATAAAGCTTCTTATTGACGATCCGCCAGGCATTGGGATCCGACGAAGCGGTGTAACCCTGCGAGACCGCCCAGGCGCAATAGCCGCCATATCGCGGCGCGTAGGCTTTGGGGTTCGCCTTGAACGCGGCGAGGTTTTGCACGCTGGCGAAGCGCCACGTTGCGCCGTTCCATTTGAACTGGTGTCTGGAGGAGCCCTTCACCGGCTTGGCCTCGGTAAAATAGGCGACCGGATCGTAGCCACTGACCGCGAGGCTCGAAAACATCGAGGTGTCGACCGGATCCTTCGCGAATGCCGGCGCGACCGGGATCGCGAGAGTCAGTACCAGGGCAAGGACGGTGAAGAGGGCGTTTCGGGTGCGCATCAACCGGGCCTCCGTGAGCACAAGGGTCATTCGCCGCTTTATACAGTAAACCCGTGTCGAAAATCTCCCCGGCGTCGAGCCGCTATTCCGAGACAGCGCCGCCGATCCATCAATCCATACACGCATATCGGGAACAACGCCGGTTCATGCTGCATCGCCTGTTGCGGTAATTATTACAGCCAGCTAGCTCACATGAAAATTACACGATCGGGATAAAACGTTTATTGGAATTATAAGGAAAAATAACTTTATATGCGCCGGATTGCCACAATTCAGCCAGTTTTCAAATTTCATTTATATATAATGAGATGATAACAAAAACTTTTCTTGCATAAAATGATCTTTTATGACATGCTGGTTGTTTGCGGGTGGATTGACTGCCCGGGAGACAGGAGACATAAAACATGGTGCTAACCGACGGACGGGTAAAACCGTTGCGTGATATTCTCAGAGAAGATGATTTTGAAGATCTCGAATTCCGTCTTGCCCCTTCCTTGCTGGAAGGCAGCGGGCGCTGGCAGAAGAAGCCGCAGCGCTTCGCCTTCGACGAAGGCATGGGCCCGGACCCGGTGATCGACCGCATGCGCGACGCCTGGCGTGGTGGGAGCCTGATCAAGGACGGCGGCGATGCGCTGTTCAAGACCCGCGCCGGCATCGGCGAGGACGAGGTCAACGGCCGCATCGACGTGGCCAAGGCGGAGACGCTGTTAGAGCAGGCCGGCGCCATGGACCTCACCGACCTGGAAGGCCCGACCGGTTTCTGGGCCGACGACAAGGAAGCCGGCATCCGCAAGTTCCAGACCGCCAATGGTCTCAAGACCGACGGCAAGATGCTGCCGCACGGCGAGACCATGCGAACGTTGGAGAGCAAGCTTGCGCCCAAGCCAGTTGCGCATCCGAAACCCGCGTGTGGAATGGCGGGACATGGAAGAGTGAGACGAACCTTCGAACGCGTGTGGCGAGTGATCCGCAAGTGGCCGCGAACGAGCTTTGCGGCCCTTGCGGCCTTCGTCCTGCTGGTTGTCCCCATATGGCCATTTACGCCCGAGTGCGGAACAAGATACAAGCCGGTGAAAGGCGCCATGACAGAAGAATACCGCTATATCCTGAAAAACCGTTTCAGGGCGTTTGGTGTCTATTACTGGGGCATCGGCGGCGTGATTCTGTTCCGAGTCCTGCCGTTTCTGGACGGCTCGGAACTAATGGACCAGCACGATGGGATCGTGAACGCCCAGCACAAAGCGGCGCTCGCCGCAGCTGATGAGGTTTACGTCGCTCAATACGTCACCAAGAACATCAACGGCAAGGTTTATCGGGTCTCGCCGCGCATATATGCCCTTCGCGACCCGGACACCGGAAGATATGATTCGGATAGCTGCCGGTTCATGTACGAGGTCGTCACCGGCGGGCCGCCACCGGATAATCTCGAATAAACAGCGCATCCCGGCTCGGAACAAAGGAAAACCCAGCGATATCGGCGCTCGCCTGCAAAAGGGTTACGACTCCAAATCATGGCGAAAGAAATGAACTGTTAGTCCGACCCCGGTGACCGAAGGAGGCGTCCGATGTTGGTTCGCGCCATGAAATATTATCTCGTGATATCCGCCGTCGCGGCGTTTCTCTCGATCGCCATGGGTGTGTACATGAATGTCCACAATAAACCGGTTGGGGTTTATTGCGATCAGACCGTCGGATCGGATCGTACCGCTGGCATCAGAAATTCCGAAACATGTCGCCTCGACGCGGGAAAAATCCTGTCCGTGTTCGGGCCGGTCTTCGTGGTTCTTACCTTGACGCTGCACTTGCCGGCTTATTTTTATTTCACGATGCGGTGGCGCCGTTCGCGCCGACCACCCACGCCGATCGCAATCGGCGCGCGGGATTTGTTCGCGCCGTGGAATGCGGCCATGGCCGAGATTTTCACATTTTCCGGGGGATACCCGCCGACGGCCGGAACCGGTTGGAAGTGGGCCAGGATTCTCGGCCGTATTCTCGCGGTCTATCTTGTGGCCGCCGCGCTTTTCGTGTTTCTCGCGATGAGTTTTATGGCCTGGGTGAACATGGACATGAATCACGCCGTGGACTATTGCAGTTATGACGCGCCGGAATTCACCCATAATTTTTATGTGGGCAGCGATAGTTGCCAAATTCAATATTTTACGATTTTTTGGATGATGGGGAGGGTCTTCGTCACCTTTACGCTGATACTGCATGTTCCCGCCTACTTATATTACGTGGTGTTTTTCTATTTTCACCGCCGCCGAGGAAAGCAAATTTCCGCCAATACGGAACCGACATAAAAAGTGAACAGGTGGCTAGGCCGTCAGGTCAATTTGGACGGCATCGCGCGCCGCAGCGCGTAGCAGAGCGGCAGGGTCAGCAGCGCCAATACGCCCAATCCCGTGAGCGCCGCCGGTACGCCGGCGGCGTCGCCGAGCAGGCCGAAGGCGACCGGCGAGAGCGCACCGGCGCCGATGCCGAGGGTATAGAACAGGCCGAAGGCGCGGGATTGGCGGGAGTCGTCGACGAAATCGGCGACCGTGCCGTAGAGCACCGACGACGTGCCGTTCAGCGCCACGCCCAGGATGGGAAGCAGCGCAAGAATTATGGTGAGCGGTAACAGCGGCAGCACCAAAATACCGGCGCCGGTGAGCAGCTCGGTCAGCGCGGCGGTGCGGATGACCCCGACGCGTTCGGCCATCAATCCGCACAGCAGCTTGCCGGCCGCGCCGCCCGCAAAGGTCAGCGCGAGCGCAAAGCCCACCGTTTCCACGCCCACGCAGCGCTGCACCAACAGGAAAGGCAGGAAGGTCAGAAAGCCGTATCGCGCGGCGCTGTCGATCATGCCGATCCCGGATAGAGCCGCGAAGCCCCCTTTGTTGTGAATGCCCCAGCCGCCGGCCGCCACCGATGACGCCGCGCGGGTTGCGACGCCGCCCATTTCGAGGCGCTTGAGCGCGACGAATATGGCGAACGCCGCCAGCACGCCCAGCGCGCCGTATGTCACCGTCGCGCCGCGCCAGCCGATGGCGACCACCAGCACCCCGATGGTGGCGGGCACCGCGACCTTCCCGAGATCGCCGGTAAAATTGTAGATGCCGAGCGCGGCGCGGCGGGGACCCTCGGCATAGGCGCGGACCACCAGCGCCGAGGACAGCGGATGCTGGACGCTGGAAGCGAGCCCCGCCGCCATCAATACCACCACCAGCATCGCGAACCCGTCCGTGGCGCCCATGACGATGTAAGCCAGCCCGGCAAGCGCCGTTCCACCCCACAGCAGGATGCGCTCGCCATGCCGCTCGGACAGCAGCCCCGCCGGCACCTGAAACGCCGCCATGGTGCCGGAATAGACAGTTTTGAGGAGCCCGACCTGGGCCATGGACAGGCCGAACGCCTCCGCCCAGATGGGCATCAGCAAATACAGCGCGTCGGAAAATCCGTCATGCAGGAAATGGGCGCCGCCGCAGGTCCCCAACGTCGCTCGCGCGTGATCGCGAAACAGCCCGCGCCCCTTCACCGGCCCGGCCCGTGATGGAGCCGGCCGCAACTTTGCGACGGCAAACGGCTTGATCCAGGCATCCTGACCTCCGGAGGCGAGAATACAGATCGGAGAAGTGTTAGGGAAATGCCCGACGCCCTGACCCACCGCCATTGACGCGATTCACGCGCGCGCCTAGGTTCTGGCGCGCCGCGTATTGTGAATAAGGAAATTAGCGTGACGATCGATCGCGATCAGGCGATGGCAGCGAAGTCCTGGCCATTCGCGGAGGCGAGGCAGCTGCTCGACCGGCTTGGCGATGGCGTGCCCGAGAAGGGCTATGTGTTGTTCGAGACCGGCTACGGCCCGTCCGGGCTGCCGCATATCGGCACGTTCGGCGAGGTGGTGCGCACCACCATGGTGCGGCATGCCTTCGGGTTGCTGTCCGACGCGCCGACGCGGCTATTCGCGTTCTCCGACGATATGGACGGGCTGCGCAAGGTGCCCGACAACCTGCCCAACCAGGAAATGCTGGCCGAACATCTCGGCAAGCCGCTGACCGCGATCCCCGATCCGTTCGGCACCCATGAGAGTTTCGGCCACCACAACAACGCGCGCCTGATGTCGTTCCTGGACGCGTTCGGGTTCGATTACGAATTTCAGTCCGCCACCGATTGCTATCGTTCGGGCCGCTTCGACGACACGCTAATGGGCGTGCTGGCGCATTACGACGAGATCATGCAGATAATTCTGCCGACGCTCGGCGAGGAGCGCCGCGCCACCTACAGCCCGTTCCTGCCGGTGTGTCCGCGCACCGGGCGCGTGCTGCAGGTCCCGGTGGTCGCGCGCGACGTGGACGCCGGCAGCATCGCCTATGAGGACGAGGACGGAAACGTCTATGAGACGCCGGTCACAGGTGGTCACTGCAAGCTGCAATGGAAGGCCGACTGGGCCATGCGCTGGGTCGCGCTGGGTGTCGATTACGAAATGTCGGGCAAGGATCTGATCGAATCCGTGCGGCTGTCGGGGCGCATCTGCAAGAGTCTCGGCGGCAAGCCACCCGTGGGCTTCACCTACGAGCTGTTCCTCGACGAGAACGGCGAGAAGATTTCGAAATCGCGCGGCAATGGGCTCTCGGTCGAGGAATGGCTGCGCTATGCGCCGCCCGAAAGCCTCACACTCTATATGTTCAATTCGCCGCGCAAGGCGAAGCGGTTGTTCTTCGACGTGATCCCGCACCATGTCGACGATTATCTGACGTTTCTCGAGAAATACGCCGAGCATGACGCAGCGGCGCGCCTCGACAACCCGGCGTTCCACATCCATGCCGGCGCGCCGCCCGCGCCCGAGGGACATGTCAGTTTCGGCCTGCTGCTGAATCTCGCCAGCGTCTGTAATACCGAGGACAAGGCGGTGCTGTGGGGCTTCATCACCCGCTACGCGCCCGACGCGACGCCCGAGACCGCGCCCATACTCGATCGGTTGGTCGAATATTCGATCGCCTATTACCGGGATTTCGTGAAGCCGGCGAAGAACTACCGGGCGCCCAGCGAGATGGAACGCGCCGCGCTCGTCGACCTTGTCGCCGCGTTCGAAGCATTGCCCGCCGATGCCGACGCCGAGACCATCCAGACCGATGTTTACGAGGTCGGCAAACGGCTTGAATTCGAAAATCTGCGCGATTGGTTCCGCGCGCTTTATGAGATTCTTCTGGGCCAGTCCCAGGGGCCGCGTTTCGGTTCCTTCGTCGCGCTCTATGGCAAGGACGAAACGGTGGCGCTGATCCAGCGCGTTCTTGCCGGCGAAGACGCGGTCGTGGAGTAGCCGCGTTCGGGTTCAGCCCGGCGCGATCCCCACCCCCAGTTTTACGTGCTGCATCAGGCGATAGGTCCCGCCGTCGCGGTACGGCGCGAAAGCCCCTTCGACGGCGTCTTCCAGCGCAGCCTGTCCGTTTTCATCGAGGGTCTGATACCGGTCGAAATGGTTTCGCAGAATGCGATCGCGCCAGAAAGCGGCGTCCGCCTCGACGTTCCGGGTTTCCCGCACCGCGCGCTCGGTCACGTCGGCGAAACCGGCGGCTCTCAGCACGTCCGAAAGCGCGCCGTCGCCGCCGAGGACATTCCGCAGCGGCGGTTTGGCGGGAATTGGCTCGCCGAAGAATTCGCACACTGTGGCGGCAATTTTCTCGTGCAGCGGATTGTCCTGTAGCGGCCCCCAGACGACAAAAGCCGCTTTCGCGCTGGGCCTGAGAACCCGTCTCGCCTCCGACGCCGCGCGCACCCTGTCCGACGGGAACATCAGGCCGAAGCGGCAGGTCAATGCATCGAAGGCGCCATCCGGATAGGGCAGGGTCTCCATATCGGCGACGGCGAATTGAACCTGGTCGAGCCCGAGATTGTGCGCGCGGGGCCGCGCGCCGGAAAGCATCTCCGGCGAGAAATCGCAGGCGACGACGGCGCCGTTGTCGCCAACCGCCTGGGCGATGCTGATCGCCGGCTCGCCGGTGCCGGAGGCGAGATCGAGTACCTTGTCGCCCGGTGCGATACCGGCCGCGCCGATCACGAGCTGATTGTAATAATCGTCGGGGGAAGCTGCTTCGGGTGCTCTTTTCAGCCAGTTGACGCTGCGTTTCGCCCAGGCCGTGCGCATTCCCGCATTCGGATTATCGGTCACGCCGCCAGCCTGCGTCCTTCGCGCGCGGCGAATTCGAAATAGAGCTTGTGGGCGAGTTGACCGAAGCGCCCCTGCTGGTATTCCCGGTCTTCGATTTTCACCACCGGCAACACCTTCGAGTAGTTGCCGGTCAGGAATACCTCGTCGGCGTCGAGCACGTCCTCGAACCGCAGCGTGCATTCTTCGACCGCGACCTTCGCGCCGCGCAGCAGTTCCATCACGCGCCAGCGTGTGATCCCGGCCAAGAAGCTGCCGTTTGCGATGGGGGTTCTCACCGTCTGGTTCTTGGCGATGAACAGGTTGCTGGTGGTGAATTCGGCGACATTGCCCAGCGAATCGAGGACGACCGCGGAATCGAAACCCTTTTCGCGGGCCTCCATCATGGCGCGGGCGACATTGGGGTAGAGACACGCCGCCTTGGCCCCGGTCGGCGCGGTTTCCGGGGACGGCCGGCGATAGCTCGACAGGCAGGCGGTGGTGCCGTGCCATTTCGGCATCGGCGCCTCGAAGATCGACAGCATGAAGCGCGTCGATTCGAGGTTGGGCGTCACGAAGCCGTCTTCGAAATAGAACAACGGGCGGATATAGAGTTCCGCATCCTCGGCGAATTTCTCGATGCCTTCCCACGACAGGGCGACGATTTCGTCGGCCGTGACGCCGGGCGTCATGCCGAACGATTCCGCCGAGGCGATCGCCCGCGCGCAATGGCGGCCGATATCCGGCGCGAGACGTCCGCCGAACGAACGGGCGCCGTCGAACACCGCGGACGCCATCCACAGCGAATGCGTCATCGGGCCCAGCATCGGCGGATTGCCGTCGTGCCAGGCGCCTTGATGATAGGTTACGGATCGTCCAGGCATCGTGTGCATATCAAAACCACAATCGGGGCGGGTCGATCAAGGGGTCGACCCTTGTCCCAATTGGTGAACAATTTCCTAGCAATCGTTCCCGGACAGTGTTTCGGGAGCGATTTCCGCCGCATCAGTTGCATCCTGGTAGGCCCGGGCGAAGGCCTGGATGCGCTGGACCATGGCATGCAGCCCGTTGGCGCGGCTGCCGCTGAGATGAGAGCCGAGTTCCAGCGTCTCGAAAAATTCCGGCGGCGTTTCGATGATTTCGCGCGGCAGTCGGGCCGAATAAATGCGCAGCAGCAGCGCGATCAGACCACGCACGATGACCGCGTCGCTGTCGGCCTCGAATCGGATCAGGTCGCCGTCGCGCCGTGCGTAAAACCAGACGCGGGATTGGCAGCCCGGCACCAGATGGGAATCGACGCGTAAATCCTCGGGCAGATCGGGCAATTTTCGGCCCAGCTCGACGATATATTCATAGCGCTGCACCCAATCGCCGAGAAACGCGAATTCCTCGGCGATATTCCGTTTTGCTTCTTCGATCGTTTCGTGTTCGTCCATTACCACGGACCATATAGAAGCCCCGCCCCCGCCGATCAACGATCGTGCTTGCGCTTGACGGTGATTTCGATAGGCTCGCGCCGCGATTGGGCGAAAAAAGGGCCTCGATTTGGCCGATCTCTATGGACTCGCCGGACCGGTTCTGAGGTTGCTGCCGCCGGAAACGGCGCACCGGTTCGCGATCTTGGCGCTTCGCTCCGGTTTAATGCCGGCAGTGCGCACGCCCGACGATCCGGTTTTGGCGACCCGGGTATGGGGGCTCGAATTCGCAAACCCCATCGGGTTGTCGGCCGGGTTCGACAAGGACGCCGAGGTCGGCGAGGCAATGCTCGCGGCCGGATTCGGTTTTGTCGAGGCCGGCACGGTCACGCCGCTGCCTCAGCCCGGCAACCCCCGACCCCGACTATTCCGGCTGACCGACGACCGGGCGGTGATCAACCGGCTCGGCTTCAACGGCGGGGGGCTCGCGGCCTTTGCCGGCCGGCTGGCCGCGCGGCGTGGTCGGCCTCGTCCTCCCGGTCCGATGGGCGCCAATGTCGGGCGCAACAAGGACACCGAGGACGGCGCCGCCGATTACGAGATCGGCATCGAGACGTTGACGCCGCTGGCCGATTATCTTGTGATCAATATCTCCTCGCCCAACACGCCGGGATTGCGCGCGTTACAGTCGCGCGCGCTTTTCGAAGATTTGATCGCGCGTTCGCTGGCCGCGCGCGACCGGGCCGCGCTGGTCACCCGCGACAAACCGCCCCTTCTGGTGAAGATAGCCCCCGACCTCGACGATGGTGAGCGGCGCGATATCGCCGAGATTTGTCTCGCCGCCGGGATCGACGGGCTGATCGTCGCGAACACCACGATCGACCGGCCGGAAAGCCTGCGCTCACGTGATCGTGGCGAGATTGGCGGGCTCAGCGGCGCGCCGCTTTTTCCCAGGGTGCTTCGATGTGTATCGGACATGTTTACCCTGACAGGAGGACGGATTCCGATCATCGGCAGCGGCGGCGTCGGCTCGGGTGAAGACGCCTATGCGGTGATCCGCGCCGGCGCATCGCTGGTGCAGCTTTATTCGGCGCTGGTCTTCGAGGGGCCGGGACTGGTCACGCGCATCAAATCGCATCTGGCCCGGTCGCTGCGTGAAGACCGCTATGCCACGATCGCGGACGCGGTGGGCGCCGATCACCAATAAATTCGAGATTGGTGAATTTCCGTTAACCAGTTTTCAAGACACTTTGTTCATCATTAACGGTGGATTAACAACGCCGGATTCTTCGATGCCGATCCTGCGCCACCTGCTGGTTGCTCTAATTTACGCGATGGTCGCCGCGGCCGTCGCCATAGCGCTGCCACGTCTCGTGCCATCCGTAGGGATGGAAACCGGATTGACGATCGGCGGCGCCCTGCTGCTGGCGTTCGCGCTGCTGCACGAGATCTTCTCGCGTCAGGAGCAGCAGAGCCGGCTTGCCGAGGAGATACAGGACCTTCGTTTGTCGCACGGCGACGTGATGCGCGAGCTCAATCTCGCGCGTGGCGAGGTCGGCGGCATTCACGAAGCGCTGGCCGGGTTCAAGGGGGCCCGGGTCAGCCAGGATTTCCAAAAGGACTTCGACCATATGGTTTCCGAGGTCCGCATGCTGCAAAATCTTGTCACGCGATTGACCGCGCCACCGGCCCATGCCGCCGATGAAGCGGCCGACCACGGTTTCCAGGGTCCGATCGACCGCACCACGCCCGCCGTCGACGCCAGCCGCGCCGTCGCGCCGGTCGCCGACGGCCTGAACGACAACGTCATCCTGCACATCATACAGGAAGGGTTGAAGCGCGATCGCGTGGACCTGGTGCTGCAACCCATCGTCAGCCTGCCGCAGCGCAAGCGGAAGTTCCTCGAAGCGTTTACCCGAATTCGCGCCGACGACGGATCGATCATCGTTCCCGAGCAATATATCGGGATCGCCGAGCGGGAAGGGCTGATCACCGCGATCGACAACATGCTGCTGTTCCGCTGCGTTCAACTGCTGCGGAAGACCCATGGCAGGAACCGGAATGTCGGCTATTTCTGCAATATCTCGCCGTATACCCTCGCCGATCACATGTTCTTCCAGGAGTTCGTCGAGTTCATGAGTGAGAACGCCGGCCTCGCGCCCAACCTGATATTCGAGCTTTCGCAGGCGACTGTCGCGAGCCGGGACGACCACATCATGCGGCAACTTTCCCGGCTTGCCCGTCTGGGCTTCCGCTTTTCGATGGACCAGGTCGCGAGCCTGAACCTCGACTATGCCGGGCTCGCCGAACAAAATTTCAAGTTCGTGAAGATCGAGGCGGTGACCTTACTGCGGGAATTCACGTCGCCCAATTCCTCGTTCGACGTCAGCATCCAGGATCTGAAACGCACACTGGAGCGGCAAGGTATCGATTTGATCGTCGAGAAAATCGAATCCGAGCCGATGCTGCTCGAAATTCTCGATTTTCAGATCGATTTCGGCCAAGGGTACCTGTTCGGTGAACCAAAATTCGCACAATCCGCGTGATCAAGCAGCCGCTTTCATTTCGCTCGCCGTCGTGGCAAGAATCGAACATTGATGCTAGTTCGGATCCCAAATCCATTTTCGGTGCAGATAATATCCGATGATTCCCGAAATCCCCTTGCTGTCCGGCGTACGGGCCTTGGCTTCCGACTATGACGGTTTTGTCCTCGATCTCTGGGGGGTCATTCATAACGGCATCTCGCTTTACCCGAACGTGGTCGACACGCTTCGGCGCATTGAAGCCGAAGGCAAGAAATTCGTCATGCTTTCCAACGCGCCCCGGCGCGGCTCCGCGGTCACGGAATCAATGATCGCGATGGGGATGCCGGAGGAATTCTGTGGCGCCGTGATGTCGTCGGGAGAGGCGACATGGCTTGAATTGAGAACCCGTTCCGATCCCTGGTATGCCGACATTGGACGCCGTTGCCTTCACATCGGGCCGAACCGCGATCTCGGTCTGTTCGAGGGGCTCGATATGGAGGTCGTCGAGACGGTCGCCGAAGCTGATCTCATCCTGAATACCGGCCCATGGCTCGACGACGAGCGGGTCGAGGATTACGAGACGCTTCTGCGTGATGCCGCCGAAATCAGCGTGCCGATGATATGCGCCAACCCCGATCTCGTGGTGATCCGGGGCGAGCAACGCATCATTTGCGCCGGGGCGCTCGCCGCTCGCTTCGAGGAGCTTGGCGGCTCGGTGCGCTATCTTGGTAAACCGCACCCGTCCATCTATGGTTTCTGCTTCGAACAATTGGGCATTTCCGATCGCGGCCGAATTGTCGCCGTCGGAGATTCTCTGCGAACAGATATTGCCGGAGCCGAGGCGGCGGGGATAGATTCAGTGCTGGTTGTGGGTGGCATTCATGGTGACGAGCTGGGCGTGCGCGACGGCGTCGCGCCCGACCAGGAAAAGATCGCCGAATTCTGCGCGCGCGAGGGCCGGCGACCGGTGGCGGCGATCGGTGAATTCGTGTGGTAGAGTAGTTATTGGTTGGAACATGACAAACCGCCCTTATCTATATGTGGGCCGCGGCAATGGGCATAACTCGTTAGACGGAATAGCGTGGACATGAGAGACCAGATTTTGGCATTGCTCGAACGCCGCTCCCGGTGGCCGGAGTTGATCGCGGTCATTATTTCGG
>CAZPMO010000115.1:5968-15712 GCA_964587515.1 uncultured Rhodospirillaceae bacterium | reverse complement strand
ACCCGTCCACCCCAAATCACCCCCCACGCAAAGGTCTCCAGGATGAGGAAAGCTAGCTATCTCCTCATCCTGAGGAGGGCCGAAGGCCCGTCTCGAAGGATATTGCCCGAAAACATTTGACGCGCGCCGCGCCGCGCCGGACAATTTTGCCCAGGCTACGAACACCGCCAACAAAAATTCACGGGAGGCACGACACCATGGAGCCGCAACGCTACGGACCGTTCCCCTATACGCCGATCAACCGCCGGCCCAAGATCACCTGGCCCAACGGCGCGCGGGTGGCGCTCTGGGTGGTCCCCAATATCGAGACCTTCCCGTTGAACGAGCCGGTTCCCGGCGGCACCGGCATGGCGCCCGATATCATCAACTGGGCGCCGCGCGATTACGGCGCGCGGGTCGGCGTCTTCCGCATCATGGACGTCCTCACCAAGCACGGTATCCGCGGCACGGTCACCCTGAATTCCGAGGTCTGCGACGACTATCCCGAGATCATCGAGGACGCGGTGGCGCTCGACTGGGAGTTCATGGGGCACAACCAGTCGAATTCGCGCTATCTGCACCTGATGGAGCCGGACGAGGAACACAAGGTCGTCATGGACACGTTCGACCGCATCGAGCGCGCCACCGGCAAACGGCCGCGCGGCTGGCTGTCGTCGGGCCTGCAGCAATCCTGGCACACGCTGGACTATCTGATCGAGGCGGGCGCGACCTATGTGGCCGACTGGATCAACGACGACCAGCCCTATCTGATGGATGTGGGCGGCAAACAGATCGCCTCGATTCCCTATTCGGGCGAGATCAACGATCTGCCGCAGATGATGCGCATGGGGCGCACCGCCGACGAGTTCGAGACCATGATGCGCCGCCAGTTCGACACGCTCTATCGCGAAAGCGCGGAGTCGGGCCGGGTGATGGCGATCTGTCTGCACCCGTTCGTGATCGGCGTGCCGCATCGCATCGGGGCGCTCGATTCGGCGCTCGAATATATCTGCGGCCATGACGATGTGTGGCTCGCGACCGGCTCCGAGATCATCGACCATTATCTGAACTCCGGCGCGACGTTCTAAGCCCATGGCGCCGGAAACCGCCATCGGCCTGATGAGCGGCACCTCGCTCGACGGCATCGACGCGGCGGTGCTGGAAACCGACGGCGTGCGGGTCACCGGGTTCGGCCCCACCCTGACGGCGCCATACGAGTCCGGTCTGCGCGAACGCATCCGCGCCGTGTTGGGCGCGCGTGGCGCCGTCGACGATGTCGCGCGCGCGGTCACCGAGGCCCACGCCGGGATCGTCAACCAACTGCTGGCGGAAAACGGCCTCGCGCCCGGCGATATCAGGGTGGTGGGATTTCACGGCCACACCATCGATCACCGGCCACAAGACGGCGTGACGGTGCAGATCGGCGACGGGGCGTTGCTGGCCCGGCTGACCGGCATCGAGGTGGTGTGCGATTTTCGCGCCGCCGATGTGGCGGCCGGCGGCGAAGGCGCGCCGTTCGCGCCGCTCTATCATCGCGCGCTGTGCGAAGAGATGGACCGGCCGGTCGCGGTGCTCAATATCGGCGGCATCGCCAACGTCACCTGGATCGGCGCGAACGAGGACGACATCGTCGCCTTCGACACCGGGCCGGGCAATACGCTGATGGATGAGTGGGTGCGTTTCCATACCGGCCAGCGCTTCGACGCGGGCGGCGCACTGGCGGCCACGGGGACCGTGGACACGGCGATCGTCGATGCCTGTCTCGCGCATCCGTATTTCACGCGACCACCGCCGAAATCACTTGACCGGTTGGACTTCGACACCGCGCCGGTAACGGGGCTGAGCCCGGCCGACGGCGCGGCGACCCTGGCCGAGCTGACCTGCCGCGCGGTGGCGCGGGCATGCGACCACCTGCCGGCCGCGCCCGGACGCTGGCTGGTGACCGGCGGCGGACGCCATAACGCCACGCTGATGAAGCGGCTGGCCGATATGCTGGGCGTGCCGGTAATGCCGGTCGAGGCGGTCGGCTGGAACGGCGACGCGCTGGAGGCTCAGGCCTTCGCCTTCCTGGCGGTGCGCGCGCTCAAGGGACTGCCGCTCAGCCTGCCCGGCACCACCGGCGTCGCCCAGCCAATGCCGGGCGGCCGGGTGTTCGCCGCATAGACAAAAAAAGTATCAGTCTTCCGCGGCGGCGGCGGCGAGGGCGGCCTGTTCCGCCAACGCCTTGTCGAGGAATTCGTCGACGCAGGCGGTCATCTCGTCGATCTTGTCGGTGAAAAAGTGATTGGCGCCCGGCACGACATGGTAATCGATCGTGATCGCGCGCTGGTTGGAAAGCTTGTGGACCAGCGTGGCGACGGATTCCTCGGGCACCACGTCGTCGTCGCCGCCATGCACCATCAGTCCGGAAACCGGGCACGGCGCCAGGAAGGTGAAATCATACATGCTGGCGGGCGGCGCGATAGACAGGAATCCGGTGATCTCCGGCCGCCGCATCAGCAACTGCATCCCGATCCAGGCGCCGAACGAAAACCCGCCGATCCAGCATTGCGGGGCATCGGGATTCGAGGCCTGCAGCCAGTCGAGCGCCGCGGCCGCGTCCGAAAGCTCGCCCACCCCGTCGTCATAGACGCCCTGGGAACGACCAACGCCCCTGAAGTTGAACCGCAGCGCCGAGAAGCCGCGCTCGGTGAAGGCGTTGAAAAGCTGATAGGTCACCCGGTTGTTCATGGTCCCGCCATATTTGGGGTGCGGGTGCAGCAGCAGCGCCAACGGGGCGTTGGGGGTGCGGCTCTGATGATAGCGGCCTTCCAGCCGGCCCTCGGGGCCATTAAAGATCACGTCAGGCATGGGCGGCGGGCGCTCCTATCCGAGGGGTCGCACGGTCGCCAAAGGACGGCCGCGAGACGCAGTTTTCCATATACAATTCGTTAACCACTGGCATCGCTTTTGACACGCCCGCATAACCATCCGGTCATGTCCGGCGTCCGTTTATCTTTGTTTGGGCGCTCCCTGAACGGCGCGGGATCATACATAAACAGGGTCTCGGGATTCAAGCATAACGGAAACGCGTAACCGAATTCTTGAACCGATGCGCCACGACGGGGTAATAACACATTTATGGCTGAAAAAATGATCTATCTCGACTACAACGCGACCGCCCCGGCGCGGCCGGAGGTCGCGGAAGCGGTTGCCGAGACCCTGCGCGAGGGCGGCAACGCATCCTCGATCCATTCGATGGGCCGCAAGGCGCGGTCCCGCGTCGAGGACGCCCGCGTCACCCTCGCCGCCCTGATCGGCGCCGAGGCGTCCCAGATCGTGTTTACGGGAAGCGGCACAGAGGCCAACAACCAGGCCTTGCGCGCCGCCGGAAGCCGCCGCGTGATCGCCTCCACCATCGAACATGAATCGGTCCTGAACACGCGGCCGGACGCCGCGCTTGCGCCGGTCGGCGGCGACGGTACGGTCGATCTCGAGGCGCTGGAGGCGCTTCTTATCGCCGACGGGGCGCCCGCCATGGTCTCGGTGATGCTGGCCAACAACGAGACCGGCGTCATCCAGCCGGTCGCCGAAATCGCGGCGCTGGCCCATCGCCACGGCGCGCTGGTCCATTGCGATGCGGTCCAGGCGGTCGGCAAAATTCCCGTCGATGTGGCGGGCCTGGGTGCCGACAGCTACGCGCTGTCGGCGCATAAATTCGCCGGCCCGCAGGGGGTCGGCGCGCTGGTGCTGCGCGCGCCGGACGCCATCGGGCGTTTCATCCACGGCGGCGGACAGGAACGCTCCTTGCGCGCCGGCACCGAAAACGTGGCCGGCATCGTCGGGCTGGGCGTCGCGGCGCGGCTCGCGGCCGGCGCGCTCGACGATTTCGCGCGGCTGGCCGAGCTGCGTGATGCGCTGGAAAGCCGGGTGCGCGCCATAGCGCCGGAAGTGACGGTGTTCGGCGAGGGCGCGGCGCGGCTGCCCAACACCGCGAAATTCACCATGCCGGGCGTTTCCAGCGAGACCCAGGTGATCGCCATGGACCTCGCGGGGATCTGCATCAGCGCCGGCTCGGCGTGCTCGGCCGGCAAGGTGGAGCCGCCCTATGTGCTGACCGCCATGGGGGTCGCCGATGATCTGGCGGTCACGGCGGTCCGGGTCAGCCTGGGTTGGGCCAGCCGGCCCGAGCATATCGACCGGTTCGTCGCCGCCTGGGACGAGCTGTACCGCCGCGCCGGCGCCCGGGCCGCCTGACGCCATGCCCCGCGTGACCTTCGTCAGCGCCGACGGCGTGCGCCGCGATTTCGATGCGCCCACCGGCAAGACGGTGCTCGACATTGCCTGGGATAACGATATCGGGATCGAAGGCGCCTGCGAGGGCTCGCTGGCGTGCTCGACCTGTCATGTGATCGTCGACGCCGAGTTCATCGACCGGCTGGAACCGGCGACCGAGGAGGAGGAAGACATGCTCGACCTCGCCTGGGGGGTGCAGCCCAACTCGCGGCTCGGCTGCCAGATCGTGATTACCGAGGCGCTCGACGGCATCGTCCTGAACCTGCCGGCCGAAACCTTCAACCAGATGGACGATTGAGCCGTGGCCGACCACCCTGACGACCAGGGCCTGTTCGCGACGCTGCGCGCACGCTGCGCGGCCGACTGGGAGAGCTATACGCGCCACGAGTTCGTGCGCCGGCTGGCGGACGGCACCCTGCCCCGCGACTGTTTCCGGCACTATCTGGCCCAGGATTATCTGTTCCTGATCCAGTTCGCCCGCGCCTATGGGCTGGCCGCCTACAAATCCGACACGCTCGACGACATCCGCGCCGCGTCGCGCTCGGTGGCCGCCATCGTCGATACCGAAATGGCGCTGCACGTGGCCTATTGCGGCCGCTGGGGCATCACCGAGGCCGAGCTCGCGGCGACGCCGGAAGCCTCGGCGACGGTGGCCTATACGCGCTATGTGCTGGAGGCCGGCATGGCGGGCGATCTGCTGGATCTGCATGTGGCGCTGGCGCCCTGCGTGGTGGGCTATGGCGAGATCGGCCGGGCGCTGGCCGCCGATCCGGCGACCGTGATCGAGGGCAACGACTACGCGGAGTGGATCGAGATGTATGCCGGCGCGGACTACCAGGAAGTGGCCGCCGCCGAGGTCGCGCTGCTCGACCGGTTGGCGGCGTCGCGCGGCGGCGCCCGGCGCCTGGAGGCGCTGGTCGAGACCTTCGGCCGCGCGACGCGCCTCGAGACCCGCTTCTGGGACATGGGCCTGACCCTCGCCGACTGAAGCTCGACGACCTTGCCCGCGCGGCGTGAACCCCTATATTCCCGGCCATGAACTTACTCGGTCTAGATAAGCCGCCGGCGGCGACGCGCGTCGTGGTCGCCATGTCGGGCGGGGTCGATTCCTCGGTCACGGCGGGGCTGCTGGCGGAGCAGGGCTACGACGTTGTCGGCATCACGCTCCAGCTCTACGACCATGGCGCGGCGGTGGCGCGCAAGGGGGCCTGCTGCGCCGGCCAGGACATCCATGATGCGCGCCAGGCCGCCGAGACCCTGGGCTTTCCCCATTACGTGCTCAACTATCAAAGCCGCTTCCGCGCCGAGGTCATCGACGCCTTCGCCGACGCCTACGTGAACGGCGAAACGCCGATCCCCTGCGTGATGTGCAACCAGACGGTCAAGTTTCGCGATCTGGTGAAGACCGCGCGCGATCTCGGCGCCGACGCGCTGGCGACCGGCCATTACGTGCGCCGCATCGCCGGGGACCACGCAATCGAGCTGCACCGGGGCAAGGACGCCAGCCGCGACCAGAGCTATTTCCTGTTCGCCACCACGGCCGACCAGCTCGATTATCTGCGCTTCCCGCTGGGCGGCATGGAAAAGGACGCGGTGCGGGCCGACGCCGCCCGCCTCGGCCTCGCGATCGCCGAAAAGCCCGACAGCCAGGACATCTGCTTCGTCCCAAACGGCGACTACGCGGCCATCGTCGCCCGGCTGCGGCCCGGCGCGGCCGATCCCGGCGAGATCGTGGATGCGCGCGGGTCCGTGCTGGGCCGCCATGACGGCGTGATCAACTTCACCGTCGGCCAACGCCGCGGCCTGCGCCTCGACAGTGTCGACGAGCCTTATTATGTGCTGAGGATCGAGCCCGAAACCCGACGCGTGGTGGTGGGCCCCCGCGCGGCGCTGGGCCGAACCGCTATTCGGTTGTGCGGCGTCAACTGGTTGGGCCGGACCCCGATGCCCGCCGACGGCGCGGCGCTGACGGTCAAGCTACGCTCGACCCAGCCCCCGGTCGCCGGCACGCTCCGACCCGAGGCGAACGGCGGCGCGGTGGTCGAACTGGCGGCGCCCGAACCCGCCGCGGCCCCCGGCCAG
Source organism: uncultured Rhodospirillaceae bacterium (assembly GCA_964587515.1). GTDB lineage: Bacteria > Pseudomonadota > Alphaproteobacteria > MPNO01 > MPNO01 > CAZPMO01. The sequence continues at coordinate 9,376 of CAZPMO010000115.1, read as the reverse complement.
GCCTGCGTCTTCTATGACGGCGACCGCGTCCTCGGCGGCGGCTGGATCCAGCGCGAACCCGCGATGGTCACGGCTTGATCAGGCGTATGGAGGTCGAAGGAGTGGTAGCTGGGGGGTGACTTGAACACCCGACCTCGGCATTATGAGTGCCGCGCTCTAGCCAGCTGAGCTACCCAGCCACACCGCGCATCAGATAGCGACGATGCCCGCCATCGTCAAGCGCGAAGGCTGTTCGCGCATCACTCCAAAAAGAAAGACGGCGGCCCTGAAGGCCGCCGCTCTCTTCGCGTCTCAATCGACGCACGGTGATTGCCGCGACGCCCACGGAGGAGCGCCGGGAAACACCTTCGGAAAGGCTAAGCAGCCCTCCGGATCGTGCGCCTGGAAGAGCGCCTCGCAACAACCCGCTTCTTCGCGGGGAACTTGCGAATAACAGCAGACTTGCGAACCGTCCGCTTCTTAGCGGTCGATTTGCGAGCCGTGCTCTTCTTGGCAGTGGACTTGCGGACGACGCGCTTCTTCGCGGTCGACTTGCGAGCCGTGGACTTGCGGACGACGCGCTTCTTCGCGGTCGTCTTCGCAGCCATGTAACTGCTCCTTCAACATTGGCAATAAGAAAACCGTCCCCGGGGACGTTCTTCAATTACCGACAAGTAGTTGAAAGGTGTTAACAAAGAGTAAGGCTAACCCATTGTCCCGGCACGACTATTTGACATCGCGTGCGATGCGTCCGAATTCGTCGCGCATTATTCGACCAGCCGCAAACCCGCGCTGAGACTAGCGTTGCGGACGCGCGCGCATTGATTCGGCGAAACCGTGATCCGAATTGGCGCCGCGTCGCGAACGCGCAAACTAATCGTCCGGCGAAACTGTCGAACGGCGAATTTAAAATTCGCGGATCGTTCGTCGCCGCTCCAAGTGATCGAGCGGTAATAAACAGGTCATAAATTCAAACCGGGTTTTAGCGTGGAATTTTCCAATCGGCGAGGCGGGAGATCGCCTTCTCCATGTCTTCCATCGGGCCGGCGAAAGAGATACGCAGATAGCCCCGTCCCCGTCCGGTATCGAAATCATTGCCGGGCGCCGTCGCCACCCCGGCCTCCATCAGCATCCGCCGACAGAACGCCTCGCTGTCATTGGTCAAGTTCGAAACATCCGCATAAATGTAGAAGGCGCCGTCGGCCGGGGCGAGGCGTTCGAAGCCTACCTTGGGAAGTTCCTCCAGCAACAGCGCCCGATTGGCGGCGTAGGCGGCGACGTTGTCGTCGAGTTCCTCGGTGCAATCAAAGGCCGCGGCCGCCGCATGCTGTGACAGGGTGGGCGCGGAGATGAACAGGTTCTGCTTGAGGCATTCCACCGAGCGGTCGAGGTCGTCGGGCAACACCATCCAGCCGATCCGCCAGCCCGTCATCGAAAAATATTTGGAAAAACTGTTGATCACCACCGCCTGGTCGGTAAAACGCAGCGCGGTGGTCGACGGCATCGTATAGGTGACGCCATGATAGATCTCATCCGAAATCAGCCGTATATCCCGTGCCCGGCAATAGTCCACCAGGGCGCTCAACTCGTCCTCGCCGAGCATGGTGCCGGATGGGTTCGACGGGCTCGCGACGATCAACCCGTCGAGCTTGCCGCCAGCGGCCTCCAGCAGTTCGACCGTTGGCTGGAAACGGGTCTCGGGACCGGACGGCAGACAGACCGGCTCGACCCCCAGCGCCAGCAGGATATTGCGATAGGCGGGATAGCTTGGATCGGCCAGCGCCACCCGATCGCCGACATCGAACGCGGCGAGGAAAGCGAGGACGAATCCGCCCGAGGATCCCGTGGTCACGACGACGCGTTCGGGCGCGATCTCGACGCCGTACATGGTCTGGTAATGGTCGGCGATGCGCTGGCGCAGCGGCGGCAGGCCGAGGGCTTCGGTATAGCCGAGCCGATCGCCTTCAAGGGCCGCCTTGGCCGCCTCGATCACGCCGCGCGGCGCCGGCGTGCCGGGCTGGCCGACCTCGAGATGCACGATGTCGGCGCCTTCCTGCGCACGCTCGTTGGCCGCGCGCAGAACATCCATGACAATAAACGGTGGCACCGCGCCGCGCCTGGAAACCTTCAGGGCCATCCTGTCGCCGTACCTTTATCTGATCGCTACGGCGGCGAATCCGTGGCCGCGCCCATCGACGGCATAGGCGCATCCCTTGGGATCACCGACGATGCCCTTGGGGCAATGGATGGCGTTCACCTCGGCGAGCGACGGCACCGAAACCTGTCGCAGACCACGTCCCTTGAACCGCTCAATCACACCCGGATCGACGCCGGTTTCCACGAATACGACGCCCTTGACGCTGCCGGCGTGAACACGGGGCTCGGCCAGCGCGTCTCTCAGCCCGCGCCCGCCGAGCACCACCTTGCGGGAAACCGAAATCAGCGATGTGGGCGCGGCTGCGTTGCCCGATCCGCCGGCAACGAAAAACGCGTCACCGGTATGCGGGTTGGCGATCAGCATGGGCGCCAGCGAGACCCCGCCGTCGGCCCCGGGGCGGGGCGGCCGCGCCGCGATGATGCCGGTCCCGGAAATCATGCGGTCCGCACCGAACAATCCATTCATCGTCACCGCGCAAGCCACGGCCCCGCCTGCCCTGTCGATCACGCCGAAGCTCGACACCGCAAGGTCGGGTGGCCGGTCGGACGCCCCACCGGATGCCGGGCGCGCGAGCGCCCCATAGGCGTTGAGAGAGGCGTCCACGGGGACGCCGCCATCGCCGGACGCCGTCCAAAGACGGGCCGCGATCGCGCCTCCCTTGGCGGAGGTGGAGGCGAAATACGCCGTATGATCGCCGGCGCTTTCAGTCACCGGTTCGCGCCAGACCGGGCGATATGATCTCAGCGCCCGCCGCGTCAGACCAATGCCGAGCGCCACCGTGCCCGATACGATCTGCTTTGCCAGCAGCCCGTTATAGAACGCGCCGGCGCCGCCTCGACGGATGTTGCCGAGAACGGCGGCAAGCTCGATCTGGCGCAGATCGTCGCCTTCGCGTGTGGCCTTGCCGGCCGAGCCGGCAAGCAAAACGCCGTCCCGGGCACGGCGCGCGGCGCGCTGATTTCCATCACCCAGATGCCGCGCCAGCGCGCGGGAAATCGGAAATCCGAACCGAGCGAGATTTTCCGCCGGCTGAACGATGCGCTCCCACCGCAACCGCCCATAGCGGGCGTGCAGCGCGAACATGCCGCGCACCGCGCCCGGTACGCCGATCGTGGTTCCATCGCCGACCGTGAAATCCAGCGCCTCGACCTTTTTCGTCCGCCGATTATGAATCAGGCAGACCCCGCCACCGCCGAGCGAAGCGGCAGACGGGTAGGTCACGGAAAGCGCGAAGTAGAGCGCCGCCGCCGCGTCGGCGGCCGAGCCCCCTT
>CAZPMO010000115.1:0-5958 GCA_964587515.1 uncultured Rhodospirillaceae bacterium | reverse complement strand
CCAATACGTCGCGCGCGACCAGCGCGGCGCGGGGTTCGTCCGCCACCACGCCGCCGAAATTCACCGGGCTGCTTCCAATCACCTCACCAGGAAGGGAAAGCCCGCCGCAAGAAGCGAGCAGCGGTACAATCGTCGCCAGCGCTATGCGCGAAACCGTGACCCGCGCAAAGCGCGAAACCGTGAATTGACGCCCCTTCCCCCCACACTTAGGTTGCGAGGCAACGGCTGGAGTGGAGATCTTGGCGCAACACATTTCAACTTTTCGCGTCATTTTCGCGACCGCAATTACGACGTTCCTGATTTCGGCGAGCGGGACGGCCGATGCCCAACGCCAGTCTCAGATATTCGACACCGAAATCGAAAATACCATCCGCCTCTACGCCACGCCAGTGCTCAGGGCGGCGGGACTGGAACCGAATGCCGTGCGAGTCCACATCGTGCGCTCCAATGCGCCCAATGCGTTCGTGGCCAAGGGCCAGCGTATATTTCTGACGACGGAACTGCTGACCGCCTCGGAGAGCCCCGGTCAGCTCATCGGTGTTCTGGCCCATGAAACCGGCCACATCGCCGGAGGTCATCTCGCCCGCCTCGACATTATGTTGCGCGACGCTCAGTCGCCGGCGCTGCTGTCGAACGTACTTGGCGCGGTGATCGGCGTGCTTGCCGGCGACGCCGGCGCGGCGGCGGCGGTGGCGAGCGGCGGGCAGATGGCGGTTATCCGGAACCTGCTGTCGTTCACCCGCACTCAGGAACGCTCCGCCGATCGCGCCGCCGTCGTTCTGCTGGAACGGACGCGCCAATCCTCGAAGGGCCTGCTCGAGTTCCTGGAATATCTCGATTCCCAGCAGGCCCTTATCATCAGCCGGCGACGCCAGCAGGAACTTTCCTATGACGTTACGCATCCGCTGACTCGCGAGCGCATGGCCTATATTCGCGACCAGGTCGGCCGTTCGCGCCATAGCGCGAGACCGTCCCCGGCACCGCTCATTCGGCTGCACGACCGGATGCGCGCCAAGCTGAAGGCGTTTTTGAACCATCCGGGACGCACGTTGCGGGAATATCGCGAAGACGATCGCGGCGAAGCCGCGAGATATGCCCGCGCCATCGCCTATTACCGCGGCGGCGAGATCGGCAGGGCGATCGCGATCATCGACGGATTGATCGGGGACAGCCCGGACGACCCCTATTTTCTCGAACTAAAGGGTCAGATCCTTTTCGAAAACGGCCGCATTGCCGAATCGATCGCGCCTTATGAAGCCGCGGTCCGCCTGCTGCCCCGCGCCCCGCTGTTGCGCATCGGGTTGGCCCACGCGCAGATAGAACTCAACGAGACGGAACTGCTTGATGCGGCCGTGGTGAATCTGGAGGAGGCGCTGCGCGGCGACAGAATGCTCCCCTTCGCGTGGCGGCTGGCGGCGACCGCCTACGGGCGAAAGGGCCGGCTCGGCCGTTCGTCACTCGCCTCGGCGGAATATAATCTGATGGTCGGCCGGTTCGGAGACGCCCTGCGCATGGCGGATCGCGCACGGCGGATCTTAAAGCGTGGCGCACCGGGCTGGCTGCGCGCCGGCGATGTCATCAACGCCGCGAAGGCCGCGCAAGCCGCGAAAGCGGGTGCCGAAGCGCGGCGTTAAGCACGCCTTCATCGCAAACAATTGATATTCGGCGCGTGACAAACCCTGATATGAGGCATGCCATGGCGAAGCGAACACATATGCGGCTGTCCGGCCGCGTCGTCCGGGCGCTTGCAGTGGCGACGATAATTTCGGCGGCGCCCGCGGCGCTGGCACAAGACGCGCTGACCGAGGCCCAGAAGAAGGCGGTCGAAACGGTGGTCCGCGACTATCTGGTGAAAAACCCGGAAGTCATCGCGGAGGCCATCCAGGCACTTCGGGCGCGCCAGGCCGAGCAGGAAAAGTTGGCCGCGCGGGCGGCGCTGGACGCGAACCGGTCCGAGATTTTCAACGACCCCGCCGCGCCGGTCGCCGGCGACGTCAACGGCGACGTGACGGTGGTCGAATTCTTCGATTACCGCTGCGGCGTATGCCGGCGCGTCCACCCGATCGTCGCCGAACTGATCAAGGGCGATGCGAAAATCCGGCGTGTCTACAAAGAGTGGCCGATCCTGGGACCCGCTTCCGTGTTCGCCGCGCGCGCCGCGCTGGCGTCCCGCCGGCAGGGAAAATATCTGCAATTTCACGACGCGATGATGGAAACCAAATCGAAGATCGACAAGGTCAGCGTCTTGACCATCGCCGAGAGCGTGGGCATCGACCGCGCGCGCCTGATCCGCGATATGGACGATCCGAAAATCGCGAAAATACTGCAGCGCAATTACCGGCTCGCGGACACCTTGAATATCACCGGCACCCCGTCATTCGTGATCGGCGATGAGATCATCGGCGGCGGCCGCGATCTGGCGACGATGCAAAGTCTCGTCGCCGCCGCGCGGCAGCGAAAATAGGTTCAAATGTAATATTCGCCGAGCGGCGGAAATCCGTTGAAGCCGACCGAGGCATAGGTCGCGGTGTAGGCGCCGGCGCTGAGGATTTCGATCTTGTCGCCGACCGCAAGGTCCAGCGGCAGTTGATAACCCGCCCCGTCGTAAAGCACGTCGACTTCGTCGCAGGTTGGCCCGGCGATGATCACCGGCCCGGACGGGCCGCCGTCGCGGGGTGTGCGGATATTGTATTTGATCGCTTCGTCCATCACCTCGGGCAGGCCGCCGAACTTGCCGATATCGAGATACACCCAACGCCGTCCGTCGTCATATGACTTGCGCGAAATCAGCACGACCTCGCTCTGGATGACACCGGCGTCGCCCGGTATGCAGCGGCCGGGTTCGATGACCATGGCCGGCAGCCGGTTGCCGAAGTGTCGGGTCATGGCCTTCATGATACCGTCGGCATAGCGGTCGAGCGGCTCGGCGCCGCCCCGGTAATGGGCCGGGAACCCGCCTCCGAGATTGACCATCTTCAATTCGATGCCGGCCTCGTTGAGCGCGGAGAACACCATCTCGGTGCGGCCGAGCGCGATGTCCCACTGGTCGATATCGCGCTGTTGCGAACCGACATGGAACGATACGCCATGGGGATCGAGACCGCGCTCCGCGGCATGGCGCAACAGATCCACCGCCATGCCGGCGTCGCAACCGAACTTGTCGGACAGCGGCCAGTCGGCGCCGGCGCCCTCCATCAGGATCCGGCAATAGACCCGCGCGCCGGGCGCGGCGCGGACAAGCTTGTCGAGTTCCGCCTTGCTGTCGAAAGCGAACAGCGTAACGCCGTGATCATGGGCGGCGGCGATGTCGCGTTCCTTTTTGATGGTGTTGCCGAAGGAAAGCCGTTCCGCCGGCGTCCCGATCTTGAGGCAACGCTCGATCTCGAAAATGCTGGCCGCGTCGAAGCTGGACCCCAACCCGTCGAGCAGAGACAGGATGGCCGGCGCCGGGTTGGCCTTGACCGCGTAATAGATTTCGGCCAGCGGCAAGGCCTCGCGCAGCGCGTTGTAATTATGCGCGACGAGGTCGAGATCGACGACCAGACACGGTGTGCGCGGCTGACGCTCGGCCAGGAAGCGTGAGATCTTGCTGTTCATCGTGGGCGGCTTCCACTGGTTGGCGGCGGGCTGGACGGGGTGACTGGTCGGCCTTCCCCGTCAGGACCGAAGCGAGCCCCACTTGGAGCGGCGTTGTTATACTGAGATTGGAAAAAATCGCAACGGGAATTTGGCCCGAAGGGAGGCCGCCTGCTACAGAAGTTCCTTGATGTGCTGCAGGCCGTAAAGCGCGCCCAGCGCCGCGATCACCAGGACAGATAAAATGGCGATGATGCGGTATGGATTGGTCTGGCGCTTGGCGTTTTTCTTTTGGATCTGTTTGCGCCGTTCAACGATCCGCTCCGATCGTTTTTTACGGCTCTGCGCCGCGTCATGGCGAATCTGGGATCGCTTCTGGAGTTCCGCCCTGTTGGCGTCGGCTACTTTCGAGCCGCGATAGATCGTCCGCGTGGTGGACCTCTCGGCGCGCTCGTCGAACACCTCCTCGACCACGCGCACGCCCGCGAAGCGGCCCGAGGTATCCATCCGCCTGGCCTCGAACACGGCCAGTTCGCGATCGTCGAAAACCGAATCGATTTTCCACCTGCCGCGCGTGTAGGTGTGAATCTCGAATGCTCTCATCGACTGACTCCGGCGGATATCATCTTCTTGCTCTTAATCGTCGTCACCGGATAATTCGCGGCAATTGGCGGCGCCCAGCAGACCGCTGATGGTCTCGCCGTCGTCGCTCATCGGCAGGATGATGCCACGATAAAGTGCCTTGACCCCATTGGGTTTGATAAATTCGCCGCCGCGCGAAATCGGGACCTGCTTGCGGATTACTTCCTGGACGATCTCCACCGATTTCTCGATCAGCGTATCGGGTGCCACCTGAGAGACCTTGATATTGTTCAACAGGGTCGGCGAATAGGACGCGTAGACCGGGCCAAAGGCGCGGAACACGGGATCGTCTTCGTGCCCGAGAATATCGAGTACGAAGGCGCTTTCCCAGATCGTCGGCATTTCATTCGGGTCGACATCGTCGAAAGATGGAAATTCGGCGTCGCCGCAAATCCCGCGCCAGTACTTCAATAGCCTGAGCACGAGACGGCGCTCCATCCCTTGCAGGTTGGATTCGTCCATTTCGTCCGAAACCGATTCAGTGATCGAGGCCTCGAAGGGCCCGTCATCGCCGCGATATTGGTCCATAAAATTTTCCCGGCTGCCCGGACTCCCGAAGGCCAAGAACTGTCGCAATTAGATTAAATTCCCGTAAAGCCTGGGTTTTTTCGCTTTTGAACCTATTGGGAAACAACAAAGGCGGCGAGACAAACCAATGGAATTCCTGCAATTAAACCGGGTTCAAAACCGGAATAACTCACCCAAATCGGCCGGTTACGGATGATCACGCGCGTGATATAACCCGAACTTCGCTGTTTCACCAGAGAGTATTTCGTCGTGGCGTCATCGCCCAAGATCCTTCTGCTCAACGGCCCCAACCTCAATATGCTGGGGGTGCGGGAGCCTGAAATCTATGGAAGCGAAACGCTCGATCAGATCGCCGGGTTGTGCCGCGCAAAGTCGGAAGCGCTCGGGCTCGATCTCGATTTCCGCCAGACCAACGGCGAAGGCCAGATGGTCGACTGGATACAGGAAGCCCGCGCCGGACACGCGGGAATCATCATCAACCCGGCCGCCTACACCCATACCTCGCTCGCCATCCTGGACGCGCTGATCCTGACCGAACTGCCGGTCATCGAACTGCATCTGTCCAACCCGTTCCAGAGGGAGCCGTTCCGCAAGGACTCCTATGTTTCCAACGTCGCGAAGGGCGTGATCTGCGGGTTCGGAAGCCATGGCTATCTGCTGGCGCTCGATGCAATCGCCCGGCTGGTGGGCGCGGGGGACACCGCAAAATGAGTGAGCTCAACGTGGATGGTGATCTGGTCCGCCGCCTCGCGGAACTGCTGGAAGAAACCGGCCTGACGGAGCTTGAATACGCGGCCGGCGATCAGCGCATCCGGGTGTCGCGCGCGGTTGGGCCGGCGGCCCCGGCGACCGTTACCCTTGCCGCCGCGACGGAAATGTCAGGCGCGGCCGCGACAGCGGGCGAGACCGTGGCCGGACATCCCGGCGCGGTGACCGCGCCGATGGTCGGGACCGTCTATCTTTCGCCGGAACCGGGCGCGGACCCGTTCGGCGTCGGCGGCAGCAGCCAGCACGATCATGTGGCCGCCTGCGGACACTCGGAGATCCCCACCGGGAACGACAGGCGTTCCATGCTCATCCTCCGCAGCCAGGACAAGGGCCGGGGGGTCATCTCCCAGCGTGCGAAGCGTCTTCCCGACAGCGGGGGCATCGGCCGTGACCCGCAGCCGCATGAGATCGAGGGTCCCGTCGAAGAAACCCTCGACCCGCTCA
>CAZPMO010000114.1:15551-15807 GCA_964587515.1 uncultured Rhodospirillaceae bacterium | reverse complement strand
GCGCAGAATACGCCGCATGATCTTGCCGCTACGCGTCTTCGGCAGGCCGGGCGCCCACTGAAGCAGGTCGGGCGTCGCGATCGGCCCGATTTCCTTTCTGACCCATCGCACCAGCTCCGCGCGCAGCTCGTCGGTCGGATCCTCGCCCAGCACCAGCGTGACATAGGCGTAGATCCCCTGGCCCTTGATGTCGTGGGGATAGCCGACGACCGCCGATTCCGCGACCTTGGGATGGGAGACCAGCGCGCTTTCCACC
>CAZPMO010000114.1:0-15541 GCA_964587515.1 uncultured Rhodospirillaceae bacterium | reverse complement strand
GGTGCCCATGCGATGGCCGGAGACGTTGATCACATCGTCGACACGGCCGGTGATCCAGTAATAGCCGTCCTCGTCGCGGCGGCAGCCGTCACCGGTGAAATACATTCCAGGATATTGTGAGAAATAGGTCTCGAAGAAGCGGTCGTGATCGCGGAACACCGTGCGCATCTGGCCGGGCCACGACACGGCGAGACAGAGATTACCGGTGCACGCGCCGTCCATCTCCTTGCCGTCGGCGTCGACCACCACCGGGCGGATGCCGAAGAACGGTCGCGTCGCCGAGCCCGGTTTCAGCGGCGTCGCGCCCGGCAGCGGCGTGATCAGAATGCCGCCGGTCTCGGTCTGCCACCAGGTATCGACGATGCGGCAGCGGCCGTCGCCGACAACGTTGTAATACCAAAGCCATGCTTCCGGGTTGATCGGTTCGCCGACCGTCCCCAGCAGCTTGATCGATGAGCGGCTGGTGGATTTCACCGGCCCGTCGCCCTCGCGCATCAAGGCGCGGATCGCGGTCGGCGCGGTATAGAAGATGTTGACGTCGTGCTTGTCGCAGATCTGCCAGAAGCGCGAAGCGTCGGGATAGTTGGGCAGCCCCTCGAAAATCAGCGTCGTCGCGCCGTTGGCGAGCGGGCCATAGACGATATAGCTGTGCCCGGTGATCCAACCGACATCGGCGGTGCACCAGTAGATGTCGCCGTCGTGATAGTCGAAAACGTATTGATGCGTCATGGAGGCATAGACCATGTAGCCGCCGGTGGTGTGCAACACGCCCTTGGGCTTGCCGGTGGAGCCCGAGGTATAGAGGATGAACAGCGGGTCCTCGGCGTCCATGGGCTCGGCCGGGCAGTCTTCCGACGCGCTCTCCATTGCCTCGTGGTACCAGACGTCGCGCCCGTCGACCCAGCCGATTTCGCCGCCGGTGCGTTTCACGACAATGCAGTTCTTGATGGTGGGACACGATTCCAGCGCCGCATCTGTATTGCCTTTCAGCGGCACCGGCCGGGCGCCGCGCAACCCTTCATCGGCGGTGATGATCAGGTTGGAATCGCAGTCCTGGATGCGTCCGGCGATGGAATCCGGTGAAAAGCCGCCGAACACCACCGAATGAACCGCGCCGATACGCGCACACGCCAGCACCGCGACCGCGATCTCGGGGATCATCGGCAGATAGATCGTCACCCGGTCGCCTTTCTGGATGCCCAGCGACTTCATGACGTTGGCGAACTTGCAGACCTCGCGGTGCAGCTCGGCATAGGTCACGTGCTTGGACTCCGCCGGATCGTCGCCTTCCCAGATGATCGCGGTCTGGTCGCCACGCGTCGACAAATGCCGGTCGAGGCAATTGGCCGAAGCGTTCAGCGTGCCGTCGTGATACCAGCGGACGTGCAGATCGTCCTTGTCGTAGGAGACGTCGCGCACCTCGGTATAGGGCTTGATCCAGTGCAGGCGCTTGCCGTGTTCGCCCCAGAACCCGTCCGGGTCGTCGATAGAGCGCTGGTACATTTCCTGGTATGCCGCCTCGTCGGCGAAGGCCGCTTTCGCTACGTCCTCGGGTACCGGAAAAAGTTCGTTCTCCGCCATCTCTCGCGCTCCTCGCAATTCTCATTGCCCGTCATCGACCGCGGCTCACGCCGCCCGTGGCGGCAATTATGTCGGCGAACGAGGTGGGAGACAAGGCGGGGAAGAGTCCGAACGGCTGCGTAAAGTCGTCACACTCTACCGGCTCGGTCGATTAATCTTCGGTACCGCCATCGAGCGCTTCCAGGGCTTCGCGCAACGCCGCCTTCGCCCGCTCTCGATCATCCGGTGCCAGAGCCATCGGGTCCAGCGTTAGGCGGAACCCGTCGCGCACGTCGGAAACCGTCCGTGCTCCGCAGAGGAAATCTTCGCGCGTCGCGATGACCTCATAAGTCTTCAGGGGTTGGGCGATTCCCTTAACCGAAATCTCTCCGACCTGCTGGCAGTAAATCTCCTCCTGGACCAGCGCATATGTCGCGTGGGTAATCAGGATCTGGTCGGGTTCGGCGGCCGATTCCAGGCGGGAGGTGGCATTCACCTCGCCACCGACAATCGTGTAGTCCAAGCGGCTTTCGGAGCCGAAATTACCGACCGTGCAGAAGCCCGTATTGATGCCGACGCGCACGTGCAGCGGCTGGGATACGCCCTGATCGATCCATTCTTCCCTGAGATCGTACATGCGGCGTCGCATGGCCAGCGCCATGCGGACGCAGGCGAGCGCATCTTCCTTCTGCCCCGGACTCTCGGGGTCGCCGAAGAAAATCATAATGCCGTCGCCGATGAACTTGTCGATCGTGCCGCCATGTTCGAGCGCAATGGCCTACATCTCGCTCAGATAATGATTCAACAGGTCGCTGAGGGGCTCGGCCTCCATCCCGTCGGTGATCTCGGTAAACCCCTGGACGTCGGAAAAAAACACCGTGAGATTCTTGCGGTACGATTCGATTTTAACCTCCGTCTTGCCGCTGAAAATCGAATCGTAGACCTGCTTGGAGAGATATTTCGCGAGCTTCGTCGACAGCGCTTCGAGTTCCTGGTTCTTCTCGTCCAGCAATTGGTTCGCCCGCACGATTTCCTGTTCGGCCTGCTTGCGTTCGGTGATATCCCTGATGATGCCGCTGAAAAAACGCTGCTCGCCGATGGTCCAGATCCCCAGCGACAACTCGATGGGAAATTCCTCGCCATTCTCGCGCAGCCCTGAAAGCTCAACCGTTTTGCCCAAGACCCGTTGTTCGCCATTACCGCTGACACGGCGAATCCCTTCGTCATGAGCGTCTCGATAGCGTTCGGGAATGATGATCGTGAGCGGCTTACCCAATACCTGCTCCTGGGCGTAGCCGAACATGTTTTCCGCCGATGGATTCCATAGCACCACGCGCCCCTCTTGATCGGCGCAGATGATGGCGTCGCTGACCGAGTCCATGATCGCCCGCAGCCGTTCCTCGGACTGGGTCAGGTTTTCGAGAAATTGCTCGCGTTCGCTTACGTCTCGGATGATGCCGCTGAAAAAGCGGACACCGTCGATGACCCAGGTCGCGAGCGAAAGCTCGATGGGAAACTCGCTGCCGTCCTTGTGAAGGCCCGTGAGCAGGACTGCCTGGCCGATCACCTTGGTCTCACCGGTGCGGACAACCCGTGACAGCCCCGCATCGTGCAGATCGCGGAAGCGCTCCGGCATGAGGATGGTCAGGGGCCGGCCAAGAACCTCGGCATCGCTGTAGCCGAAAATATTCTCCGCCGCGGGATTCCAGCCGATGATCAGGCCCTTCGCGTCGCCGGTGACAATGGCGTCGCTGGTCGATCCAAAGATCGCTTCGAGAATGTTCTCCGTCGTCATCTGTGGCCGTGTATTTTTGTTGTCTCAGGCGGATTAGCCGCGGATTTATAGAGGCTTAACGACCGCTAGGATCCACGAACAATGCTGCCCGACTTCCCGACGAGGCGCAATGGATGCGGTGCGCGGCCTTTTGACACGCAGAACTGCGCAACGAAAAGGGCGGGTCATCGGACCCGCCCTGATTTCGCGTATCCGCTCGCGCGGCCTATTCGGGATTGGCGAGTTGCAGTTCGATGCCGTTGGTGTTGAGGAATTCCTGCAGCTCGCCGGTTTCGTACATTTCGCGCACGATGTCGCAGCCGCCGACGAATTCGCCCTTTACGTAGAGCTGCGGCACGGTCGGCCAGTTCGAGAACTGCTTGATGCCTTCGCGAATTTCGGGGTCCTGCAAAACGTCGACGCCCTTGAAGCGCACGCCGAGATTGCTCAGCGCCTGCACCACGGCGGCGGAGAATCCGCATTGCGGGAAAACCGGTGTGCCTTTCATGAACAGCACCACGTCGCTTTCCGAAATGTCGCCGCGAATCCGGTCGAAAATCTGTGGTTCACTCATAAGATGTTCCTTCGCCGATGGTTGGTCTCAAGCGTCGTCCGGGACGGCGGTCTGCAAGGCAAGCGCGTGCAGCTCGTCGCCCATGCGCCCCTGCAGGGCCTGATAGACCATCTGGTGCTGCTGCACCCGGGTCTTGCCCTTGAACGCGGCCGATTGTACGTGCGCCGCATAGTGATCGCCGTCGCCGGCGAGATCCTGGATGTTGATCACCGCGTCGGGAATGCTTTCCTTGATCAGGCGCTGTATCTCGCCCGAATCCATGGGCATGGTGCGATTTCCCTGGTCTTAAATCCGATTTGCCGTCCGGAGCCTTACGGCCCGGCCATATAGCCGGGAAGCCAGCCCTGGTGGACCTCGTCGAGTTCCGCCATCGATATAGGGTCGTCGCCCGTCACAGTCAACGACGGACCGCCGGTGCGCCCGATCACGTTCGCGGGAATATTGGCCGCCCGGGCAGCTTCGATGAGCGCCTCGGCATCCGCCGTGGTGACCAGATAACGCCCCTGATCCTCGCCGAACAGCCAGGGGAGAAGCGCCGCGCCGTCGGGCGGCGTGATCTCCGCGCCGATGCCGCCGGCCAGCGCCATCTCCGCGACGGCGACGTAAAGCCCGCCATCGGAAACATCATGACAGGCGCCGACCAGGCCATTGGCGATGGATGCGCGTACGAAATCACCGTTGCGACGCTCGGCGGCCAAATCGACCGGCGGCGGCGGGCCGGTGCGATCGTCGGCGATTTCGCGCCGGAACAGGGAAGAACCGAGATGTCCCCGTGTTTCGCCGACCAGCACGATCGCCGCGTCCTCGGATGTGAAGGCGAGATGCGCCGCCGCCTCGGCGTCGGCGATGATCCCGACCCCGCCGATCGCCGGCGTCGGCAGGATCGCGGCCCCGTTGGTTTCGTTGTAAAGCGAGACATTGCCGGAAACGACCGGGAAGTCGAGCGCCGCGCAGGCTTCGGCCATGCCCTGGATGCAGCCGACGAACTGGCCCATGATCTCGGGCCGTTCGGGATTGCCGAAATTCATATTGTCGGTGATGGCCAGCGGCGTCGCGCCCACGGCGGTGAGGTTGCGCCACGCCTCGGCGACCGCCTGACGGCCGCCCTCGACCGGATCGGCGAGGCAGTAGCGCGGCGTGCAGTCGGTGGTGATCGCGAGCCCCTTGCGCTTTCCGTGGACCCGCACCACGGCGGCGTCGCCGCCCGGCCGGCCGACCGTATCGCCCATCACCATGTGATCGTACTGCTCCCAGATCCAGCGCCTGGAAGCCAGGTCGGGCGCGGCCATGAGGCGTTTCAACGCGGCCGACGGCTTAATCTCCAAGTCCGACGCGGACGAGTCCGTCGCGGGGACGGTCGCCACCCACGGGCGGTCATATTCGGGCGCTTCGGAGACCAGCGGCGGCACCGGAATCTCGGCCGCGACGACGCCGTCCTTCTTCAGCACCAGCCGCTCGCCATCGGTGATGCGGCCGATCACCGCGAAATCGAGCTCCCATTTCTCGAACACCGCGCGCGCCGCCGCCTCGCTTTCGGGACGGATCACCATCAGCATGCGTTCCTGGCTTTCCGACAGCATGATCTCATAGGCCGTCATGCCGGTCTCGCGCACCGGCACCCGGTCGAGGTCGAGCTCCACCCCGACGCCGCCCTTGGACGACATCTCGACCGAGGACGAGGTCAGCCCGGCCGCGCCCATGTCCTGGATCGCGACGATCGCATCGGTCGCCATCAGCTCGAGGCAGGCTTCGATCAAAAGTTTTTCGGTGAACGGGTCGCCGACCTGCACGGTGGGACGTTTTTCCTCGGAATCGTCGTCGAACTCGGCCGACGCCATGGTCGCGCCGTGGATGCCGTCGCGGCCCGTCTTGGAACCCACATAGACCACGGCGTTGCCGATGCCCGCGGCCGCCGAATAGAAGATCCGGTTCGCGTCGGCGACGCCCACGGTCATCGCGTTGACCAGAATATTGCCGTTATAGGCGGCGTCGAAATTGGTCTCGCCGCCCACCGTGGGGACGCCGATGCAGTTGCCGTAGCCGCCGATGCCGGCGACCACGCCGGACACCAGATGGCGGGTCTTCGCATGATCCGGGCTGCCGAAGCGCAGCGCGTTCATGTTGGCGACGGGCCGCGCGCCCATGGTGAACACGTCGCGCAATATACCGCCGACCCCGGTCGCCGCACCCTGATAGGGCTCGATGAAGGACGGGTGGTTGTGGCTTTCCATCTTAAAAATAGCCGCGTCGCCGTCGCCGATGTCGATCACCCCGGCATTCTCGCCCGGCCCGCAGATCACCCACGGCGCCTCGGTGGGCAGCTCGCGCAGCCAGTGCTTGGACGATTTATAGGAACAATGCTCCGACCACATCACCGAGAAGATGCCAAGCTCGGTCAGGTTCGGCGAGCGCCCCATGATGCGCTCGACACGGCCATATTCCTCCGGCGTGAGCCCGTGTTCCGCGACGATCTCGGGCGTGATATCCGTCATCGGGCCAGCGCCTCGACCAGCCCGTCGAACATCGCGCGCCCGTCGTCGCCGCCGAGCGCTGCCTCGGCGAGACGCTCGGGGTGCGGCATCAGGCCCAGCACGTTGCGGTCGTCGTTCAGGATACCGGCGATCCCGGTCGCCGAGCCGTTGGGGTTGGCCGCGTCTGTCACCGCGCCGTCCGCGTCGCAATAGCGGAACGCGACGCGCCCCTCGCCTTCGAGGCGCGCGAGCGTGTCTGGATCGGCGAAGAAGTTGCCCTCGTTATGGGCGATGGGGATGCGGATCACCTGGTTCGCCGCGTAACCCCGGGTAAACAGCGTGTCGGCGGCTTCGACGCGCAGCCAGACGTCGCGGCAAACGAATTTCAGCCCCGCGTTGCGCATCAGCACGCCGGGCAACAGACCGGCCTCGGTCAGGATCTGGAAACCGTTGCAAATGCCGAGCACCGGCACGCCGTCCCGGGCGCGGCGCGCGACCTCCCGCATCACCGGCGAATGGGCCGCCATGGCGCCGCCGCGCAAATAATCGCCGTAGGAAAATCCGCCGGGCACCACGATCAGATCGACGGCGGGAAAATCCGCCTCGCCGTGCCACACCATCAGCGTGGCTTCGTCCATGCTGGCGTCCAGCGCAACCTGGATATCGCGGTCGCAGTTGGAGCCGGGAAAGACAATGACGGCGGACTTCATTCCTCGATATCTATCCGGTAATCCTCGATCACGGTATTGGCCAGCAGACGGGTGCACATGGCTTCGACGTTTTCGCGCGCCCGGGCGGGGTCGGTCTCGTCGATCTCGATCTCGATGAATTTACCCTGGCGCACCTCGCCGATGCCGCCGAAGCCCAACCCGCCGAGCGCATTGGCGATGGCCTTGCCCTGGGGGTCGAGAACGCCGTGCTTCAGCGTGATATGGATGCGCGCCTTCACCTCGCCGCCGCTACTGCATCACCGCCGGGCCCTTGATGTCGCTGGGGCCGCTTTCGGGCAGGATGCCGAGCCGGCGCGCGACCTCCTGATAGGCCTCCTCGACCGAGCCGAGATCGGCGCGGAAGCGGTCCTTGTCCATTTTCTCGTTGGTCTGGGCGTCCCACAGCCGGCAATTGTCGGGACTGATCTCATCGGCCAGCACGATGCGGAGTTCCTCGTTCATCCACAGCCGGCCATATTCCAGCTTGAAATCCACCAGCCTGATGCCGATCGAGATGAACAGCCCGGTCAGGAAATCGTTGATCCTGAGCGACATGTGCATGATCTCGTCCAGTTCCTGCGGCGACGCCCAGCCGAAGGCGGTGATATGCTCCTCCGCGATCATCGGATCGCCGAGCTCGTCGGACTTGTAATAATACTCGACGATGGATCGCGGCAGCGGCGCGCCCTCGGTCAGCGCGAATCGATTTACGATCGAGCCAGCCGCGATGTTGCGCACCACGATCTCGACCGGGATGATCTCGACCTCGCGGACAAGCTGCTCGCGCATGTTCAGCCGGCGCATGAAATGGGTCGGAATACCGACCTCGGCGAGCCTCACCATCAGATATTCGGAAATCCGGTTGTTCAGCACGCCCTTGCCGGTGATGGTGCCCGTCTTCTGATTGTTGAACGCGGTCGCATCGTCCTTGAAGTATTGCACCAGGGTGCCGGGCTCGGGCCCCTCGAACAGGACCTTGGCCTTGCCTTCATAAATTCGTCTGCGGCGAGCCATGGCGAAATCCGGATTTAGCGGAAAAAAATACGCGGCGGCGCGACGGCCACCGGGACCCATCTGATATAGCAACTCCCCGGTCCCGTAACAATGGGCCAGACGGTTCTTTACAAGCCGTTAATCACTGTTGCTCACAGCGTAACCGGCAGCCACGGCGCGACGCCCGGCCCGCCGGCGGCGAATCGCCAAACCGGCTTGCGCACATCGCGATGCATCGCGGGCAATGCGATCAGCGAGCTCGACAAGGTCGCGAAGCCGGTCTCGGAGACGATATTCATCGCCTCGCGCGGTTCTGTTCCCGGCGGCCGTTCCTCTGAGGCGAGAAGCGCCTGCCAGCCCGACCAGTCGGCGGACTCGGGATCGGGTATCGGCGCGTTGCGAAAACGGGGCAGATAGTGCGCGATTCGCCGCGAGGTGGAATCATTCAGATCCTCCGACGTGATCATGGCGAGCCCTTCGGCGATGGGGCTGGCGGTTACCCCGCTGTCTCCCTCGGCGCCCAGCGACCGCAGCCAATAAGCGTCGCGATTGTCGGCGATAATCATGTTGAAGCTGCGATAGCTGGTTCCGTCGAGGTGGGACAGCGCCTCCGCCGCTTCCGCCGCGTCCGGGTGATCAAGCGCTTCCAGCACCAGCTCGCCGCGGCTGCGCAGCCCGGGGTCGGGACCCAGCGAATCGCGCCGGTTCATGAGTCCCGCGACCACGCCCTCGTCATTGACGCCGAGCCAGGTTCCGCCCGCGAGTTCGTCGATCCCGGCGGTAACGTTTTCACGGTCGGGCCAGTGGCGGCCGGGCGGCCGCCACGGCCGTTCCGTCATCTCGTCGCGGTTCGCGGCGAACAGTATCGGCCAGTCGTGATCGGGGCGGCGGAGAATGACGACAGTGCACATATTTCCGATATATCACATCCCCCGTTGCGGCGCCGCTTCCGATGAACGAAAATAGGGCCAGCCGACTTAAGGAGAGTAGCCATGTCCACTTTCGACGACCGCGAAAAGGGTTTCGAGACTAAATTCAAGCGCGACCAGGAACTCGAGTTCAAGGTCATCGCGCGGCGCAACAAGCTGCTCGGCCTGTGGGCGGCGGAGAAGATGGGCATTTCGGGCGCCGACGCCGATGCCTACGCCAAGGAGGTGGTGATCGCCGATTTCGAGAAGCCGGGCGACGAGGACGTTTTGGAGAAGGTGATGGCCGATTTCCAGGACAAGGGCGTCGCCGACGATGCCCACGCGGTGCGCAAGGAAATGACCCGCCTGATGGACACCGCCCGCCAGCAAATCGAAGCCGAGGGCTGAGCGCCCACTGCCTCAAATCCTGGTCGAGAGCCAGATGGCGAGGCGTGAGCCGGTCTTGATGGCGGCGGTGAGCGTCTCGTAACCGGGTGCCTGCTCGGCGCCGGCGGCCAGCGCGGTCTCGCGGTGGGCGGCTTCATCGGCGCGGAATTCCTCGACGGTGGCGCGCAACTCCGCCTCGTCATCGCCCAGCCGCCGGGCCTGATCGGCATAATGTTCGTCGATCACTTCCTCGACCGCCGCGGTGCACGCCATCGCAGCGCGCTCGCCCATCAGCGCGGTCGCCGCGCCCAGCGCGAAACCGGCCGCGTGCCAGAGCGGCAGCAGCGCCGTCGGACGCACGCCGCGCGCGCCGACGATCTCGTTGAATCGCGCCAGATGCTCGGCCTCCTTGTCGGCCATCTCGTCGATGATCTCGGCGGCCTCGCCGCGCCGCAGCACCGCGCGCTGACCCTCATAGATCCGCACCGCGCCATACTCGCCGGCATGATCGACGCGGATCATGCGCTCGACGATTTCGGTGCGCGTGGGATCGCCCGGCATGCGGCCTTCGCCGGTGGTTTTGGGACGTGGTTTCGCGCCGTCGTCGCTCATCGTTTCCCCGTCACGCGCCAAGCCGCGTAGAAGCTCGCCACCGCCAGCCCGGCCGAGACAATGGCATTGTACCCGGCCATGGATATCCCGAACAGCGACCACGGGATTTCGTCGCAGCGCACCACGGGCTGGGCCAGTAGCTGGCGGCGCAATTCCTCGAGCGTATTGGCCTGGGTGGCGTCGCCGCTGCACGTGGTCGGACCGGCGAACCAGCCCTGCTCGACGCCGGCGTGATAGACGGCGATTGCCGCGCCGACGGCGAAGATCAGCCCGCAAAGCGCGATCAGCGCCTGGCGCGGTGGGCCCGCGGCAAAGCAGGCGATCACGCCCAATGCGATCGTCGCCACATAGGGCCAGCGCTGCCAGATGCAGAGCTTGCAGGGCGCGAGATCGCCCCAATATTGCGAGGCCAGCGCGGTGCCGAGAATGATCACGCTGGCGGCCGCGATCAGGGCCGGCGCGTGGCGGACGGCGAGGGCGACGGTTCCGTTCCTCATAGGGCGTATTTGGCGAGTACGAAGCCGCCGATCAACAGGATGCAGAATAAAATAGTCATCAGGGCGAGGCGGCGTTCGATGAAGTCGCGGATCGGCGGGCCGATCCACCACAGCAGCGCGGCAACGATGAAGAAACGCAGGCCGCGCGCCAGCACCGAGGCGATGGTGAAAGTCGCCACGTTGAGCTCGGTGACGCCGCTGGCGATGGTAATCACCTTATACGGGAACGGCGTGATGCCGGCGATGAACACGATCCACGCGCCCCATTCGTTGTAGCGCCCCCGGAAATCCTCGAACTGGCCGCCATAGCCGTAAAATTCGAGGACCGGCCGCCCCGCCGCCTCGAACAGATAATGGCCGATGGCATAGCCCAGCATGCCGCCCAGCACGGATGCGATGGTGCAGATCGCGGCGAAGCGCCAAGCGCGGTCGCGGGTGGCCAGGACCATGGGGATCAGCAGCACGTCGGGCGGCACCGGGAAGACCGAGCTTTCGATGAAGGCAATCGCGGCCAAAGCCCATACCGCGTCGCGCCGGGCCGCCAGCCCCATCACCCAGTCATACAGTCCACGCAGCACGTTTCGGCTCCCTTTACCCGGCCGCGCGGTGTGTACCAGCCCCATTGCGTCGCGACAAGCGCAGGAATTGGTCGGTCCTGATACTCTCCGTTGTTGACCCGGCGCGGCGCACGGCTATCATCCGGGCTCCGGAGGCCGACACGCACACAGGGTCCTACCTTGTGCGAAGCACGATCCGCCCCCTCACCGAGGGGATACAGGACTTCCTTGTGAAAGCCAGCGACCGGCGCGCAGCCCGCCATCTAGGTGCCGCCAAGATCATCGTGGACGTCGAGCCCGAGGTAATTGCCTTCCTCGTCCTCCGCACGGTGATCAGCACCATCTCGGTCGAGCGCAAGTTCACCGAAATCTGCCTCGACATAGGCGCTGCCGTCGAGGACGAGGTTCGCTTCCGTGATTACCGCGAGCGCAACGCCGCCCTCTACTCGACGCTGCTGCTCGACATCAAGCGCCGCACCCGGAACGCCGACGGCGCATATCGCGTCCTGAACCGCAGAGACGGTCGGGACATCCTCAAGGAGCAAAAGGAGGACAGCAAGGCGTGACCAACATGGACCGCGTGAACAACGCGGACGTCAGCCGCATCGCTGCTGAGACATTCAGCATCATCGACAAGATGCAGTACCACGTCCGCGACCACGGTGCAGCGAAGGACGAGCAGGTTCTCGCCGTCGCCTACGCTTTCAAGATCGTCACCGACACCCTCGGCCTGGACATGGGCCGCATGCTGTCGGCGGCGGGAAACCTCATGACGGACGCCAACGGGAAGTACATCCCCGAGTTCAAGGCGTTCGCGATGTATGTCGAGAAGGAACTGACATGAACACCCACGATACCATTGGTGAACTGCAAGGTGCCCCGTTGGATATATCCTCGTTGGCGCGAGCCACAGGGGATGCGCGGACAACCACGAGGCGGCGGGTGCAATATCTGGAGGACCAAGGTGTGTTCGTCTCCACTTCGGAGAACGGTCGCACGGTTATCCGCATAGCCCCCGATCACCGGCGGAACGTGATGCCAGGGATCAACGACATCATCGACGATCTTGTTGATCTAGCGGCCAGCCTAAAAGACTACCGATAAACATCAGGTTGGCCCTAGAGCAATTCCCGTGGCCACATCGGTCATGGGATTGATCCGCAAATACCGTAAATTGAGCCTGCTGGGACATTTGTGACCCAGCCGATAACCTATGCAAAAATGTGAGGCTGAACGTGAGAAAATTTTTCGTCTACACCAAGGCGCTCCCTTTCATAGAACTATATTCGGAGTGGAATGGTTGCACTTGTGGTCGCTGGCCCATAGATGTAGAAATCAGTGACGGAACGCTGTGTCTGTGGGTCGGTCGGTTGTACGTGGTGGTAAATCAGAAACGTACCCGCTGGGGTCCGCAGGATAGGGGAGAAAGCTCTGATGCTGAACAGGACAGAAACCAAACAACTCAGAAAAATCCATGCAGTCCTGAGTGCGTTTCGGGAGGTGGATGCTGATATGCCGGTCGCGAGCGCCCTCGCACTGGTGGACATATCGCTGAATAGGGAGCCCATGAGGGTGAAAGACCTGATCAAACGCATCGGCGTCAGCCAGAGCGCGGCGAGCAGGCTCATTTCCCTGTGGACCGACTGGACGTGGCGCAAAAAAGAGGGGCCGGGATACGTCGCCGACGGGCGTGACCCGATGGACACCCGCAGCAAGCAGGTCCAGTTGACGCCCCAGGGGGAGAAGTTCATCGAGAGACTGACCAACATCATGGAGAAGAACTGATGATCAGACCACGAGGTAAACGATGGCAGGTCGACGTGGCCCATGAGGGCCAGCGTGTACGCCGGTCCTGCCGCACCGAGGACGAGGCGAGGTTACTGGAGGCTGAACTCAACGCGGCCCTCCTGGCCGGCAAGCCCCTGCCCGTGGGCGGGGAGACCGGATCAGCGCCAACGACCCTTGGGTCTCTCCGCGACCGCGTCATGAAGCGCGTGTGGGAGGGCTCTGCCAGCGAAGAAACGGCGGCGCTCAATTCGCAGGCGGCGGTCAATTTTTTTGGCTTCAACAAACCCATCTGTGCGATAGATGCGCTTGCGGTTGACGCCTACATTGAGCATCTGGAGGACAAGGGCAACAGCAACGGCACCATCAACCGGAAGCTCGCCGCACTCTCGAAGATGCTGCGGTTCGCCCACCAGCGCCGCTGGCTCGACCACCTGCCGCACATCGAGCGCCGCCAGGAGGCCAAGGGGCGCATCCGGTTCTTCACCGAGGACGAGGAGCAGGCCCTGCTCACGCTCTACCAGCGATGGGGCAAGACCGACATGCACGACCTCGTCGCTGTACTGGTCGACACCGGGCTCCGCGTAGGCGAGGCGCGCGGACTGGAGTGGCGGGACGTCGCCGTCGACGGCATGAAGCCCCATGTCACAGTGTGGGCCACGAAGAATGGCGAGGCGCGCACCGTGCCCCTCACCAGACGGGCCCGGGATGTCCTGCATGGTCGACGCGGGATCAACAAGCCCTTCGATATGTCGCGCGGCTCGATCCGCCACGCCTGGGATCGCGCCAAGGACCACCTGGGCCACGGGAGCGACGATCAGTACGTTCCCCACGCCCTGCGACACACCTGCGCGTCCCGGCTGGTGCAACGAGGGGTGCCCTTGCTGGTGGTCAAGGAGTGGCTTGGCCACAAGACCATCCAGATGACCATGCGGTACGCCCACCTGTCACCGACGAACCTGTTTGAGGCGGTCGAGAAGCTCGACTTGTGACGTAAACTGTGACGTTGTACCCTTTCCGTGACGCGGGTGTGGCGGAATTGGTAGACGCGGCGGCCTCAAAAGCCGCTGTCCGCAAGGACTTGCCGGTTCGAGTCCGGCCACCCGTACCAACACCACACATTCAAAATCCAGTTCTGGCAACAGAGTGTGAGTTCGAGTCTCACCGGGGGCACCATATTATTGTTTAGGTTGACGCGCCGCGGCGGCGATGGCGCGCATGCCCGGCTTAATGATTAATGGGCCGGAAAGCCGCGCCGCGCCTCACCCCTGATTTACGGACATTTCCGCTATAGTTGCATCACTCTGTGACGAGTGTCACAGGATTCGCGGCGTTTTCCGCCGCGTTAAGCATTTTCCTAAAATCCAAATTAAATGTTTCCCGGTAACTTTAACCCAGATCGCGGCAAAAGCGACAGAAGACCCAGGGGACTGGTTAGAAGGAATAGGACGAAATGTCAGACTGGTCGAACATAGACGATACACAACCATTGGATGATCAGCTAATGGCCGCCGTTGATCCCGAAATGCTGGGCGCGGGGGACGGGCCGCAAACGCTGGAGGCGTCCGAGGACACCTCATCGCACCAGGACCAGTCGGATCGCGAGCAGGCCGTGCAGGGCGGCTCAATGCCGAATTTCCTGGCCAGCATTCACGCCGGATCCGAGAGCGTCGACCGGGCCGTCGAGGCCAACCTGTTCGACGGCGCCGATATTGATACCGTATCGCTGCGCGGCGACGGCGAGACCGAATCCAGCACCCGCCTCGATATCGGCGACGACGCCGACGCCGGAATTCAGTTCACCGACGAAGACGCGAACGCGGTCGCGGCCGATACACGGACGACGAATGCGGCGCGCGGGCGCGAACGGGGCGGTCGCGAGATCGCCGAGACCGTCGAAACCGATTCCGATGAGCAGGCGGACCAGGCCACGACACCGTCCGCTGTTGTCGCGCCGGTCCAGACCGAAGACGATCTGATCGCGCCGGGCGAGACCACCGCCGCCGTCGCGCTCGAGAACGCCGGAATTTCCCTCGCCGCGGCGACAACGGCAACCGAACAGTTGGAAGCTGAGCAAATCGAAGCGGAGAAGGTTCAGGAAGCGGCGGAGGAAGCCGAGGAAGCCGAGAAAGCGGCAGAGGAAACGGAATCCGAGACCGTGACGCGCGTGATCGAAACGGACGAGGAAGAAGTTTTCCCAGTCCAGACCGAGACCACACCGGACGTCGCCGACGCGCCTTCTCTCCTCGTTCAGAACGTGACAGGCTTCGAGGACAGCGCCATTGCGCTGGATATCGCCGCCGCCCTGACCGATACCGACGGTTCGGAGAGCCTGACGATCACCATCGCCGGCGTGCCCGAGGGCGCCACGCTTTCGGCCGGCATCGACAATGGCGACGGCTCCTGGACTCTGACCCTGGCTCAGCTTTCGGGTCTGACCATCACCCCGCCGGCCGATTCTGACGCCGACTTCACGCTCCGCGTCACAGCCACCAGCGTGGAATCATCCGACGGCAGTACCGCCCAGACCATCGAGAATATCGCCGTGACGGTGAACCCGGAGGCCGACCCGCCGCTTGTGACGGTCACCAATGTCACCGGCAACGAAGACACCGCCATCGCTCTCGACATTACCGCCGAACTTACCGACGTCTCGGAAACTCTTTCGGTGACCGTCTCGGGCGTACCCACGGGCGCGAGCCTCTCGGCCGGC